>NZLD01000013.1 GCA_002694095.1 Micrococcales bacterium | reverse complement strand
TACATCGACGACGTCTTTCGAGTCTTGACGTGGCTTGAAATTCCGTGGACCGACGGACCGCGATCCACCGCCGACATGGCGCAATGGACCCAGCACCAACGCCTCGACCGGTATCAACGGGCCCGGGAAGAGTTATGGATGACAGGCCTGGCATACCACTGCACGTGCTCGCGAACGCAGTGGAACGCCTTCACGGGGGAATCGTGTCCGGGGGAATGCCGTCAGGGCAATCACGCCTTCCAGGTAGGCCGCACCGCAACTCGACTCCATCTCGACGGAATTCCCGATCCCATCATTTGGCGTCGCGATGATCTGCCCGCCTACCACCTGACGTCCATTGTTGATGATTGCGACGGACGCATAGACCTGGTTGTGCGTGGAGAAGATCTCGCCTCCTCCACCGACGTTCAACGCCGCATCTCGCACCTCTTGCCCGGCAACACCTTTCACCAGGCGCACGTGCTACATCATCCGCTCGTCACCAGCGAGGGACGGAAGCTGTCCAAGAGTGCAGGCGCGCAGGCGTCGCCTCTGACGCTGTCCCACGAACTCCGTGCGACCGTGTCGGACGTAGCCGCTACGTACTCGGCGTCCGCCCAGGCTGATCTGCTTCGAAGTCGCGAATGTTGAAGTACCAGACGTAGTAGCCCGCAAGGACGGGTCCGCCCACCACCAGCAGGTAAGGAACTACGCCCCCCATGCCTCTGCCTATGTAGTCGAATGCCTGCCAGACGAGTGCGGCCGCAACGACAATGAAGATGACGCTGAGGAACAGGCTTTGAGGGCGCCGCGCGCTCCACGGGCGCGATGACAACGGTGCTTCTTCTTCGGTATCCACAGCAGGACTATGTCACCTGGCGACAGGAACTGGCAGGAGAATCAACGGGAATTCTGATCGCCCGTGTCGCCACTCGATCGCAGAGCAGGCAAACGCCGGCTACGAACATGTGGTTGGCTGACCATGTGACCAGCGCGAGCGACGAAGCAAGCATCATTTTCATCACTCGCGATACCGAGAATGCATCCATTGCGATCATCACCCTGAACCGTCCTGATCGCCTCAATGCGCTGACCCCGGAGATGGGCCCGCTGTACGCAGCAACGCTGCAAGAGCTCGACGCGGACCCGTCCGTGCGGGCCATCGTCGTCACGGGAGCTGGCCGCGGATTCTGCTCGGGTGCCGACCTCAGTTCTCTCGCGGGCAGCACCGACGATCTCCTTAGCTACGTACGAGGCCAGACAGTCCAGACGCTCCCCCTCGTGGCGCTGACGCTCGCGACACCTGTGGCTACCGCCATCAACGGGCCGTGCGCCGGGATCGGCTTCGTGCTGGCGATGAGCGCAGATGCTCGCTTCGTGGCTTCGGATGCCACCCTGAGCACCACGTTTGCACGCCTAGGACTCGTCGCCGAATACGGCATCGCGTGGCTCCTTCCACGGCTCGTCGGCCTACCGGTAGCCACGGATCTGCTGTTGACAGGACGGGCCATCACCGGCGATGAGGCGGCCCGCCTCGGACTGGCAACCGGCAGCAGCGATCCGGTCGCGTCAGCCCTGACCTGGGCTCGCGAGATCGCTACCAACAGTTCGCCGCGGTCCACCGCCATGATGAAGCGACAGTTGCTTCAGGCTGACAGCCTCACCCTGTCCGACGCCGTGCCGAAGGCTCTGGACGCGATGGCGGAAGCCTTTACGTGGCCAGACTTGGCGGAGGCACTCGAGGCTCGCGCACACAAGCGTGCGCCGCAGTTTCCCGATCCACCGGGACGCGATTAAGGCAACTGTCCGGAATGGGCGAGGGCCATCCGAATCAGCCGACCCTGGCCGCCACTCATCTCCTGCTGAAAGGTGGGGCTGGTGGCCTCCTGGGGCGTCACCCAGACCAAGTCGAGAGCGTCTTGACTCGGGGCGCAGTCGCCGTCGATCGGAACGACGTAGGCCAACGACACGGCGTGCTGGCGCGGGTCATGAAACCCCGTGACGGCCTCGTCGGGAAAGTACTCGACGATCGTGAACGGCTGAGGAGAGGTGGGTACCTGAGGGAGGGCCATAGGTCCGAGGTCCTTCTCCAAGTGCCGCAGCAGTGCGTCCCGCACCCGCTCCCCGTACAGGACGCGACCGGACACCACCGCACGACTAATCGAGCCGTCGGGTAAGCCACGCAGCAGCAAACCGACCGTGGTGACCTGCCCGCGCTCGTCGGTACGCACGGGAACGGCGTCGACGTAAACCATCGGGACTCGCTCCCGGGCCGACTCAAGATCTGATTCCGACAGCCAGGCCGCACGCGTATCCAGCATGTCGCTCATTTCTATCCCTTCTATCCCTCCACCAGCGATGCGGCCGCGCACTTCGGATGCTGACCTGTGTGCTTGCACATGATCGACTTCTGGGCTGGACCATACTGGCGAACCGGTCACCTTGGCGCCAGATGTTGGCGGACTCCAGGACCCGTCAGAACGTCAATGGCTCATTGACATGGCCTTCATGGGAACATCAGGCATGGCATTCGCAACCCCTGCAAAAGACGGCGGCCTTCGTCCGGATGGCTCCGAGTACCCCGTGACCAAGAGTGACACCGAGTGGCGAGACATTCTCGGCGCCCAGGCGTACCACGTGCTGCGCGAGGCAGGCACCGAACCACCCTTCGTTGGCGAGTACACCGACACCACGCGCGCCGGAACCTACCGGTGTCGTGCCTGCAGCGTGGAGTTGTTCCGCTCCGCGACGAAGTTTGATTCGCACTGCGGATGGCCCAGCTTCTACGCGCCACAAGACTCTGACGCCGTCGTCTTGCTGCAGGACACTTCCCTTGGACAGGTCCGAACTGAAGTGCGCTGCTCTTCCTGTGGTGGACACCTTGGCCATGTCTTCGAAGGTGAGGGGTACCCGACACCTACCGATCTGCGCTACTGCATCAACTCGATCTGTCTCGAACTCGACGAGGATCCCGTCGATGAGACAGGCCAGAACCACGGTCTCTGACCAGGGTCTGAGCACCCGGTCGGCGTGCCCACACTCCGGCGACGCATCTTCGCCGTAGCCTGAGCCAGTGCACAGCGTTCCCGCACCCCACGAGGCGTTCGAGACCCGCGTGCAAGCTCTGCTTGATGTGCCGATCCGACCGGAATTCTCGATCGAGCAGGCCCCGTCTCCGCAGCGGCTCGCGCCGCACGCTTTCACCCTGACAGCCGATGCCGTCACAGACGGCTCATCGGCCTCCGTCGGAGCCCATGTGGAATCCGCATCGGGTCGATTCGTCGTCCTGCACGATCCTGACGGCGTGGATGAATGGGAAGCAAATGACCGCATCGTCATCTTCGCTCGTTGCGATGTCGAGCCCGAACTGCTGGCTGATCCGCTGATCCACGAGGTGGCATGGAGTTGGGTGACCGAGGCCCTGGACAACCATGAGGTGGCCCAGCTGGGCGGGACGGTCACCGTGTCGTCGGGCACCTCGTTCGGCAGCATGGTCGAGCGGCCGGGTGATGGGCTGGTCGAGATCCGCGCGTCGTGGACCCCGCTTGAGGATGACCTCACCATTCACCTGTCCTTGTGGATCGAGATTCTGGCTACCCTCGCCGGCCTCCCTCCTGTTCCGGCGGGTGTCGCCACCGTGGGTGGGCGTCGGGCCACCCACACGTGACGGCCACCAAGGACGGGCCCGCGGGAGACTCGACCCACACGGTGGACTCTGAAACCATCGATGAGTCTCCACCGCTGGAGCCCCTGACTCTGCGGGACGGCCTATCGGCGGTCATCGACACCCCGGATGCTCTGCAGGCCTACGCCCGTGCCGTCGAGCAGGGATCAGGACCCGTCGCGCTCGATGCCGAGCGAGCATCGGGATATCGCTACTCCATGCGGGCCTATCTGATCCAGGTACGCCGCGCGGGCGCAGGCACCGCCCTGATCGATCCGATTGCGGTGCCCGACCAGACACCCTTGAATGACGCGATCGGCGAGGCGGAGTGGATTTTGCACGCCGCAACCCAAGACCTGCCATGTTTGGAGGAAGTCGGCCTACGCCCTCGCGCACTGTTCGACACCGAAATTGCCGGACGAATCCTGGGGCGCGAGCGCGTCAGCCTAGCCGCGCTGGTGGCGAGCGAGCTCGGCTTTGAACTCGAGAAGGGCCACGGCGCCACGGACTGGTCGAAGCGACCGCTGAGTACGGGACAACTCACGTACGCCGCCCTCGACGTCGAGATGCTCGTTGAATTACGCAATGCCCTGCACGCAGAACTTCTCGCCACCGATCGATGGGACATCGCCTCTGAGGAATTCGAACACCTTCGAGGCTTTCAACCCAAAGACAGGGGACCCGAACCGTGGCGTCGCCTCTCGGGCATGCACAAGTTGCGATCCCCTCGACAGTGGGCGTTGGCGCGCGGTCTGTGGCAGGAGCGAGATGCCATCGCGCAGCGCACTGACACCGCTCCCGGGCGCCTCATCCCGGATTCAGCGATCGTGGCGGCCGTTCTTGCCGACCCGGCCGATGCGCCCAGCTTGTTGACGGCCAAGGGGTTCCACGGACGCGCTGCCCGGAGATATCGGGATCGATGGTGGGCGGCGCTAGAGAGGGCTCGCTCCCTGCCCGAGGATCAGTGGCCGTCCCGACCTGCGCGCATTGACGGTCCACCGCCGGCACGTTCGTGGTCGGACAAGGATCCGGCGGCAGCCGAACGCCTCGCCGCCGCTCGCGAGTGCATGGACCACCTGGTCGAATCCTGGGGCGTGGCACCGGAGATCCTTCTCACTCCTGACCTGTTGCGCCGGTTGTGCTGGGATCCGCCCGCCCCCGTGACCGATGACAGCATTCGGGCCTATCTCGCCGCTGGCGAGGCGCGGGCGTGGCAAATTGAGATGTGCACACCGGGACTGGTGAAAGCCCTCACGGGGGTAGAAAACTAAGTTACTAGCNAGTAACATATGGCNCTCACGCCGCCGTCAAGGAGCCATCCATGAGCAGCNTTCAGCCTGTCGTTNTCGTCGANGGNGCNCGTACGCCCTTCGCCCGCGCCGGAAGCCTNTACGCCCACACCCGNGCCGATGACCTCATGGTCAAGGTCATCCGCGAGTTGATGCGCCGGAATCCCTCACTGCCCCCCGATCGAATCGACGACATTGCGGTCGCAGCCGCCACCCAAACGGGCGACCAAGGCATGAATATCGGTCGGTCGGTGGCCCTGCTCTCCGGTCNCCCGAGCACGGTNCCNGGCTACTCCATCGACCGCTGGTGNGCCGGAGCAATGACGGCGGTGACCACGCTGTCGGCGTCGATCATGGCGGGNGCCTACGACGTGGCGATCGCGGGAGGCGTCGAACACATGACNCATCACCCGATGGGCGAAGGAATCGATCCGAACCCCCGCTACCTGGCCGAGAAACTGGTCGACCCGGAAGCGTTGCTNATGGGCAAGACCGCCGAGAACCTCCACGACCGATTCCCGCACCTGACGAAGGANCGTGCGGACGCCTACGCAGTGGCGAGCCANGANAAGACAGCCAAGGCGTANGCCAACGGCCTGCTNCAGCCCGACCTCGTCCCNGTCGCCACGCGTGANGCCGAGAACGGTTGGGGGTACGTCACGNCTGATGANGGTCCNCGCCCGGGCACCTCGATGGAAGGCCTGGCCGGATTGAAGACTCCGTTCCGTCCGCATGGACGGGTCACCGCCGGGAACGCATCGGCGCTCACCGACGGCGCCACCGGTGCCGTTCTCGCGTCCGAGGTGGTGGCCCGCGAACTCGGGNTGTCCGCAAAGATGCGCATGGTCGGTTTCGCTTTCGCGGGTGTNGAGCCCGAAGTNATGGGTGTTGGACCCGTACCAAGCACCGANAAGGCCTTGCAACGAGCCGGNATGACTATTGCCGACATTGATCTGTTCGAAATCAACGAAGCNTTCGCCGTGCANGTNCTCGCATTCCTTGATCACTTCNAGATCGCNGACGATGATCCGCGGGTCAANCCCATGGGTGGNGCCATNGCGGTGGGTCACCCCCTCGCATCCAGCGGTATCCGCTTGATGACNAACCTCGCTCGCGACTTTGAAGCCAACCCCGATGCTCGATACGGCATCACCACGATGTGTATCGGCCTTGGTATGGGCGGCACTGTGATCTGGGAGCGGGTCGAGGNGGACGCNANGTGACCGACGTGACATTCCCCGANGAGGTCGTCACCGAAGCCAANCTCCGTCTTNTCGACATACCCAGCGGCACNTTTGGCCTCATCTCCNTGGANAACGGNNGAGACCACACGCGCCCGTCGACGTTCGGGCCGCAGGGTCTGCGTTCGCTGCANNCCGCCNTTGACGAGGCAGCNGCNACGCCCGGCATCGTCGGTATCGGNGTNACGGGAAAGCCCTTCATCTTNGCGGTGGGTGCTGATCTGTCNGCCNTCGGAGTNGTCGCCGACTCCAGCATCATCGAAGAGTTCGCCAANCTCGGCCACGACGTCTTCCGTCGACTCGGNGAGCTNTCCGTNCCCACGTTCGCATTCGTCAACGGCGCCGCCATGGGCGGTGGACTCGAACTGGCNCTGCACTGCGACTACCGCACCCTCGACNCCAGTGCGGCGGGNCTNTCNCTGCCGGAGGTCTTTCTNGGACTGGTNCCCGGGTGGGGNGGGGCGTGGCTGCTGCCNCACCTNATCGGGCCNCANCGGGCGTTGGACGTNATCATCAACAACTCGATGAATCAGAACAAGCAACTGCGGCCGGCACAGGCCGCCGAACTTGGTGTAGTGGATGTGGTCTTCGAGCCCGCCGACTTCCTCGAGCAGTCGCTCGCGTGGGCCGATGACGTCATCTCCGGTAGGACACGCATTGAACGGCCCGCTGCGGACACCGAGTCGTGGGATCAGGTCGTCGCGGGCTACCGGGCTGGTGTCGACGCACGCATCCACGGGGCAACCCCAGCTCCGTACCGTGCCCTGGATCTTGTTAAGGCTGCCAAGACCGCCAACCGGGACGATGCTTTCGCTGCAGAAGACACCGCTCTGACTGATTTGGTGATGGGCGATGACCTACGGGCTTCTTTATATTCGTTCGACTTGGTGCAACGACGGGCCAAGAAGCCGGTCGGTGTTCCCGACAAGGAACTGGCTCGACCCGTNACCAAGGTCGGCATCNTGGGCGCTGGCCTGATGGCGAGCCANTTGGCNATGCTNTTCGCTCGACGTTTGCAGGTCCCGGTGGTGATGACCGATCTCGATCAGGANCGGGTNGACGCCGGTGTCGNACGCGTGCATGCAGACATCGATGCGCTCGCAGCCAAAGGACGCCTCTCGGCGGACAAGGCGAGTCGGCTCAANGGCTNGGTCTCCGGAAGCANCGACGTCGCTGCGTTCNCCGGTGCCGAATTCATTCTGGAAGCCGTCTTCGAAGACCTGTCCGTNAAGAAGGAGGTATTCGCCGCGATCGANGACGTCGTCTCNGAGACCTGCATCCTGGCNACGAACACGTCCTCGCTGTCGGTGACCGCCATGGCCNCNGATNTACGCCACCCCGAGCGCGTCGTTGGTTTTCACTTCTTCAACCCCGTCGCCGTCATGCCNCTGCTCGAGATTGCGCGTGCGGAGAAGNCAGATGACGCATCCGTGGCNACCGCNTTCGCCGTCGGNAAGGAATTGAAGAAGTCCTGCGTGCTGGTGGCCGACGCCCCTGCGTTCGTGGTCAATCGGCTGTTGATCCGCTANCTCAGCGAAATCACNCGGGCTGTCGACGAAGGTNCCGANTTCGNNGTGGCNGACCNGGCAATGAATCCNNTAGGACTACCGATGACCCCNTTNTCCCTCTTNCAACTNGTGGGNATGGGCGTGGCTGCACACACNTCGGCNTCNATGCACGAGGCCTTCCCNGACCGCTACTACCTCTCCCCCAATCTNCAACGCATGNTGGATGAAGGACTGAATGCGGTCTGGGTGTGGAACGACGANGGAACAGCCACGNTNGACCCGCGCGTGGCCGAGGTNTANNAGCGTGGTGANANNGNNCTTGACGAGGACCAGATCCGCGCCCGCGCTCTCGACGCACTCGCCGATGAGGCTCGTCGGATGCTNGATGAAGGNGTCGTNGCCGAGGCCCANGACATCGACCTGTGCATGATTTTGGGCGCCGGTTGGCCCTTCTGGCTGGGTGGNTTGACCCCGTTGCTGGANCGGACGGGAACCTCGGAACGNGTTACGGGCCAGCGNTTCTTGGCACCGGGCGTTGCGTCTCTTCCGNCGTAGGCGAANCGGCTGGCTCCGCCGCGACCCATTCGACGATGTCTCGGGAAATCTGCTGACTGCTNAACCCGATGTGNTCNAGAATNTGCTGCCGCTTGCCGTGCGGAAGGAAGGTCCGAGGAATNCCAAAGAGNCGGGTNGGGGCCACCACGNGGGCATCCTGCATCGCCTGAGAGATTCCNGCACCGATACCGCCCACCCGAACTCCGTCNTCGATAACNACCACANGTCGACCCNGGCGGCTCATCTCGACNAGGTCCGGGGAGATCGGTAACGCCCACCGTGGGTCGACGACACGGGTCGTGATCCCCTGATCTCGNAGTCGCGCCGCCACGTCGAGCGCGACGCTGCAGAAACTGCCGATAGCCACGATGAGGACGTCCACCTCGTCTTGGTCGTGGTCGAAGAGAACGTCGACTCCCCCCTGCGCGCGCANGGANGGGATGTCCGGACCGANAGCACCCTTGGCAAAACGGACCACCGATGGTGCGTCGGAGATCGCGATGGACTCCCGGAGCGCACGGCGCAAGGTTGACTCATCGCGGGGGGCCGCNAGGTGTANGCCGGGGACGANGCCGAGCATCGCCATNTCCCACATTCCGTTATGGCTCGGCCCATCNTCACCNGTAACGCCGGCACGGTCCANCACGAACGTCACGCCCGCGTTGTGGAGGGCGCAATCCATNAGGACCTGATCGAANGCGCGATTGAGNAANGTGGCATACACCGCCACCACGGGGTGCAAACCACCGTAGGCCAGGCCGGCGGCACTCGTAGCCGCGTGCTGCTCGGCGATCCCGACGTCGTAGGTCCGATCCGGGTAGCTCGCTGCGAATCGCTCCAGGCCGGTGGGCCCCAGCATCGCTGCGGTGATCGCAACAACGTCGGTCTCGTCTCGACCGATCTGGAGCATTTCGTCAGCAAAAATCGATGTCCACGTCGGTCCGGATTGCGTCAGGGGCTGGCCGGTGTCCGGATCAATCACCCCGACGCCGTGGAAACGATCCGCTTCGTCGTTTTCGGCCGGGGCGTAGCCACGACCCTTGGTCGTGATCGCGTGGACGATCACCGGCTGCTGGAAATCGCGTGCTCGCCCCAGAGCGAATTCGAGCTCCTGCTCGTCGTGGCCGTCGACGGGGCCGATGTATTTCAACCCGAGATCCTCAAACAGACCCTGCGGCGCCACCACGTCTTTGACGCCCTTCTTCACTCCGTGCAAAGCGTCATACAGCGGGCGACCTACGAAGGGAGTGCGTTGAAGGAATCCTTTGCCCCATGTCATGAAGCGCTCGTAGTTGCGCGTGGTGCGCAGTGTTGCGAGATGGTGGGCGAGGCCGCCGATCGTCGGCGAATACGACCGCTCGTTGTCGTTCACCACGATCACCACCGGGCGATTGGACGCCGCGATGTTGTTGAGCGCTTCCCACGCCATCCCCCCGGTCAGCGCACCATCGCCGATGACCGCGACCACGTGACGTGAGCCGAGTAGCCCTCGGCGTTCCCAGGCCTTGGCCAAACCATCGGCGTAGGAGATCGCGGTGGACGCATGGGAGTTCTCGACGATGTCATGAGCGCTCTCCTCCCGGGAGGGATATCCCGACAGGCCGCCTTCGCGGCGTAACGTGTCAAAGTCGGGGCTGCGCCCGGTGAGGATTTTGTGCACGTACGCCTGGTGTCCGGTGTCCCAAATGATGGCATCGTCGGGTGAATAGAAGACCCGATGCAGGGCGATCGACAGCTCCACGACGCCGAGATTGGGACCAAGGTGCCCACCACTGGCTGCGACCTTCTCCACCAGGAATGACCGAATCTCCTCCGCCAGCTGCGGTACGTCAGACGGCGGCAGCGCCCGCACATCATGGGGGCTTCGGATCCGCTCGAGGAGTCGATAGGTGTGGTTCATCGCCCCGGCAGTCTAGGCCCGAAGCCGTGCGACGGCAGCATCACAGCCTCCCCTGTGCGCCCCATGACTGGCGGCGAATGTGCTCAACGATGAGCCTGCAGACCGATCCGCGCGCTACAGCAGCGACCGCAGTACGAACGGCAGAATCCCGCCGTGCCGGTAGTAATCCGCCTCACCAGGAGTGTCGATACGCACGGTGGCGGAGAATTCCACGATCCGGCCCGACGGTGACACGGCTTCCACCGGCACCGTGCTCGGCACTGGCCCGCCGTTCATCTCGTCGATCATCGAAATGCTAATCGTCTCGTCACCTTCGAGACCCAGCGAGGCAGCGCTGGCACCCTCGGGAAACTGCAATGGCAATACCCCCATTCCGATCAAATTCGACCGGTGGATCCGCTCATACGACTCGGCTATCACCGCTTTAACCCCGAGCAACGCCGTGCCCTTCGCAGCCCAGTCTCGGCTCGATCCGGATCCATACTCCTTGCCCGCCACGATAACCAGCGGAATGTTCTGCTCGGCGTAGGACGTTGCCGCGTCGAATATCGGGACCACCACGTCGTCACCTTGCGTGAAGTCGACGGTGAAGCCACCCTCGACTCCGTCGAGCATCAAATTCTTCAAGCGAATGTTCGCGAACGTGCCGCGAATCATTACTTCGTGGTTGCCTCGCCGCGAACCGTAGGAGTTGAAGTTCGCGCGTTCGACGCCGTGCTCACTAAGGTACTTGCCTGCCGGGCTGTCGGCCTTGATCGCACCGGCCGGTGAAATGTGGTCCGTGGTGACCGAGTCACCCAACAAGGCCAAGACGCGAGCGCCCGAGATGTTTGCGACCGGATGCGGGTCACGCTGCAGATCGTGGAAGTAGGGAGCCTTGCGGATGTAGGTGCTCGCACTGTCCCAGGCGAAGACGTCCCCTTCGGGTGTGGGGAGGCTCTTCCAACGGTCGTCTCCCTCGAAAACATCCCGATATCTGCTGGTGAACATTTCTGCGTCGATGGATGCGTCAATGGTCGCCTGAACCTCATCCGCACTCGGCCAGATATCTGCCAGATAGACAGGAGTTCCATCCTCCGACGTCCCCAATGGCTCTCGAGTGATGTCGATATCCATCGATCCCGCGATCGCGTAGGCGACCACCAGCGGAGGGGACGCGAGGTAGTTCATCTTGACGTCGGGGTTGATACGGCCCTCGAAATTTCGATTTCCACTCAGGACCGACGTGACCGCCAGATCCGCTTCGTTGACGGCGGCGCTCACCTCGGGGATCAACGGCCCGGAATTGCCGATACATGTCGTGCAGCCGTAACCCACGATGTCGAAGCCAAGCTTCTCTAGATAGGGCAGCAGGCCTGACTTCTCGTAGTAGTCCGTCACGACTTTCGATCCTGGAGCCAAGGTGGTCTTCACCCACGGCTTGCTTGTTAGTCCCCGCTCGACGGCATTCTTGGCTAGCAGTCCGGCACCGATCATGACCGAGGGATTCGACGTATTGGTGCACGAGGTGATCGCCGCAATGGTCACGGCCCCGTGGCGGATCTCCACGTTCTCGCCAGCGATCTCCACATCCGCCCGAGCTTCGGGGGCATCGGTGTAGTCGGCTAGGGCGCGGGTGAAATCTTGGTGGGCCTGAGACAACAGCACCCTGTCTTGAGGCCGTCGCGGTCCAGCAAGCGATGGCTCGATGGTGCTGAGGTCCAATTCCAGATACTCCGAATAGATCGGCTCGGCGCTTGGATCGAGCCACAGACCTTGTTCGCGGGCGTACGTCTCCACCAACGCGATCTGATCCTCATCGCGTCCTGTGAGTCGTAGATAGTCCAGGGTGGCGTCGTCTATAGGGAATACGGCGATCGTGCTGCCGTATTCCGGACTCATGTTGCCGATCGTCGCTCGATTGGCGAGCGGCACAGACGAGACACCGTCGCCGTAAAATTCAACGAACTTGCCCACCACACCGTGCTGCCGCAGCATGTCGGTAATCGTCAGGACCAGGTCGGTGGCCGTTGCGGACGCCGGTAGTTCTCCGGTGAGTTTGAATCCCACCACCTTCGGGATGAGCATCGAGACCGGCTGACCGAGCATCGCCGCCTCCGCCTCGATACCGCCAACGCCCCAACCCACAACTCCGAGACCGTTGACCATGGTGGTGTGGGAATCCGTCCCCACAACAGTGTCGGGGTATGCCTGATCCCCACGCGCCATGATCACCCGCGCCAGTGCCTCGATGTTGACCTGGTGAACGATCCCCGTTCCTGGCGGAACGACTTTGAACTCCTCGAACGCTCCCTGTCCCCACCGCAGGAACTGATAGCGCTCGCGGTTCCTCTCGTACTCCAATTCCACGTTGCGTGTTTCCGCATCGGGAAGTCCGAAAAAGTCGGCGATGACAGAGTGGTCAATGACGAGCTCTGCAGGAGCCAGCGGCTCGATCTTCGATGGGTCTCCGCCCAGATCCTTGACGGCTTCACGCATTGTTGCGAGATCCACGACCACCGGTACGCCGGTGAAGTCCTGCATCACCACCCGTGCTGGGGTGAACTGGATCTCGGTGGACGGTTCAGCGTCTGGTTGCCACTGCCCGAGGGCAGCGATCGTCTCTGCCGTGACGTTGGCTCCATCCTCGGTTCTCAGAAGATTCTCCAAAAGAACCTTGTGGCTGAACGGCAATCTGTCGGAGCCGGTCACCGCACCGATACGGAAAATCTCGTACGTCCGTTCCCCACTACTGGTCGAAACGGTCAGTGATCCGCGGGCCTGGAAACTATCGATGCTCGACACGCACGCCTCCTGCTGAGATATCTTGATATCAAGATATCTGATCTGGCAGGAAATGCGCTATCGACTCCAGGTGGTGAGTCTGCGGGAAGGCATCCCAGGCGCGTATCCCCGCCAATCGATAACCCTGGCCAGCCAGAAGTCGGATGTCTCGACCCAGGGCCACCGGATCACAGGCCACAACGACGATCCGTCCGGGTCGAATCGCGCCCAAGGCCTCGATCACGGACTTTCCGGCACCGGTCCGAGGTGGGTCGAGAACCACTCCATCGGCCCTCGCGCGCTCGTCGCGCGCCGTGCGGATCCACCGACGAACGTCGTGCTGCTGCACCGCCACAACGTCGCGTCCATACGCGGTCTCCAGCACCCGTCGAGCCTCATCTGCCGCGATAGGTGAGCTCTCGACAGCTACCACGTGTCCGGACGGGCCAACACGGTCAGCCAGCGCCGCCGCAATGGGCCCTACCCCGGCGTATAGGTCCCACCATCGCTCACCCGACTCCGGGACTCCCCAGGCCAGAACGGTGTCGACAATGCGGCTGATGAGCTCGGGGTGCACCTGCCAGAAACCGTCGATGGGGGTGTGGAACTCCAAAAGGTTCTCACCGACGCGCAGTCGATGACACATCGACGGTTGATCGTCTCCGGGACCTTGATCAGGCTGGAACATCACCCGCGATTCGAAACTGTCGCGTGCCATGAAGAGATCGCCGGGCACTCGAATATCGGCGAGACGTTCACGCGCTTGGGCGTGCCCCGTTGCGTCCGCAATCACACACGATGACGCATCTACAACATCGTCGCTTCGATACGCCCGCAACGCGGGGACACCATGCACTTCCCCGTCGACATCGACCGTTGTCGTGCGGTAGCGCATCCTGGTTCGCCATCCGGTCGTCGCACCGAGATCGATGATGCCCTCGCGAGTTAACTCTTCCACCGCGGCCGGAGGCAGTCCGCCGTGTCGCTCCAGAGCTTCTCGCAATACCTGCAACTTGAGTTCCCGCTGCACAGCACTAGTGGCGTGCAGGAAGTCGCAGCCACCGCAACCCCCGGGGCCGAACGCCGGACACGGTGGCCGTATGCGCCCGGGGTGCGCCTCGTGCACGTCGATGACTTCGGCACGGGCGTAGGAACGAGCGGTCTGCGTGATGCGCACCGTCACGTCTTCTCCCGGCAAGGCATGCCGGACAAAAATCACGAGGTTGCCATCGCGAGCTACACAGTGCCCACCGTGGGCGACTTTGCCGATGGTTACTCGCACGAGGTCACCGGGTTGATACCCCGGCCGCCTCACCTGTCCCACACTCTTCGCCGCGTCGTCGTCTGCTGTGCCGGCGTGATCGTCTGCGGCGTCGGACACAACGGCAGCATAGATTTCCTCGCGTGTAGCGTTCGACTGTGCACATCGTGATCCTCGGCTGCGGCCGGGTCGGTTCACTCCTCGCCGGTGAACTCGACGGCCAAGGCCACTCGGTGGCCGTGGTCGATCAAGACGCTAAGGCTTTCCGCAAACTTGGATCTGATTTTGGCGGCATCACCGTCAAGGGGGTCGGTTTCGACCGTCAGACTCTGGAGAATGCAGGAATCACGCGGGCTCATGCCTTTGCTGCGGTGAGTAGCGGCGACAACAGCAACATCTTGGCGGCGCGCGTGGCACGGGAGACGTACGGCGTCGAACATGTGGTCGCCCGGATTTACGACCCTCGCCGCGCCGAGGTGTATCAGCGCTTGGGAATTCCTACCGTTGCGACCGTTGCCTGGACGAGCACGCAGATCATGCGAGCGCTTTTGCCGATGGGGGCCCAAACCGAATTCGTGGACGCGACCAGTTCGTTGTGTCTTGCCGAAGTGCATATCGGTGAACCCTGGCTTGGAAGGAAAGCTAGCGACCTCGCCGATGCGACCGTTGGCCGAGTGGCGTTCCTGACCCGCTACGGACAGGCACTCCTGCCCGATGAGCGGACAGTCATTCAAGAGGGTGACCTCGTGCATCTGCTGTTCGACCCCGACCGGCGTGATGATGTCGAGCGTATCTGCGAGAAGGGGCGGTGATCTGACATGCGCGTAGCCGTCGCCGGTGCAGGAAAGGTCGGTCGCGCCATTGCACGCGAGTTGGTCGGTAACGGCCACGAGGTACTGCTGATCGACAAGGATGCGGAGTTGGCGCGACCCGGGGTTGTCGACGGTGCAGGGAGCCTCCTCGCGGACGCCTGTGAGGTCTCCGCGCTCGACGAAGCGCGGCTCGCGGAATGCCAAGTGGTCGTTGCAGCCACGGGAGACGACAAGGTCAATCTTGTGGTGTCCCTTCTGGCAAAGACAGAATTCGGCGTCCCGCGAGTGGTCGCTCGCGTCAATCACCCCAAGAACGAGTGGATGTTCGACGAGTCGTGGGGGGTNGATGTCGCNGTTTCGACTCCCCGNATGCTTTCAGCACTGGTNGAAGANGCAGTNTCNGTCGGCGACCTCGTCCGTCTCTTCACNTTNCGCCAGGGAGCTGCCGAGTTGGTCGANATGACATTGCCATCNACCTCCCCCGTTGTCGGNCACAGCACCNCGTCCATTGATTGGCCGCAGGACACCGTCCCGGTNGCCGTTGTGCGGGGTACGNANGTCAAAACACCNGACGCGTCGCTGGTCTTGGAGGCCGGTGANGAGCTGTTGTTCGTTGCCGCACCGGAACGTGAGGCGGAGCTGCAGGCCCTCCTCGGNCACTAGCGTGCGCTGTGNGCCGCGCTGCCTACTGGTCGGAAGCCGACTCGTTGCGCTCGCGACGCTCCCGGTACACCGGCNNGAGAACGCGATAGGTCACGTAGGCCGCACCCAAGAACAGCGGCCACCCCATNACTATTCGAGCAACCCCNAGNACTTCGACNGCCGCGGCCAAGTACAACGGAACCTGAACGATGAGACGTCCGAAGAAGACCCCCACCCACACCCATGAAGCGGCGGCATACGTGCGCACCAATTGCTTGTCGGAGCGCCAACTCGTTCCGTCACCGGTGAGGTAGCCCATCGCCACGCCCANCANCGGCCACCCGACCAGGATGCTCACAATGAAGGCNCTGCCGTACACGACNTTCGTGATCAACCCGGGGAGGAANAAGTTCTCCGCCTGACCCGTCCAGGCCGAGAAGCCAGCCGCGACGGCGAGCCCAAGAAATCCGGTCAGCACCTGTTGCANGCGTTGGCGCCTGATGAGCCGGTAGACAGCAAGAACCGACCCGGTGACGACTGCTGCGATCAGCGCCGGAGCCAAATCCCGCCCGGCGACGATNTACACGGTGATGAACACAACGGTGGGNAGGCCGCNGTCCACCATTCCTCGCCAACCNCCGATNGCCCGCTCNAGAATGAGCCCCTCCGCGCGGAGCTCGTCGCCGGCCAACGCGTCTGGGGCCACGGNGGCNTCGGCNGGGTCTTGGTCGGACGGGGCNTCGTCCACTGGAGCATCATCGGGTGAGGCNTCATNGGGTGAGGNGTCGTGCGGCTCGTCGTCGGGCGCCGNGGGGTTGNGTGACTGCATNAACTACTCAGTCCGGTAGCAGTTCGTATCGCGGATTGAACACTGTTGGGTGCTCCGAGACACAGTTCAGTCNGCCGTGGATCACCATGCGCCGTCCCACGTCTATCCCAGGAATGCGACGACGCCCCAGCCAGACGACAAAAATTCGNCCGGTGGTGTCGCTNAGTTCNATCTCCAANGCGGGGTNCTCCTCACTGAGGTTTCCCACGGACGTCACCGACCCCGCCATCGTGACTTCTTCGCCNGGGACACACGATTCGATGTCCANTACTNGCTCGCCCGGGTGTCGGCGCAGATGGTCAGCCGCGGACTCCCGCAGTNACCGTTCGTGGCTGGACTCCGTCAGTCGACGCCAGGCNCGCCCGACGAATCCCNCGGCCCCTTCCTNGGNCGACGCGGAAAGCGTTGCGGCCTCCGNGGCCGATGNCTGCTGGGTGATGGANTCCTCGGCCACTATCGCGTTTCCGTGATCTCAGGACCGCGCTCCGGCAAAGTGATGGTGGTGCGCTCGGGCGTGGGGGTCTGCTCAGGGGCNGANCCGGTCTCGTCACGAGGAACACGCAGCGGCAACGCNTTCCCCATGGGCATCGCGTCGTNNCCCCGCACGACCACCATGCCTCTGATCGCCTTCTCCAAGNCCTCTGCGGCACNGCNATCCCGGGAAGCCTTACCCAGAAACACGAACCGAAGGAACCAGCGCGGGCCGTCCACTCCACAAAAGCGCGCGGGCTGGGCTTTGCCATCTTGACCGGTTACCTGCGCACGAAGTTCGACGCCGAACGATCCATCGGCCTTTTCCACGAGCCCGCCGGACTTGTTGATGGACGACGCGATCTGGCCCCGGATTTCTTCCCACATCCCCCCGCTGCGTGGCGCCGCATACGGCTGGACCTGCACCGCGGAGTCNTGCGTCACCAAACTGAATTGCGAGACGACTCCAGTNTTCGGATCGGCCTGGACCTGCAATTTGACCGTCGNATCNGCGGGATCGGTAGGAACCAAGAGCGAACCGATGTCGATGCGTNGCTGCTGTGGGTAGTCCTCCGCNNAATCCCATGGGCCATGAGCNCGTGCGACGTCACTCNACGTTTCCTCACCCGCTGGATNAGCGTCCGGGACCGCACCGCTGTCGGAATGGCCGATGGCTGCGCCGTCCGAACTTTCCGTGCCGTCGGTGCCGGCATTTGGCTCCTTACGACGACTGAAGAGACCCACATCTTCTCCCTTGACACCGAGTCACGTTCCGCAGTAGCCCAACGCTACCGGCCGCTGGAGCCGAAGCCTCCGTCACCACGGTGCGAACCCGGCAACTCGTCCACCTCATGCCATTCCACTTCGTGCACCCGCTGAACAATCAGTTGCGCAACGCGATCGCCCCGCTGTAGCTGCACGTCAATCGTCGGATCGGTATTCACACCGATGACACAAATCTCTCCGCGATACCCCGCGTCGATTGTTCCCGGCGAATTCACGAGGGTGAACCCATGGCGTGACGCCAAACCGCTTCGAGGGTGCACGAGACCAACGAAGCCCGGCGGCAGGGCGATGGCCACGCCGGTGGGAATCATCAGTCGCTCTCCGGGCGCCAAGTGAGCATCGCGCCGGGCGAAGAGATCCCAGCCTGCATCACCCGGGTTGCCGCGACTCGGACGCGGAAGATCCGGATCAAGGCGCTGAATAAGAACGCGAGCCGTCATCGATTAGCCCCCCGGCGGGAGCGAGCTGGACGCCAACACGCCTGTCATGGCACGCGACTGTACTGCCCGTCCACCCAGGGGCTGGGAAGATGACGGCGTGACGCAGACCTACCGAGAGCGAGTGGTCCCCGGCGTGTGGTGGATCGTTGTCGCATTCCTCGTCGTTGGAATGCTGTCTGTCGCGTATGGAGCGGCACTCGGCACCGGTGTCGGCCTCGTTGTTTTTGCCGTCGGTGCGGGAATCGTCTTCGTAGGAACGCGAGCCGCGACCGACACGATCGTCATCGACGATGGTGAGTTGGCTGTCGGCCGTGCGCGCGTGCCGCTATACGTCCTCGGCGCGGTCCGCGTTCTCACCAGTGATGACGTTGCTTGCGCCCGTCGTGGGTTCGACCCTCACGTGACGGACACCGCATTCACACGATTGCCGCCATGGGGGCCATCGCACGCCGTCTGGGTGGAGGTGGCCGATGATTCCGATCCTCACAGCGGCTGGCTCGTCGCGAGTCGTCACGCCGACGAGTTCCGTAGGGAGCTCACCGAAGCCATCGCCGCCTGTCACGGACCGTCCGGTGAATGACGCTTCGCTGGCACCCTGCCACCACGATCGGTGCACAGGTGTCGTGGCTTCGCCACGGGAAAGGTGACCCGACGCACCGAGATGCAGCACCATGCGCCACAGTTGGGTCATGAGCGCTTCTTCTAGGCACGACAGCATTGCGAGCGGTTCCGGCGCCGCTGACACCACTGCACTGAATGCACTGAATGCACTTGGTGCATCGGAGTCGTCGGATTCAGCACAGGCATCCGTCAAAACACCAATGGCCAGTCTTGCCGCTCCGATTGTTGCCCTGGGCGCAACGTATGTGGCACGCAAGACTCTGGCGTCGGCTTACCGTGCGGCGACAGGTGCCGCTCCCCCGTCCAACACGGACCGGACAGTTCCCCTNGGACGCGTCCTTGCGTGGGCGGCGNTCGGTAGTGCNACCGCCGCCGTTATCGAGGTCGTCGCTTTCCGTNCGATGGCTCGCTTCTTCGGCGAGTGATCGACACAGCGATCAAGCGCAGTCCTTGCAGATAGGTCCGCCCTTGCCCTCGTGATCGAGTTGNCTGCGGTGATGCACCAGAAAACATGACATGCAGGTGAACTCNTCCGACTTCTTCGGCACCACGGTCACGGTGAGGTTCTCGCTGGANAGATCCGCCCCCGGAAGCTCGAGGTTTTCGGCNAGCTCGGCCTCATCGACATCNACGGCTGAGGCGGTCTTCTCCGCGCGCCGCGCCTTGAGCTCCTCAAGGCTGTCTTCGGCGAGTTCCTCGTCTGTTTTGCGAGGAGCGTCGTAGTCGGTGGCCATAGCCGGATGTCCTCCTGTCGGCGTTCTTGGGCGCAGATTGTGCCCTATNCCCCGCCCGTTCACCCGTTGNCCCCNGCGCATGTCGCGTGGGTTCGCTCACAGCGTGACAATGGAGCCATGGCCCTCTACGCACTCGGGGACAAAACNCCNGATATTGACCCCNCGGCTTTCGTCCACCCGGANGCCGTCATCATCGGCGANGTNCGCGTGGGACCCGANTCCTCGGTATGGCCGACTGCCGTACTNCGCGGCGATCACGGCNCCATCGTCGTNGGATCNCAGACGTCNATTCAGGACGGCACGATCGTGCACTGCACCGACANGCAGGACACNATCATCGGAGACCGCTGCGTGGTCGGGCACAACGCTCACCTGGAGGGNTGCCGCGTGGAGGACGACTCGCTCATCGGATCCGGNTCCGTCCTNCTCCACGGNGTGCGGGTCGGCCCCCAAGCGCTCGTGGGGGCCGGCGCCGTCGTCTCCCCCGGCACGGTGGTGCCACCCCACGCCCGCGCCCTCGGCGTTCCGGCTCGCATCACCGAGGANGTTGTGGATNCCGNTNAATTCGCCGCCAACGTTGACGTGTACTGCCACAACGCNCGCTGGTACGCCTCGGATATGCGACGNCTCGACTGATGAAGCNCTANGCGAACGGGANTACTCAGNCATCACGNTTGTTGATACCCAACCCGGCACTGCATTCATCAAGCGCGCCTTGGAAGGCTTTCGCGATTCCCGGCACCGCGACAAGGAANGATCCTGGATCCTCCTTTGGGCCAAACGCGCCAATCTCTGCCCCCGCCTCGCGCGCGATGAGCAAGCCGGCNGCGACNTCCCACACNTTCANGTGCGCNTCGTAATACGCATCGGTTCGTCCACTGGCCAGCCACGTGAAGTCGACCACCGCACATCCCGTTCGGCGGATGTCCCGCACCCGAGAGATNAGTCGTTGCACGATCAACGCCTGTTCTGCACGAATGTCAGGTTCGTAGCAAAAGCCGGTCGCCACCATGGTCTGGCCNAGCGAGGTGCAGNNNCGGACGTGCAGCCGTTCACACACGTCNCCGACAACCCGCCANGCGCCGNCTCCTCGGATACCGATGAANCCTTCGCCNGTNTCGGGAGTNANGATCACNCCGACNACCNTGGCACCGANGTCCTGATCCTCGGCCGCAACAGAGACACCCCACAGNGGGATCCGNTAGAGGTAGTTCACCGTCCCGTCNAGAGGATCAACAATCCAGCGGATTCCCGTTTCCGANGCNCGGTCGCTTCCCTCCTCGCCCATCAACCCGTCNCCAGGACGCTCNCCCAGGAGNCGCTCGAACAGAAGATGCTCNGCGGCNTTGTCCATNGACGTGACCACGTCNGTGGGNGTCGACTTGGACTCCACCGACAANTCATCCGGACGCTCGGTGAGNAGGAATCGACCCGCTTCNGAAGCCGCNCGCCAGGCCANATCCGCGAGGGGGTGCAATGCGAGCACCTCNGCGAGNGTGCGTGNGGGTGCATCTGTGGANGTNCCCATGGGCACCCCCTCTTNNGGTCATCGCAGAACCNCGTCGACTTCGACACNNCACGTTAGTCTNCGCCTCCATGACCGGTGACANGGCGCACGGATTTCGNNATGCACTACGGCAACCGGGAGCCGTCACCTTCACCAGCGCCGGGCTTCTNGCCCGCCTCCCGGTCGCCATGATNGCTCTGGCAACGGTCCTGCTNGTCAGNAACGTTTCGGGNTCNTACGGATATGCGGGCCTGCTGAGTGCTTTGTTNGCTGTCACCGCAGCTTTGGTGAGCATCGTNACCAGTCGATGGGCGGACNCCGTCGGACAGACGATCGTCCTNCGAGTACTCGGNGTACTGCACAGCGGCCTGATCGTNGCCTTCACCGCATCGATNGTCGTNGAANCGCCCGTTGCATTNCAGATACTCCTCGTGNTCGCGGCNGGGGCNACNTCGCCCGCGATTGGTTCCTANGTACGTGCGCGCTGGGCTGGGTTACCGGGTGATCCGTCGATCGCGCGNGCCGGCTTCGCGTGGGAGAGCATCCTNGANGAAGTCATCTTNACNATCGGACCGCTCCTNACNACGTACGTTGCTTTCACCTACGGCCTGGCCACCCCGCTGTGGATNGCGGCCGGNTGCGTCGCNGCGGGGTCNATCTGGCTATCAACTGCGCGCCGGACNACCCCNCCCGTTGTGTCATCGCACACGGGNTCGCGTTCCCTCACTCGAGTTCTCCGCTCCCCCGGTCTTCGGCCCGTTGTNCTCTCCGGNCTCGGCCTTGGAGTTCTCTTCGGCTCACTGGACGTCGGGGTCGTAGCCTTCACCGCTGNGCAGGGCAACGGAGAGTTTGCCGGCATTGCGCTCGCCTGCTTCGCGGCCGCATCAATGGTCGGAGGGATCCTCTATGGAATCCGCCCATGGCCCGGATCCGTTCTCAGTCATACGCAAATCGCCGCCGCTGCAACAGCTGCGGTCATGCTCATCGTGCCGTTCGTTCCNGGNAATGCCACCCTCGCCATCGCTGCCGCCGCTGCCGGCTTCTGCGTAGCCCCCACGTTGATTGGCCTGTTCACCCTTACCCGNGGCTTGGTGCCGGCCCGCAATGTGACTGAGGGCCTNACCTGGACAAACTCCGGACTCGCCACCGGCTTTGCCCTCGGATCGGCCGTNGCAGGNATCCTGGTCGACGCCTACGGTCCGCGCNTCGGCCTGGGAACCGGGTTGGCCGGCGCCCTGTGTGCTGCGACCGCCGTCCTGGTCAGAGCGACCGCCATCGGTCGAAATGTCGATCTCCTGCCACAGACGCCGCCGCAAGGCCCGCCTGCACCGGCATGGAACGACGATCCCGTCCCGGGGCCACATCCAGACGCCTAGGTACAAATCCCCCGGCCTACCTACTCAACCCAGCGGCACGCGGTAAGTTTCTGCTGTTGCGTATCGGGAGGTCACTCTGCAACCGCTGAGCCCGCGAGAGATTCAGGCACGTGTTCGCGCAGGCGCGTCGCCGGAAGTCGTCGCGTCGGAAACCGGTTGGCCACTGGACAAGGTCACCCGCTACGCGCAGCCGCCCTTGGGCGAGCGTGCCTACATGGCCGAGCAGGCCCGTGACGTCGAGATNTCCCGGTCTCGAGGCGGTTCGACTCTGCATCAATCCGTGTGCACACGCCTGTCGGTAGATCCCGACGGGACGGACGTCACCTGGGATTCCTACCGCTCCTACGACGGCCGTTGGGTCGTCACGGCCTACCACGCACATCAAGGAGTGGGCACGTGGTATTACGAGGCCGTTGGTCGAACTGTGCACCCGGCAGACGCATCCGCCCGCGCGTTGATGGGTGGCGGGCCCACCGGGGTAGCGGACGACGCACCACCACCACCACCACCGGCGCCGGAGCCGGTCGCCCCACCGACTCCCCCGACGGTCGCCAACGAGCCCTCCGACACCACGACTGACGATGAGCCCCAGCAAGCGCCACGACCACGCCTGGTGTCCATCACGTCCGACCCGACCTCTGATCCGACATCGGANCCCATCCCGGAGGCGACCTCCGATGAGATGTCCCCAAGTGAAGAGGTGTCGGATATTGCGACACCAGCGACGGCACAGGACACCCTCATTCCCGAGGAGGCCGGGGCGCCCAAGCGGGCAAAGCGAACAAAGAGCAAGCGGGGTCGGGCGAGCGTTCCGAGTTGGGACGAGATCCTGTTCGGTGCAACGAAAGATAGCGAGTAGCGCCTAGCGGTCCTTCGGTCACTCCTCGAACGGAAGCGGCTGTCGCGATATGTGTTCCACTCCAGCCTTCCGGGCGGTCAATTCGGCGCGGTAGTGGCGCCTGCAGAGAACTTCGTAGGCGATGGTGCCGGGTTCGCCATTGGCGGATGACACATCGCCCACGAGCACCTGATCACCCTCGGTGGTCATCTCTCCATCGAGAGTTCGTGCGTTATGGATGGCGCGTGTTCCGCACCAGCACAGCGCCTCCACCTGCAGCACCTGCATCCGGTCGGCGAGCTCAACGAGGCGTTGCGATCCCGGGAAGAGTCGGGTCCGAAAGTCTGTGAGGATTCCGAAGGCATAGACATCGACGGCTAACTCATCGACCAGGCGTGCCAACTGCTCGACCTGCGCTTGGGTGTAGAACTGAGCCTCATCGCATATGAGGTAATCAATGCGCATACCTGTACTTAACTCATCGACGACGAATCGCCGGAAATCGAAGTCGTCTCCTACTTCGATGGCGGGTACGGCGAGCCCCAACCTGCTCGACAACATTGACTCGCCCGCGCGATCAAGTCGAGTGAAGACGATGCCGGCCCGCCCTCGGGAACTGTGGTTGTGGTCGGTTTGCAGGGCCAGGGTGCTCTTGCCACAGTCCATCGTTCCGGCGTAGAACACGAGCTCGGCCACGGGTCGAATGCTGCCACAGCGTCGGCGAGTGGCTAACCCAGGATCAGAGCGGGTATGCGCCGCTCCGCATCGGTCAGGCCACCGTGTTGGCCCGCCAGTGATGACAAGAGCGGATCGAAGGACCTGCTCGCCACGATGATCCCCGGCGCTGGCAGCACGACAAGGTCACCAATCCGGTCGATCATGTCAGGGTGAACGTCGCCGAATAACCCCTCACCCACTGCTTCGTGGCGGGTGAGGACATGAGCGCGTTCACCCAGCACGGTTGCCCAGCGATTCGCGACGTCATCAATCTGTGAGGTGTAGAGGAAGCGAGCACGAGGCTCACCGGCAACCACGTCCACGTCCATCATCAATCGATGGTCATCTTCCATCCACAGGCGTTCGACGACGGTCTGCATTCCATGATCGGCGGTCACGATGAGCCGCCCATTCATCGGTAAAGCCGCACGCAATGCGTCGATCAACTCATCTACGTCGGACGCCGCGGCTCGCCATTCATCGCTATCCACGCCGTACTCGTGCCCGGCCCGATCCAAGTCCGGCCAATACACATAGATCAGTTGGCGCCCCTGCCCGGCGCTGGAAATGGCTGCCGCTCGCTGCTGAATGTTCTCAGCATCGAAGTAGTCGGCTCCGCGAAATGCGGCTCTGGTCAACCCTGAATGCGCGTACGCCGATGGGCCGACGCTCAGGCAATCGACCCCCGATCGGTTGGCTCGCTCGAAAACTGTTGCCTCCGGCTGCACCGCGTGCGGTGACGGACTGCTGCCCCAACGCAAGGGGGCAAGTACCTCGTGAGTGTCCGGGAGCAGGAAAGTCGCACCGAGTATCCCGTGGCGTCCGGGGTGCAGACCTGTCCCCAAGGTGGCCAGACCCGTCGCTGTCGTCGAGGGGAATGGCGCTCCCACCCAGCCGCCCTCAGCGTCGCGCAAGGAAGGGAAGATCTCGCGGTGATCCTCGATGGCCGTGGCCCCGAGGCCATCGACGAGGCACACCACCGCGCAGTCAGTTTCTCCAACGCCAAGAGCGTCATGACAGTCCGGCACACCCACAGCAGCGGCAGCCGAGGTCATCACATCCCCGAGTCCCACTCCGGGGAGAATCGTCATGACGAGGGTCGAGTGGCAGTCGCCTCCGAGAGCGCCCCGGCGAAATGGAGAACCTGGGCGACCACGTCCGCTCCGTCCGCAGCTTCCGAGACGCGCACAGCGAGATCATCGTTGCTTGAAGTTCCCGTGAACCCATGATCTGCCTCGCACGAGGGGTCCTGACAACCGGCGGGTTCGAGGTCGATCCGACTGACCGCGCCCCAGCCAATGGTGAGCACGACTTCCGCCGTTGGTCCTCCGGGTCGGTGATCAGCCGGATTCGACACAACACGAGTCACCACGACGGAATCTACCCGCTCCAACCGCACCGCTTCGGTTGACGCTGTCGCGTAGTGCAGTTCTACTTCCTCGCCCGAGTGTTCGTCGACGTGACACACGATCAATCGGTTTGCGGTCAAGACGAGCACGGTCACATGCCGCCGCAACTCATCACGATCAAAGGTCGCCTCGTGGTGAACGACGTAGCTGATGACATCCTCGCTGCCGAGCGCGGTGTCGAGGGCCTCGCCCACGATCTCCGGGTAGTAGCCACTTCGCTGAATATCAGCGCGCAGCGCCACGCCCGGGCCCGACTGACTCATAGGCCCATGCTGCCAGATACGAGTAGTGTCCTGCCGTGCTGTCTGACTCCTCTCCCATTCACCTTCATCCGAGCGTCGAGGAAGCCATTCGAGGCGGGTCTCCCGTCGTCGCATTGGAATCCACCATCATCAGTCATGGATTGCCGCGGCCGGAGAACATTCGTGTGGCGCGAGAAATCGAGTCCATCGTCGCCGCCAACGGTGCAACACCGGCCACTATCGCCATTCTCGACGGCGAAATCTACGTGGGGCTGACGAACGACCAACTCGAATCCATCGCGAACCGTGACGACGTCGTCAAAGCCAGCGTGCGAGATCTGCCCGTTGTCCTCGCGCGCTCAGGAACCGCCACAACAACAGTCGCAGCAACCAGCATCATCGCGCAGCGCGTCGGCATCGAGGTGTTCGCGACCGGAGGTCTGGGCGGTGTCCACCGTCAGGCTCGAGAGACCTGGGATGAATCCGCTGACCTCACCACGCTCGGGAACACGCCCATCACGATCGTGTGTTCGGGTGTCAAATCGATCTTGGANGTCGGNGCCACCCTCGAACGACTCGAGACGCTCAACATCTGCCTGGTCGGGTACCGCACGGAGCGCTTCCCCGGTTTNTATCTCGCNGACTCCGGACACCCNATGGGCTGGCAGGTGNCCGAACCNAGTGANATCGCCGACATCATGGCTGCACGTCNNCGCTTGGATCTCAACTCNGCCCTCATTGTCGCCAATCCCATCAGNCCAGAACANGAGCTNGACCCCGACCTGCACGATGCGACGTTGAACGAAGGGCTGCGCCTGGCNAGCGAGCAGCACATCACCGGGAAAGACGTCACACCCTTCTTGCTNGATCATTTCCATCGTGCNACCCACGGCGCCAGCTTGGAGGCCAACGCCGCGCTCATCATCGCCAATGCCGGGCTTGCGGCTCGTATCGCCTGTGCTCGGNCATTGGGCTGACACNCNGTAGATCGGGAAGAGACACCTCGTGGTCGACACAGTTTTTGTCGTNATCGGGGACGTCATGGTCGACGACATTGCACCCCTGGNNACACCNCTCNTNCTCGATCACGACAACCCCGTCCACTTNCATCGGATTTTTGGCGGCCAAGGGGCGAACACGTCCGCCTGGCTNGCAACCCAGACNCGTGGCTCCGGCCATGGCGCNGTGCACCTCNTNGGCGCGGTGGGCTCTGACAGTGAGGCCGCGTGGGTCACGGAGCAACTCGTTGCCCGCGACATCACCCCCCGGGTGCAAACGACCGACGATCCCACCGGACGTTGCGTCATCGTCGTGGCGCCCGACGGCGGGCGCACCATGTATCCGGATGCTGGCGCCAACNCATCNATGACTCTCGNCCACGTCCGTNAACAGTTCCNACACGTTNTCGCGACGACGCCTNCCCCNGCACNCTGTCACGTGCANTTGTCCGGCTACTTTCTCGCGCGACTCCCCGACGTGGCCAAGNCGTTCCTGNACGACCTCCCCGAGGACGTCACCGTCAGCATCGATGCTTCCGCNNTGGTTCTCGACGCTCAGCAACGANTCGACCTTCTTCAGGTCGCGGCNTCCTGCCACGTCTTTGTGGCCAACCGGGTCGAGTTGANCACCGTGATGAACNCCCGCGGCGCACANNCTGTAACCGTGGGCCANGACAGCGACGTTCCGGCAAGCGTCGAGANCAGCCTNGAGGAATCTGTGGACNNGATGATCAGTCANACGGGCTTCGNCGGCGTGCTGGTTGTCAANGACGGATCGAATGGCGCTCATGCTGTCCACNANGGGGCCTGGCTTCACGTACCCGCNCGCGACGTCGTGGNGGTGGACACCACCGGGGCTGGCGATGCCTTCACCGCNGGNTTTCTCGCNGAATGGACCTNCTCCCCGNCNCCNGNCGCGTCCCNCNTGACCGATGAAGCCCTCATCGNNGCCCTNGAGGCCGGAACGGACCTCGCGGCGCAGGCCGTCACCCGGACCGGCGGCAACCCGGGCTAGTGAACNACAGACACAACTCGGNNNCGCNNNGGCNNCGGACGCCGCAACGCGCCAGACCAGCGCACACGCGGCGAGCGTCATTGCTGACCGAACCAGGCACGCTCCGGTAGACAAGGACCNANCAANNNTCACCCGGGCCACGGCGCGGGCACACCACCACACGNGANGACGGAGAGGACGGTGCACGTCAGTGGCGGGTAAGCCGGCACGCAAGACCACTCGACGACGNCCTTCTCAGTCCACGACCGCNGGTGGCCGGATTCTTGATACNGACGTCTCCGAGGAGATGAGCGCGTCCTTCCTGGAGTACGCGTATTCGGTCATCTACTCCCGAGCCCTGCCGGACGCNCGCGACGGCCTCAANCCCGTGCAGCGTCGCATTCTTTTCCAGATGGCCCAAATGGGCTTGCGACCCGACCGGGGACACGTGAAGAGCGCACGAGTGGTCGGAGAGGTCATGGGCCGCCTTCACCCGCACGGTGATTCGGCCATCTACGACGCGTTGGTCCGGCTCGCCCAACCGTTCACCTTGCGTCTGCCCCTGGTCGATGGCCACGGCAATTTTGGTTCTCCCGATGATGGACCGGCCGCCATGCGTTACACCGAGGCACGTTTGGCCGNACCGGCNCTGGAATTGACCGCCGGACTCGACGAGGACGTNGTTGATTTTGNTCCGAACTANGACGGGCGAGANCGCGAACCCATCGTCTTGCCCGCTGCNTTTCCGAACTTGCTCGTCAACGGTGCCAGCGGTATCGCCGTCGGCATGGCTACCAATCTNGTTCCGCACAACCTCGGCGAGGTCATTGCCGCGGCACGACATNTACTGGAGCACCCGGCTGCGGACGTCCATGAACTGATGGCTTTNGTTCCCGGCCCCGACTACCCCGGGGGCGGCGAGATCATCGGGCTCGACGGTGTGCGCGACGCGTACACCACTGGCCGTGGATCATTCCGGCTGCGGGCAACCACGACCGTCGAGAACGTCACNNCGCGCCGCCGCGGAATCGTCGTGACATCNCTTCCCGCAGGCGTTGGACCGGAACGGGTCATCGAGCGCATCAANGATNTNGTGCAGTCCAAGAAGTTGACCGGCATATCNGACGTCGTCGACCTGACNGATGGAGAATCNGGNCTTCGACTGATCATCGANCTCAAGAGCGGAATTGCTCCCGAACCGATGCTGGAGCAGCTCTTTCGGATGACCCCCCTCGAAGACAGCATCACGATCAACGCGGTCGCTCTCGTCGATGGCCAACCGCAAACCCTGGGACTGAGGGACATGCTGGAGCAGTTCGTCACCCATCGATGCGAGGTCGTTCGTCGTCGCAGTGAATTCCGTCGGCAAAAGGCCGCTGACNGATTGCACTTGGTGGACGGNCTGCTCGTGGCCATCGTCGACATCGACGAAGTCATCGAACTGATTCGCGCCAGNGACAATGCCGCGGAGGCGAAGNATCGNCTNATGACGGTCTTCGATCTCACCGAGGTCCAAGCCGCCTACATCCTGGACATGCCCCTGCGGCGCCTGACGAAGTTCAGTCGGATCGAACTCGAGGCGGAAGCAGACGAACTGCGCTCATCCATCGACGATCTGCACGCCATCGTGACGGACGACGATCGCTTGCGCGATGTTGTCTCCACGGAGTTGGCTGAGGCGAACGCAGCCTTAGCGACCCCGCGACGCACCCAGTTGCGCGAAGGTGCGACACCTAGCGTCACCAAGGCAGCCACGTCCGCCGCCGCCTCGCAGAGCAGCGAGGCAACTCTCGAGGTCAAAGACGAGCCCTGCATTGTTTTGCTTTCGAGCGCTGGATTGATCGCCCGCACCTCGGCGGTCACACCCGCAGCGGCAACAGATGACAGCCGCTCGATTCACGACGTGATCACGTCCACATCTCCGACCACCACGCGAGGCACCGTCGGTGCACTGACCACCACCGGACGGGTGGTTTCCCTCGACGTCGTCGACCTCCCCTCGATTCCCCCCGTTGCGCACATCCCGTCTCTCGCCGCCGGTGCACCCCTGGGTGCCTTCGTTGATCTCGAGCCTCACGAGGGTGTCGTAGGCCTCGTTCCGGTGGACGGCACCGCGACAGTGGCGCTCGGTACCCGGGGCGGGGTTGTCAAGCGAGTGACCGTGCCCGCACCGTCGGCGCGTACACGATCGGCATCGATCATTGCCTTGGATGATGGCGATCTGGTGGTGGGAGCCACCTTCACCCCGGAGGCGATGGCAGAGAATGCTCGCCTGGCATTCGTGACATCAGAGGGAAACGTGCTGACCTTTCCTGCAGCCTCGGTCCGAGTGCAAGGTGCCGGCGCCTCCGGGATGGCGGGCATCTCGATGCCGAGCGAAGCACGAGCCGTCTTCTTCGGCGCCGTTGCTGGCGCCAGTGACGGCGGAAACCAGGCCATGGTGGTGACGCTGGCGGGGTCGTCTAGCGCACTTCCGGGAACCGAACTCGGGTCCGTCAAGATCAGCCCCTTGTCCGCTTTTCCCGATAAGGGTCGAGCAACGAAGGGGGTGCGCTGTCACAAACTTCGGGCGAGTGAGGACGAGATCGCCCTTGCGTGGGTGGGGCCCGGCCCTGTTCGAGGGGCCACCGCGGCGGGAAAGCCCGTGACGCTGCCCGCACCTACCGACAAGCGAGACGCTACTGGTACTCCCCCGAGCGCCCCCGTCGCTGCGTTTGGCGGAACCATAGATTCATGACCTCCACCGACGCACCGTGCTCTCATCGCTCTGTCGACAACCACGAGCCCCTCGCTGGATCGGCTCCGTCGGCGAGGGCGTGGATCGTCATCGAGCATCTCGGGCCGTGGGGTCGGGACGCACTCGAAGACTCGGGGCTCAACAGCGATTGCGTCGAGCACCTGCGCACGGCTCTAGACACGCACGGAGTGCGCACCATCCTGGCTCGGCCCAGTGGCGCGCGACGCGAGAGCGCCCACAGCGAACGGGGCGGTCTCGTGCCGTCGCGCCACGTGTGGGTGGCCGCCTGTGGCCCGTCGGCAGGCATTGGACGGCACGGCCAGATGACGGACGTGTCCACGCTGCTGCAGTGGGATCTCGAAGCCCTTGGTCAGGGCGTTTTGCCGAACTTCGGCGTACCGATGGAAGAAGCCTGGGAGTTCGTCTGTACGCATGGCAAACGGGACGTGTGTTGTGCGACGTCGGGCCGTGGGTACGCCCTCGCCAGACAAGCGGCTGCCCCCGATGCTCACGTGCGGGAATGCAGCCACTTGGGAGGACATCGGTTCGCCCCGACCTGTCTGTTTCTTCCCTCCGGGCGGCTGTACGGTCGTCTCGACGCTGCTGGGTTCTACCCAGCCGGCAGCGAACCGTCCGCAGAGTTTCTGCGGGGCGCCAGCTACCTCAGCCCCGCTGCCCAAGCCGCCGATCAGGCGGTGCGCTCCGCCCTCGCGATGCCCGCCAACGCCCGCACGTACCTTCGTGTCGGTCCCGATGGGGCCTGTGAAAATTCCACAACAGTAAACGTGGAAACCGCCGATAACGGCACCTGGCACGTGACGTGCACCGACAACACGATCGAAGCTCCCGCGTCCTGCGGTGCCCCGCCCACAGTGCGTACCGTGTGGCAGGCTGAGATCGCCGGTGCGCCATCCGGAGTGCACCCTGATAATCCTTAGGCGGACCCGTGGCTGTTGAGTCGAACGCGACCGAACTTCGCACCCTTCCCGATGTCACCCTCCCGAATCTTGATGGCGAACGCACGTCGGTCGCTGCCCTCGCCAAGGGCCGACCGTGCGTTGTCGTCTTCGCATGCAACCACTGCCCGTACGTCCAATCGGTGGAAAGTGAACTGGGAGCAATTGCCGATGCACATCCCGACGTCGCCTGGGTGGCCATTTGCAGCAACGACGTCGAAACGCATCCCGATGATGACCTTCCTGGACTGCGCGATCAGGCAACGCGTGCGGGGTGGCACTTCGATTACCTTGTGGATACCAGCCAGGATGTGGCGCGCACCTTCGGCGCTGTCTGCACGCCGGACTTTTTCGTCTTCGATGCCGCGGGGAATCTCACCTACCGAGGCGCCATGGATGATGCGCGCCCGAGACAACCGCAACCGGTGGATGGTGCTCACCTACTGTCGGCCCTTGAGGCGGCACGCTCGGGTCAGTCGTACACCGGTGGCAAGCCGTCCATGGGCTGCGGCATCAAGTGGCGTGAGCAGTAGCCGAGATCGCTAACAACTCCGCGGCAGAGGAGACGGTCTCCCGGGGCCGGCCCTGTGCGGCACCGTGCTCCTTTTCCTTCGCATCGACAGCCCGCCACCCCGCGATATCCACCGGCACAACGCCCCGATCGGCAAGTGAATCGACCACAGCCGATCCGTCCGCTGGCGTGAGCAGCCCCGCCTCACGATCTGCCAGCACCGAAGCGACGGTTCCCACCGCGCACTTCTTGTTGGTGCCAATGATCCCGGTCGGTCCCCGCTTGATCCACCCCGCGACGTACACACCGGCAAGAGCTGTGTCCCCATCCATCACCCGGCCGTCGACATTGGGAATCACATTGTTGCCCGAGTCGAAGGGGACCTCGGGCATTGGTTCACCGCGGTAGCCCACACTCCGGACCACCAAATCCACGTCAAGGTCCTCGAACTCGCCGGTTCCTTCTAAGCGCCCTTCAGAGGTCAAGTGTGTCCGCTCGAGCGTCAACCGCTCGACACGGTCACTTCCGTCGATACCGACCGGACGGGAGAAGAAACGCATGTCGATGGAGCGCTTGGCGTCCTGTCGGGCCGGCCGTTCAAGCCACTCCCGCAGCACCGCGACATTTCTCGAGGCAACCTTGTTCTCCGCCATCTGCCCTTCGCTCCACTCATCGAGATCAAGATCGGCGTCTCGAACCTCCACGGATGCTTCGGCCAGCTCACCAAGCTCCTTCAACTCCTTGGTCGTGAAAGATGCCTGGACGGGACCACGCCGCCCCACCAGTACGACTCGACGAACCGGCGCATCGCGGAGGGTGTCCAGGACGTGCCGTGGCATGTCGGTCTGCGCGAGTTCATCTTCGGACTTACTCAACACCCGCACAACATCCACGGCGACGTTGCCGACACCGATGACGGCAACAGATGACACGTTGGGCAACTGGGCATCAAAGTCGGGGCCCGAATAGTCGGGGTAGCCCGTGTACCAGGCGACGAAATCGGTCGCCGCGACACTTCCGGCGAGGTCTTCGCCCTCGATCCCCAGACGCCGATCCGAGGATGCACCGTAGGTCAGAATCACCGCCTCGTAACCTGAACGCAATTCCTCGACCGAGATGTCGCGACCGACCTCGACATTCCCGAAGAAGCGAATCCCGGGCTTGTCCCAGACCTGATCGAGCGTGTCGCGCACCGAACGGATGCTGACGTGGTCGGGGGCAACCCCGTACCGGACTAGCCCGAAGGGCACAGGCAACTTGTCGAAGACGTCAACGTCGAGACCCTGCTGCAGCAGGGCGTCTGCCGCATACATCCCGGAGGGACCGGACCCCACGACGGCGATTTTTGATGTCACGCGTCCACCGTAGTCAACGTTCCCTCGTGTACGTCGTAGATCGCTCCCGCCACGACCACCTCTTTCGGCACGAAGGGAAATGTTCTGATCCGTGTGACATCCGACGTCAGCGCTAGGCGTTGATCCGACACCGGGCGGATCTCTAGTGAACGGGAGTCAATCCCCGAAGCGTCGAATATCGCCTCGTGTACGGCCGCTTCGTCTCCACTGGCCATCCGGCAATCCGTGTGCGGCATCACGAGAATTCGATTCACGCCCAGAAGGCTGGTCGCAAGGACAAGGGCTCGAAGCACGTCCTCAGTGACGCGGGCACCCGGATTTCGCAAAATCTTGGCATCCCCGACGCGCATTCCGACCACGGCCAGAGGATCGATCCGTGCGTCCATACACGTGACGATGGCCAAACCCTTGGCTGCAGGACCCGTTGCCTTTGGGGTCTCGAACGCAGAGGCGAATGCGCGGTTCGCCTCGAGGACGTCCTGAAACTCAGAGCTGGGGAACGGCCGCTGCATCGGGTCGAGCATGGACGCTTCCTCCCTTCACACGGGCCCGGGCGTGGGTCCGCATCAACTCGCGACATTCTGGCAGGGCATTGAGTAATCCCGGTGACGGGCTTAGGTATCGATTCGCGCTATATCTAGTTCCCGCGCTCCCGCGATGATGAAGTCTTTGCGCGGTGCTACCTGCTCCCCCATCAACAGATCGAAGATTCCCGCCGATTCGGTCCCATCGCCCACCGTCATGCGCCGCAGCGTGCGCTTCGCTGGATCCATCGTGGTCTCGCGCAGTTGACCGGCATCCATCTCACCGAGGCCCTTGTAGCGCTGCACGGGCTCCTTGACGCGCTTGCCTTTGGATGTGGCCGTCTTGACGATGGATTGCATCTCCTTGTCGGAGTACGAATACACCACCTCGCTTCCCTTCCCGCCCTTTCCGAGGATTTCGATCCTGTGGAGCGGTGGTACGGCCGCGAAAACCCTGCCGTCCTCGAGAAGACCCGGCAGGTACCGATGGATGAGCGTGAGCAGCAGGCAACGAATGTGTGCTCCATCGACATCGGCATCCGACATCAAGATGATCTTGTCGTAGCGAACGCTGTCCATGTCGAAGCTTCGACCCGATCCGCCACCGATCACTTGAATAATGGCTGCGCATTCAGCGTTCTTCAACATGTCCGCAAGCGAAGCCTTCTGAACGTTCAGGATCTTGCCTCGAATGGGGAGCAGGGCCTGAAAGTCTGCATCTCGAGCACTTTTCGCCGTGCCTAGTGCGCTATCACCCTCGACGATGAAGAGCTCCGTCCCTTCGGCCTCGCTGCGTCGGCAATCGACGAGCTTGGCCGGCAAGGTAGAGGTTTCCAGTGCCGATTTACGACGTTGAGTGTCCCGATGCGCGCGTGCGGCGACTCGGGTTCGCATGGCCGCAGCGACCTTGTCGAGCACCGCACGCGCGGCAGCCTTCTCGCCACGGGGAGGCTTGGTGAACCACTGCCCCAACTCCTTGGTGACGACGTTGCCTACGATTCGGCTCACCGCGGGCGTCCCGAGAACCTCCTTTGTCTGACCTTCGAATTGCGGCTCGGCGAGTCGGACGGTCACCACGGCTGTCAGCCCCTCAATGACGTCATCCTTGGTGACCGAGGCTTCTGACGACTTGAGAATGCGGGCCTTCTTCAACTGATCGTTCACGACCTTGACAAGAGCTCGTTCGAAACCGGCGACGTGCGTGCCTCCCTGAGAGGTAGCGATCACGTTGACGAAACTCCTGGTGGTGGCGTCGTATCCCTCATCCCACTGCAGGGCGATATCCACGCCTAGTTCGCGTTCGACATCCCGAGACGTCATGTGACCTTTGCCATCGAGAACGGGCACCGTCTCGTGAAAGTTTCCGCCTCCCCGCAACCGAATCACCGAGCACACGCTCGCTCCCTCGGAGAGGTATTCGACATATTCGGTTATGCCGCCCTTGTGCTGGAGCGTCTCTTCCCAGATATCACCCGCGTCCCGTTCGTCGCGCAGCGTGATCGACAGTCCAGGAACGAGGAAGCTGCTTTGCACCGCTCGTTCCCTGAGAGTGACCCTGTCGTAATCGGCATCCTTGGTGAACACCTGCGGATCGGCCCACCATCGCACGCGCGTGCCCGTTCTACTCCGTGTTGCCTTGCCCACGACATTCAGGCCCTTGGCGCGTTGGAACTCCCCGTCCGGCCCGGCGCCGTCAAAGACTCCAGGGACGCCACGACGGAAAGACATTCCATGGGTCTTTCCTGACCGGTCCACCTCGACGTCGAGTCGAGAGCTTAAGGCGTTGACGACGGATGCACCCACACCGTGCAAGCCACCGGAGGCGGTGTACGACCCACCACCGAACTTGCCTCCGGCGTGCAATTTGGTCATCACCAGCTCCACGCCGGACAACTTGGTCTTCGGCTCCTTGTCGACCGGGATGCCTCGTCCGTTGTCGTTCACCAGGACGGATCCGCCGGCCTCCAACACCACCTCGATCCTGGTGCAATGACCCGCCAGCGCCTCGTCCACGGAATTGTCGAAAATCTCCCACAAGCAGTGCATCAGCCCGCGGCCATCGTTACTGCCGATGTACATGCCGGGCCGCTTGCGAACCGCGTCGAGACCCTCGAGAACGGCCAGATCCCGGGCCGTATAGGCCCCCGTGGTCTTCTTCGCTGCCATTTGCTGAACGCTATCGCCCTCGGACCAGACTTCTCCGGATCGGCTCGCTGCCGATCTGAACCTCTTCGGCTGCTCGTGCGGGGTTGTCGTGACCCACACCGACACGTTTCGCCACCGGCGAATTCACTGTTTGGAACACGGCGAAATGGGGAATACCGTGAAAGACTGAGGCACTAACGGTGCACGGCCAGCAGTATCGCGACCAGGAGGTGCCATGACTACGACGCTTACGGCCCCAACACTCAGCGCAGAGGAACGCTGTGATCGATGTGGTGCTCAAGCGTACGTTCGCGTCTTGCTGCCCGGCGGAGCCGACCTGCAGTTCTGTGGTCACCACTGGAGTCGCCACGAGGAAGCTTTGCGGCCCCAGGCCGAGGAGATCATCGACGAGACGCACCGCTTGGACGCTGCGCCGGCGGACGGGACAGACCAACCGCAGAATTAGGTCGCGGAATACCGCGAGGCTCTAGTCCAGATAGTCGCGGAGAACCTGCGAACGTGACGGGTGGCGAAGTTTCGACATCGTCTTCGACTCGATCTGTCGGATCCGCTCCCGAGTAACCCCGTAGACCTTGCCGATCTCATCCAGCGTCTTCGGCTGGCCGTCCGTGAGCCCGAAGCGCATCCGGACCACGCCGGCTTCCCGATCGGAGAGCGTCTCGAGGACCGACTCGAGTTGCTCCTGCAGCAGCGTGAACGACACGGCATCGCTGGGAACGATCGCCTCCGAATCCTCGATGAGGTCACCGAATTCGCT
>NZLD01000012.1 GCA_002694095.1 Micrococcales bacterium | reverse complement strand
GACTGCCGCCCTGGTGTGGCTGCTGGCCACGGCGGTTCCCAGCACGGCGAGCGGCCAGGCTGCGCCGGTCACCTCCGCCGATCGCCTGGCCGGATCCGACGTTGGCCTTCACCCTCGGGTCCGCGAGATCGATGCGCAGGCGATGACCCAGCGTTCTATCGAACTGGCCGAAGCTCTGGATGTCGCTTCGGCCGAAGCGGCTCGCGCGGAAAGAGCAGGTATGCGCGAGCAGATCCTCGCCGTTGCGCGAAAGCAACTCGGCGATCCCTACCGAGCCGGCGGAGTCGGACCTCACTCCTTCGATTGCGGTGGCTTCACCCGATTCGTCTTCAAGCGCGCATTGGGCATGGACATCGCGCGCACCTCGTGGGGTCAATACGAACAGGTGGAACGCGTCAAGACCAAAGACGCCCTCCCCGGCGATCTCGTCTTTTTCTTCGAAGGTGGCGCGCACCACGTCGGCATCTACCTCGGCAACGGGAAGATGATCGACGCACCTCAACCCGGCGAGAGCGTCAGCGTCAACCCCATCAGCGGATCATGGTGGGGCCGCAGCTTTACCGGGATTGGTCGGATACTCCCAGCGTAACCGCTGCCTGAGCTCAACGTCGCGTGACCCGAACATCACGTGACCTGAACCCCAATTCCGGAAATCCGCTTGAGCGGTGCCCGTGAGCCCGTTACCGTCGAAGATCACGGCGTGGTCACACGACAACTGATCACGCAGGCTTGCCCATAGGCCCGCATGTAGAAACCCACGCGGGCGCCCACACAGGCATCACTCGAGAAGGAGACGGTTATGGACGACACGGTTCGCCAGCACAAGTACGTGCTGTCGGAGGATCAAATGCCGACGGTTTGGTACAACCTGATGGCCGACCTGCCGACGCCTCCGCCTCCGCCCCTGCACCCGGGCCGAATGGACCCCGTCGGTCCGGACGATCTCGCGCCACTGTTCCCGATGGAATTGATCCTGCAAGAGGTCTCCACCGACCGATACATCGAGATCCCCGGTGGCGTCCTCGACGTCTACCGCCAGTGGCGACCCTCCCCGCTGTTCCGCGCTCACCGCCTCGAGCAAGCACTCGGTACCCCCGCGCGTATCTACTACAAGTACGAAGGCGTCTCGCCCGCCGGTTCGCACAAGCCCAACACGTCCGTCCCCCAGGCCTACTACAACAAGAAAGAAGGAACGACGCGGTTGACCACGGAGACCGGAGCCGGTCAGTGGGGCACCGCGTTGTCCTTCGCCTGCGCGCTCTACGACATGGAGTGCGAGGTGTGGCAGGTCGGCGCCTCGTATGACTCCAAGCCCTACCGACGGTTGATGATCGAGGCGTTCGGGGCGAAGGTCTACCGCTCACCCTCGGACGTGACAGAGGTCGGCCGTGCACTCGGCGCCGACCCCAAGAACCACAGTGGATCTCTCGGCATCGCGATCTCAGAAGCGGTCGAGGTCGCCGCAATGGACCCCAACACCCGATACGCCCTCGGATCGGTGCTCAACCACGTGCTGTTGCACCAAACGATCATCGGGCAGGAAGCATTGATGCAACTCGAGATGGCGGGAGACACCCCGACCCTGATCGTCGGGTGCACCGGCGGCGGGTCCAACTTCGCCGGCCTGTCCTTCCCGTTCATCAAGGAAAAGCTCGACGGCAAGATGAGCCCGCGCATTCTCGCCGCCGAACCCGCCTCGTGCCCGTCCCTGACCCGGGGTGTTTACGCGTACGACTTCGGCGACACCGCCGGCATGACACCGCTGATGAAAATGCACACCCTCGGGCACGACTTCATCCCGGACCCCATTCACGCCGGCGGGCTGCGCTACCACGGCATGGCCCCGCTCATCTCGCACCTGTATGAAGAAGGGTTGATGGACGCGGAGTCGGTCCCGCAAACGGAATGCTTCGCCGCCGCGGTGCAGTTCGCGCGAACCGAAGGCATCGTTCCCGCGCCGGAGCCCACCCACGCCATCGCCCTCGCGATCCGCGAAGCATTGAAGGCGAAGGAGACCGGGGAAGAGACCGTAATCCTCACGGCCCTGTGCGGTCACGGACACTTCGACCTCGCGGCGTACGAGAACTACCTNGCCGGAGCGATGGNTGACGAAGACGTCTCCGACGAGCGGTTCGCCGCGGCGCTCGAGACCCTGCCGAAGGTCCAACTCAGCTGATCTAGCCAATACAGTGACGCCCGTGGAACAGGAGTCACGGTCGGCGCTCGCCAAGGGCCTGATCCTCGTCGGTGTTGCGACCATGGTCGGCAACGGGGCCGCCTTTTTGCTGAGCATGGTCGCCGCGCGCGTCCTCGGCCCGGCCGACTTCGGCGCCTTCGGGGCGCTCGTCGGGATCTTGCTGATCCTGGTGACGGTCGCNATTTCGATACAGGCGCTGGCTGCACGACGGGTCGCCACTGCCCGANCGGGCGGACCCGGGTCGAATGNATCNGACNCAGANAACGCCGANTCAGATAACGCNGAGTNGAATCAGGCNGCTNCGGACNGCTCCGATGTCGAGGGTCAACTCATCCGGCTGGCGGCTCTCGTCGGACTCGGTATCGCCCTNGGCGGGATCATCGCCGCGTGGCCACTGGGCACCATCTTTTCCATCCCGTGGCTCGCGGTGGCGGCGGGAATGGCCTCTCTCGGCTTCGTGATCTTCGGATCGGCCGCCATGGGAATCGCCCAAGGCCGNGAGGAGCGAACGTCCTTCTCCATTGCCTTCATCTCCCTCAATGGCGCCCGGGCGGTCGGCGGAATCATCGGCGTCCTCGCCCTGTCCTCGGTGATCGGCGCGAGCCTAGGCATTCTCGTCGGGTGCGCGGTGGGAGCCCTGATTGCCTACCGAAAAGCCTGCCCGGGAACGACGTTCGCGCCGATCCGCGACGGCATGGGTCGAGAACTCGGCCACATCGTGCACGCTTTGATGGTCCTGTTCACCCTTACCAACGTCGACGTCCTCCTCGCCCGTCTCTACCTCTCCGACACCGGGTCCAGCGAGTACTCCGTCGGCGTGCTGTTGGCCAAAATCGCGTTCTTCCTACCTAACGCGGTACTCATCGTGCTGTTCCCGAAAATGAGCGGCCAGAATTCTCGGCGGCCGGTGTTCATCGCCAGCGGCCTCACCGTCGCCGTTGGACTTGTCATCACGGCCTTCGCCTTCTTCTTCGGCCCACTGGTCGTTCGCATCCTTGGAGGCCTGCAATACGAGTCCATGGCCGACAACATGTGGCTGTTCGCCCTCGAAGGATCAGCCTTCGCCCTGGTCCAGGTGCTGCTGTATTCCCGACTGGCCGCCCAGGACAAAAAAGCTGTTCTGGCTGTCTGGGCCGCCCTCGTCGCGCTCGTGGCGATCGTCGCGCTCGGACGCAACGACTCACTGGTGTCGATCGTGACGACCGTCGTCGGCGTATCCCTCGCGTTGGCGATCGTCGGACTCTTCCTCGACAGCAGAGGATCACCGAAGTACGAGATCCCGATCGAATCCGCCGAGTAGATAGGGGAGCAGCCATGATCAACATGTCCCTGGCCACTGCCATTCACCACTCGCGGCACGCCAGTGCACCTGCGGACCACGCCGGCCACATTCGGCAGATCGAAACCGTGCACGACCTTTTTGCCGGTCGCTACGAAGCTGTCGCCACCGTTGGAGAGACCTTCTCCGATGCCGTCCTCGGCATCGGCGTCGCCGAAGGTGTCGACGGAGAAATCATTCACGTCGATGGGGTCACCTGGCGTATTCCAGCTGACGGAGTGCCTGAGCGCGCCCCGGCCGATCTAGGCATGCCGTTTGCCGTAGCCGCGTACGGCGGCACACCGATCACCTGCGACATCCCCTGCGGCGCCACGATGACCGAGATCACCACCGTCGTGGACGGCGTGTTGGCCGAAGAAAACCTTCACCACGACTACCTGGTGGCAGCTGTTCGCGTCACCGGTGATTTCTCGCACGTCCTGCTGCGCAGTGAGCACGGTCAAAGCCCGCCCTATCAGCCGCTGGGCTCACCCGGCTCGGTGACCGGGGAGGTGCGCTTCGACCTCGCTCCGTGGACCGGAACCCTCGCCGGATTTCGATTCCCCGACGTCGCCGACGACATCGTCATCCCCGGCCTCCACCTGCACGCTATCGCGCGCGAACACGACAGCGGAGGTCACTGCCACGAGCTCACCGTGCAGCAGGCGCACCTGCAGGTCTGGGTCGACGACGTTGAAGTCGACGTTCCCGGACTGCCCGCGGCCGCGTAACTCCCGTCTGCGCACCCGCATCCAGCCCCGACTAGCGTGGGGGCCTCAGGCGAGGTGGCAGAGCGGCCGATTGCAGGCGCCTTGAAAGCGCCCGAGGGGAAACCCTCCGGGGGTTCAAATCCCTCCCTCGCCGCGTGAAGGCGTCGACCTCGATGCACCGATGACTCCGGGCGGATACGCGCTGCTCGGAGCCATTGACATCGCGATCATCGCGGGACTGTCGGTCGCCATTGGCGCGACGGCACCCCACTGGCCGAAGCGAGGGCTCGACCACGACTCTTTTCTCACCCGACCCGCACCATGGGAGACGCCCGCATACTTCCGCCGCCTCGGCGCCGCCCAACTGGCCACGCGACTTCCGGAGTACGGGGCGGTCTTCGGTGGTCAAAGCAAACGAGACGTCCCCGGGCATGACCTTGAATCTCTCGAGGCCTACCTCGGTGAGGTGCGACGGGCGATCGTGGTGCACGAGTTGTCCATGCTCACCTGGCTCCCGCTGCTCGCTTTCAACCCGTGGTGGCTGTCCCTCGCCGGCGCCGTTATCGCGGTCGGCGTGAACATCCCGTTCCTGATCATCCTGCGGGGCAATAACGTTCGCTTGGCGCGGATGATTCGCATCGCGCGTGATCGAGAGAAAGAAGCGGGCTCGTGAGCGATTTCGGCGTGACATCCATGACCGCGGAATTGCGACGGGTGGCCGTGCGACCACCCTCGACCCGAGGGGACTACGCCGCGGCCCACTGGGCGCAGCCTGTCGACCTCGACCTGCTTGCCGAACAGCACGCCGCATTCGTCAGGCTGTTGCAGCGACTCGGATGCGAGGTGGACGTCTTGGACCCGGTCGATGACATGCCGGACGGCATCTTCACCTACGACCCGTGCTT
>NZLD01000011.1:25000-45696 GCA_002694095.1 Micrococcales bacterium | reverse complement strand
CGAGCACGATGGGTCCGATGATCTGAACCGCGACGCGACCGTCGCGGTCGAGAATTACCGTTACCGGTAGGGAGCGGGGGGGAATGTCGGGGATCTGCGCGAGGAGGGTTCCGTCTTTGTCCACGATGCTGCGGTAGGGAGTGTCCACAGTGAACGCGCGAGCATCGTCTTCGTTGTCTTCGACGTTGATGCCGACGAAGGTAACGCCCTGACCTTCGAAGGTCCGCGCGGCCTCGGCGAATTCGGGCATTTCAGTCCGACAGGGCGCGCACCAGGTGGCCCATGAGTTGATGACGGTGATGTGACCTCGTGAATCATTGAGAGCCAAAGACTCTCCCTGCAGATCAACTCCTGTGAAGTTGAGGGGCTCCCCGCGCTCGGACTCAGGGAGGACCGTAAGCCCGGTGCCAGGGTCCGACGCGAGTTCTCCCGCTTGTACGGGGATAAGGAGTTCTTCCTCTGCAGAGAGCAGCCCGCATCCCGTGAGCGACAGCGGTACCGCCAAGGCGAGAGCGACGACCACCTTCATGCGCTGATCGACTCCCTGCACTCACGGCGCTCAAGCCGATTGGTCTCGCGTTCTTGATCGCGCCACCACTCGATGGCGGCCACCATGACCCACATTCCATCTAGCACCATGGCCAAGGCCCACATTAGGGCGCCGGCAAATTTTTGGTCAGCCATTGGATCTAGCCCGTATGCAGACGCCGAAACTTCGTAAGGCCAATACAAGGGTATTGGGGCAAGGTGAAGGATGATGCCGAGTACAGTTTCGGGAATCATCATTAGGAGGAGTGATACGAGTCTTAAAGTGGGGGCTGGGCGACGCGCGATGAGGTCGCAACCGATGAGTGGGTAATAAAAGATAAACGCTGCCACGAGATAGGTCGGTCGAATAATGAACTCCATGGCATCGTGATCGAGCAGTACCCAATTCATCACCCACTGGGTGTGCGTCCCGAGCAACGTCAGCGCGAAAAAGGACCAGCCAAAATATGGATTCGTCAAGCAACTCACTACCCGTGAGCGCAGTATTCGAATTAATCGCCTGCGACCTACCGCGCCAAGGTTCAAAAATAAGAGCCGGACTGGCGACGACAGAACAAAGAGTGGACCGGCCACCATCAGTACCAAAAGGTGCTGACCCATGTGAGCCCACAATGCCTCGTGGGCCCATGCTCCGAAGGGGCCGAGATAGGCGAGCGCTAGAGCCGTCATTGAGCCGATGAAGGCGAGGATTGAGCCCGGCGGCCAACTCGTGGAAACCCGTCTTGCGGCCCACAAGTAGATGCACGTAAGTGCGACCAAGTTGACTAAAACGAAGAGATCCAAATCTAGAGCACCAGTGTCAGGAGTTACACCCTGCATGAGCAGATCCTAAACGTCTGGGATCTAGTGGTTGATGTACCTTCCCTTTCCTAGGGTCTCCGCGATGACCACGGATATGTCCGCTCTTGCCCATGAAAGTCAATCTGAATCGCATCGAAAGGCGAATGCTTCTCCGAAAGTAGCAATTTCGTTTCCGGGGCCTGGCTAAAGTAAAGATTGTGAAGCGGCTGCTGGTTACCCTCACCACGGTGCTCATCGGTGTTGTAATCGTAAGTGCTGTCGGAATCTTCAGTTGGTGGAACGAACGACCTCCAGCTGTCCTTAAAGCTGAGGTTGTTGGAACCTTGGAAACGCCGCAGGGAGAGTTGCCTCATGCGACCTTGGAACTCGGCATCTATCCCAGTCCTTCGGGTAAGGTGGCCGGGCCAAGGACGGTGTCGTCTCTCCAGAGTGAACTTCTGTCCGCTCAACCGTTNTTTTGGCCGTCGAGTAACCTTGAACTGCCCGCTAATTCCGCGGTGACGATCACNTTCNTGCAATTTGGTGGCCCTATGGGTCAAATCTATAACGAATATTTTGCNGAAGTTCATGGATCCTTGGACGGCACCATGAAGTGGAACGGAAAGTCCNTAAAGAGACTGAAGCCAACTGAAGTCACGCACACGTTCACGGTGTATCAATACCCGGAGAGCAATCAGCCCGAATTCTTCTTGAATGTTCCCTTACCGATCAATAGCGCGACCGCAAAGATGGATAAAGACGGTTACGCGGTAGAGCCGCAAAAAGTAGAGGTNACTTTCATTACCGGTGATCCAGGAAGTTACGTGTGGAATTGTCAATTTCCGTGCGGTGATATGTATCAGGAATTCGGNGGCGCCATGCAGACTCGGGGATGGATGGGTGGAACCCTTCNGGTGGTGGCATGACTGACGTAAACANGANGGGGCTNGAGCCACCAGACGAGCCGGAGGCGCCNACTAATCGACCGCCATCCATGGAGCGCATTCGGACNTGGTTGTCACGTCCATACGCGAGAGGGATAGTAATCCTGAGCCTCATTATTGGNGTGCTGTTACTGCCCATGGCGTGGATTGTTCTTATCCCNATGAATGTTACGGGAGCGCCGGCTTCCGAAATTATGGTGAACATCGAACAGACTGTTTTTGTCTTTACCCTTGTTTCAGTTCCGATCGTTTCCTTCGTGTANGCAGTTCTGGTCTACAGCCTCATCAAGTGGCGGGGTCACAAAGGAGACTCAATCCCAGAGGATAAAAGCCCAGCCATTAGAACCAACACCATTGGTGTNGTTTTGTGGACTGCCGTTTCAGCGGGACTCGCNTTCTTTTTGGTGGNGTGGGGGCTTATTGAGCTTGCACAAATCACGAGCAATTCGTACGGGACTGTNAGCGCCGATCAACAACCAGGGGGAGAGCANTCAATTATTGTCAATGTCACCGGCCAGCAATGGGTGTGGACNTTTGAGTACCCCCAGCACNACGGCGTGACCACCGACGTGCTTTATCTGCCGAAGGACCGAGCGGTTTACTTCAACGTGACCTCGAAAGATGTAATTCACAATTTNTGGNTAGTTGAGTTGGGTGTCAAAATTGACGCTAATCCGGGGGCCATAACTCAAACAGGTGTCACGCCTACGAAAGNAGGATCNTTTAACTTGAGATGTGCCGAATTATGTGGCATGCATCACGCGTACATGGAGACTGAAGTGGAGGTTATGGAGATAGAANGCTTTANGTCTCTTATGCGTGAAATGGGNGGAGGGAAGACAGCGTGAGTGCGATGAGCACGGGCGCACCCGTCTTNGGCACTGANGTCCCTCAGCCGGTGCAGTACGGCCCCCCGGGAGGCATGATGCGGCGCCTNAATCTCGTAACAGCCGTCNTGTTGGGCGTNGGATGTGCCGCAATCGCAGGTGTCGTTATCGNTGCGGTNGTCCCGTCCACGGCTTCAACGGCAACTTTTGCGCCAGTCGCGCCCGATTTAATTTATCTTGGCATGCTCGCAGGTTGGGTCATCGGCTTTATGGCGGGCATCGGGGCCTTTGTTGGGCCGATCCGCTGGTTCATGGGACGGGATCTNACTCATTTAGATGCTGAATACATGGCCGGCAAGGATCTGGGCTGGAGGCGTTACTTCAAATTCACGACAGATCATAAAGTTGTGGGTCTTCAATATCTCGTCGTAACGATGTTTCTTTTGGGGCTTGGCGGATTGCTTGCCATGTTGATCCGCACCGAGTTGGGCGTGACTTGGGCGGAGGTNTTTTCTCCTAGNTTTTACAACTCAATGNTCGGCACGCACGGAATTGCGATGATCCTTGCAATGATCCTTGCAGTGATGGGTCCCATTGCCAATTTCATTATGCCGATGATGATNGGTGCACGGGATATGGCCTTCCCACGCCTGAACGCCCTCAGCCTGTGGCTCGTCGTCGTGGCTGCTGTTTGCCTGGTCAGCACGCTGTTCACNGGGGGGATCCAAGATGGTTGGTCCGTGTACCAGCCCCTGGCTTCACAGGGACCGCCCGCCATGCTCGGCTACCAGATGACCATCATTGTTTTTGCCATCTCTACAGGNGTAGCCAGCNTTAATTTGATTGTCACTGCGGTTACGATGCGCGCCAAGGGTATGACNTGGACGAGAACACCGATTNTCGTGTACGGGGTCATCGCAGCCGCTCTAATGGGGCTCTACGCCTTNCCATTCTTCCAGTACGCACAAATTATGGCNTTGACGGATCGCATTTGGGACACCTCATTCTTCAATCCCCTTCAGGGGGGAAGTGTGTGGCTATACGAAAACCTCTTTTGGCTACTCGGACACCCAGAGGTCTACGTAATTCTCATCCCCGGCACGGCTGTGCTCTTCGAAATCATGCCCGTCTTCCTGCGGAANCCTCTGTTCTCATTTAACTTCGCAGTCGCGGGAATTATTGGGGTAGTGGCATTGAGTGGTCTCGTTTGGGCTCACCACATGTACATGACGGGCTGGGCACCGTCAACAAATTACCCCTTTATGCTGTCAACGGAGTTAATTTCCATTCCTGTTGGCTTCTTGGTTCTTGTCGTAATCGGGACCATGTGGCGCGGTCTGGTGTGGACTCGCCTCCCCGTATTGGCTGTGTATGCAGTCATCTTCAATAAGATGATTGGCGGAGTTACCGGGATCTACCTCTCAGACGTTCCGGCTGACCAGTACTTCCACGGCAGCGTGTTCGTTGTTGCCCATTTTCACTACATGCTGATGGGCGCGGCCCTTTTCGCGGCCATGGCCGGTTTAGCGTTCTATTTCCCCAAGATGACAGGGNGGGTACTNGATGAGAGGACAGCCTCTATTGGGTTTTGGACAGCTTTTGTGGGCTTTCAAGTAACTTTCATGGCCATGTTTGTTGCTGGTCTGCAAGGTATGCCCCGCCGCGTGTTGCAGTTCGACAGCCTGTTCAACGCCCCGAATCAGATCGCAACTGTTGGTGCCTACATCATCGGAATTGGAATGCTGATTTTTGCAGGTGCGGTGGTCTATTCCTGGTCCAGTGGCGATAGGGCACCAGCAAATCCCTTCGGCTCNAAGTCTCTTGAATGGCAGACACCAACCCCAGTTCCGCTGGAGAATTTCGCAGTTTTNCCAGTCATTAGCGAGAGGCCGTATACGTATGGTGTTCCAGACCCCTACGAAAACGTCTCTCTGAATTCTGAGAGNAAGCCTGATGCNCAAANAGTGGGTGGTAGCCCATGAACGACGACTCAGCACAGGTGCTGGCACCCACNACGGGCGAGCCGATAAGCACCATCCAACGCCGCGCAAAAGCGGGGCTCTGGGGCCTGNTTGTCATGGATGCGGCAGGAACCCTTGCCGTCGTTGTTGCATACGCCTACCTGTGGTCCCTTAATGTAAATGGTGGCTGGGCCCCTCCCGGAGCTTCGATAAAGCCGTCGGAAACGGATGAATTACTACCGTCATCACCACCCAAGGCAAGCTTTGCTGCCGAGTGGCCTTTCTGGATGATTCTGCTGCTTGTTTGCTTATCGACGTCGGCGATGTGGTTTGGCTACAAGGAGCTNAAGCGGGGCAACAACGCTGGAATGATTGTNGGTACCACAAGCGCATNNATNATTACGGTGATAGCACTAATCGCTCAGTGGNTTCAGATAAGCACTTTTCCGTTCGCTGCAAGTGACGGTTCCTATGCCTCGGCGGTGCTCTTGCTGTGCGCCGGGAATCTCTTTAACTTGCTGATATTGATTTTTCTTCAACTNGGCATGTTGACTCGAACGCGAAAGGGTCTCGTGACTCGCGCGGTGTGGTACCAGCCTCAGATACTGAGCTATTGGATGGTGTGGCTGTGCATCGCCTTCTTTTTAGGAGCGCTTTGCACCACCTTTATGGTGGANAGCCCGAACGTCGAACCAGCCATCTTTGGGACATTCCAACAAGACAGCGCATGACCGTNAGTCCCGAAGCGCCTCCGGAACGGAAGNCCCGAGGAGCAATTAGCNTCGGCTTACTTGCAGGGGTTCCGGTACTCCTGCTTGCNTTNTGGGGAATCGGTGGCCTGAACGAGCAGTCCATTCCAGGGCTGCCGGTAGTCCCTGTGCAAACCCTGTGGGCTCTTCCACTCGATTTATGGATTCGAGATACCGCGTTGGCACTCGTGGTCGGTTTTGCTCTCGTCGGTGGCGTGCTTGCCCCGACGCCGGACCCACGGTCGGGCCGCCTCGCGTCGTTAGCCGCTCTAGTCTTCTTGACCACGCTCACCTTGCAGTGCATTTTGACTGTGTCAGAGGTGCTCGCTCTGCCTCTTCGAGATTCTGTAAATCCTGTCGTCGTCTGGTCCTTACTTACGCAAACCACACTCGGCCGCGTGATTCTCATNCANTTCATCGTCATGGCATTGGTTGCCGTGCTTGCATGGGTGGTTCTGGGCCGATGGACGGGCCTCGTGGTGTNAGTCGCCACGATATTCGTTGCTTTTCTNTCTGGGTTTATAGGGCACTCTGGGATTCAGGAAGGACACTTATCGGCCACGATCAGCCTTGGTATGCACGTTGTCGCNGCGTCAATATGGATTGGAGGGTTAGTTGCGACAGTTGATTACGTGCGCCGCCCCGCCCCTGCTGCATCTGTGGTTCTGCGGCGTTTCAGCACTGTCGCCTTGATCTGCGTGATAGTNCTNGCACAAACCGGACTGGTAAATGCCTCATTACGAATAGATGGCATATCTGCGCTGATCACCAGCGTTTATGGTGCGCTCTTACTAGGCAAGATCATGNTTTTGATCATTTTGATCGGCTATGGCCGGAGGCAGCGTCAAGTCTTAGGTAGAGCCCTTGACTTCGGTACTTCGAAAGTCAACACGCTCTTCAAATTTAGCTTCCTGGAATTGGTGTGGATGGGGAGCGCGCTTGGCTTATCCGTAGCGCTTTCCCGCGCCGCACCGCCCGGAGCATCACAGCCGGCCGACACGATCTCGTTCGCCGCGGTCGGTCTTTTGGGCCTNGGTATCCCGCTCGCCATCCGTTACGCNATTGGACGAACACATTGGCCAGAAGGTCCGAGATTTCTACGCGAGTACCCTGAGGCGGTAGCCGTCGCATTAGTTGCCACCCTTTTTTCCGTATCGTCAATCGGTCATTCGGGTACTGGAGACAGTCAACTGATTTTGCTTTTCTTGGTCACGTTGCTCTTAGCAGCAGGATTAGCGTTCTGGACGGCGCTCAATACCTCCCGCCCAGTGATACCCGCTTGTATAGTTGGAAGCTCATTACCAGTACTTGCATGGTGGATCAGTAGGAACAGCATGGAAGAGTCGAATATTGCAACGTGGCTTGCATGTGCTCTTTGCGTGGGAATTCTATGCCTCGGCTGCAGGCGTCAAATTCAAGTCGCCCTAGTGAAGAAGGACTAGAGCACTATGGATGAAAGCGACTCAACAGCAGAAAAAAAACGCGGTGACAAAAAACGGTTCTGGAAAGACTGCGCCACGCTCCACCTGCCTCTCGTTATCGTCCTCTTAGTGAGCTCTTTTGCAACCTTGAACCAATTCCACCGTTGGACTCAAGGAGTAGACCGATCGTTTTCGTACATGATCCAGTGGCCGATCATCGGCATCTTCGCGATTGTCGTGTGGAACAGGTACCGCAAGCACGGCAGTTTCAGCAATTGGATNGGTCGNTACTACCGTGAGCGTGCCGCGAAGTTTGAGGCAGAAGCTGAGGCGAAGGAACGCACCGAGGTTGCAGTCCTCGATGAGGACCCCGAGACGCAGGCGTGGAAGGCGTACGTGACCCAATTGCATCGGGAGGATCCCCCTGGAGGTCCTCCCGAACGTGCAGCGGGCAACTAGCGAATCGATCTAGCCCTGGGGGCGATGCGGCTGGATCGCCTCGGCCGGAATGTGGCCGAAGCGTCCGGCTTGGAAGTCTTCGAACGCCTCGATGACCTCAGACTTCGTGCTCATCACGAAAGGTCCGTACTGAAATGTCGGTTGCCGCAGCGGCACACCACCGATGATGAACATCTCTAGGTTCGGTGATCGCGACTCTTGTTGATCGGCCGCGCAAACGCGGAGTGCATCACCGTTGACCAAGACAGCCATCTGACCCGTGTGGACGGGGCGCTGCTCGGCTCCTACGGAACCGAAGCCGGCCAGGGTGTAGGCGAGGGCGTTGAAGTCCGATCGCCACGGAATATCGATCCGCGCTCCCGGAGCGAGCGTGAGGTGTGCGATGGCGAGGGGAGTGTGCGAAATACCCGGTCCCTGGTGACCAGCGATGTCGCCAGCGAGGATACGAAGAACAGCGCCGCCGTCGCTGCTGGTGACCATCGCGACATCGGTGCCTTGCAGGTCTTGGTACTGCGGGTCGATGCGCTTCTTCTCGGTCGGAAGGTTGATCCACAGTTGCAATCCGTGAAAGAGGCCGCCACCTTCCACCAGATGTTCGGGTGGGGTTTCGATGTGCAAGATGCCATCGCCGGCTGTCATGTATTGGGTGCCGCCATCGAGAATCGTGCCGCCTCCACCGTGGTTGTCCTGGTGCAGGAACTGCCCGTCGATCAGGTAGGTGAACGTTTCGAATCCACGATGCGGGTGCCACGATGTTCCTTTGGGTTCTCCGGGCGCGTACTCCACTTCGCCCATCTGATCCATGTGAATGAAGGGGTCGAGGTCGATCGGGTCGATGCCGGCGAAAGCCCGGCGGACGGGAAAACCTTCGCCCTCGTATCCCTGGGGTGCGTTGGTCACCGTCTTGACGGTGCGCAGGGTAGATGCGGGGTCCACGCTCAGGCGCGGAAGGGTCATGGTGTCTGCGGTGACAGCCGGCATGCGACCTCCTTGGCTACACATAGTTTACGCTTCAACTACTCGGCGGGCAAGTCGAGATGTGCCTGGGGTAACTGCCGCCGCCACCTAGGTACGGTGGACTTGTGAGAGGTCCTTCGCGTTCTTGTCGCCGGGGTCGTCAAGTGCTGCTCGCTGTCACTGTGATGGTCCTCGTGACCTTGGGCTGCGCGAGTGGTGCGCAGGCCGACGCCGCCTTCGAAGGTTCCTCCCCGGGTAATGGAGAGACGGTCGCCGAGCCACTGACCGAAATCGAGTTGAGGTTCTCTGACCCCGTTAACCTGATTGAGTCCGAGACGCGACTGCTCGACACCGAGGGGACCGAACTGGTCTACGAGCCGGTGGAAATCGATAGTGGAAACTCCTGGCTTCTGGAGCCGGCCATCTCCCTCGACGAAGGAATCTACGGTGTTGTCTGGCAAGCCGAGGCGGCTGACGGACACACGGTGCGCGGAGTCGTTCGCTTCGGTGTCGGTGAGGTCGTCTTGGCGGAGCCGGCCGTGGAAGACGAAGGCACCGAAGCATCCGGTGACCTCGAGACAGAACTTGCCGCTGCCGAGGAACTCGGAACAGGCGGCGGCGGGGGACCGGTCGCATCCGTTGCGTCGGCGATTTCCAACCTCGGTGTCATCATCGGCTGGGGTGTTGCGTTGTTCGTGGCCTTCGTCGCTCTGCCGCGCATGACGTGGGTTGGTCTCTATCTTCTTCGGATCATGCGGATCGCCGGCATTGTCGCCGTGGCTGGCGCGGTCATTGACCTCGCGTCGCAACTGCTCGGTGGGTCCAGCTGGAATCTGATTGCCGCCGCGCTCCTGCGACTCCTCGCCGGCGCCGCCCTCGCGGGTGTCCCTGGAATGGTCAACGGAGACCCGTTCATATGGGTCCTAAGCGGAGCGGTGATTATCTCGTATGCCCTCGGCGGCCACACGGTGACCGCGGGACCACTGTGGCTCATGGTCGCCATGGATGCGGCGCACGTAACGTTCGCGGCCATCTGGGGTGGGGGAATCCTCGCCCTCGCCATCGCATTGGCCCTCGTGCTGCGCAAGCGAAAGCAGGAAGCGAGCCTGGTGCCCGACGGGAGCGAGCTCGCCGTCCGGTTCTCCCGACTCGCCACGTACTCGGTGTTCGGGGTTGCCGTGACCGGCGTGGTGACGGCCTTCTTCATCCTGCCCTCACCCGGCGCACTCGTGACCACTGCGTGGGGCTGGATTCTGCTCATCAAGGTCGCCCTCGTTGCTGCGCTCGCCTTCTTCGGCTACCGCAACCACTTCCACGTCATTCCGGAAATCGAGTACGCGCAGGTGCAGCGAGACAGCGGATCGGACGTCCGTGAGGAAGAGCGTGAGCACCTCGGCCAGTTGCGCAAGACCCTCGGCCCGGAGATGGCTCTCGTCGTCGCCATCTTGATCATGTCCGGCTTGTTGGTGCAGGCCTCACCGATCGCTGGCTAGGAGTCGGACACATCCGCCACGATGGCGGAGTAGCTCGTGATTATGTCGTCGGCGTCGAGTCCTATCGCGACCCCGTGAACACCTGAGCCGAGCGTGATCGCTTCACCTCGCATTCGCTCGTCCGCCACGACGGGCAAGTTGAGGCCCAGCGGGGTGATCGTGCCCCGCTCATACCCGGTCACCTCGAATGCCGTCGTCGCATCCGGCATCGATAGGCGAGAGAAGCCCAGAACCGCCCGTAGTTTCGGCCACGAGATCGATCGATCACCGGGAACGAGAACCAGGAGATGGTCGTCCTCTCCTCGACGCACCAACAGGGACTTCACCACCGCGGCGACCGACACGCCGCGCGCGATGGCGGCTTCCTCAACGGATGAGACGGTGCCGTAGCGAATCTCCCGGTGGTCGAGGGATCGCTGATCTGCTGCGCGGGATCCGGGGCTTTGATCTGGTGCATCGGTCATTCCCGCACGGTAGCGGGTCACCAGCAGCCAGACCTGGCCTCCGGCAGGCACTTAACGTGGCAGTCAGCTGGGCAGTGGATTGGCGTCAGAGCCTTCGGTGATGATGAGCAGAAGTGTGCTCGACGAGTCGATGCCTAGGTGCCACCGACGAGAAGCTGCCCCATCGCCGGTCAAGAGCAGGCGAGCGGCTGCCAGCCCTGATCCGCCGCACGGGCCCGCGGCAACGCTGAGAGATGCGAGGTCATGTGCCGCTCGAATAGCATCTTCATCGTCCAGGCTCATGGCACCGTCGAGGCCGTCTCGGATCAGTGGCCAGGCCAGAAGGGAAGGTGTTCCGCAATTCAGCCCCGACATCACCGTGACGCCTGTTTCCACTGTCACCGGCTCCCCGGCATCGATGCTGGGCGCGATGCAAGCTGCTTCTGTTGGTTCTACTGACACCACTCGAGCATCACCGGCAGATCGGTAGTGAGTAAGAGCTGCCTGTAACAGGGATCCGACTCCGGTGGGGACGAGTACGAGATCGACACTGGCGGAGCCTGCGGTCAAGGCGATGAGTTGCTCATCCGCTTCGGCGAAGAGAGTCGCGTACCCATCGACGATCCAACCGGGGATTTTCTCGTACCCCTCCCACGCCGTGTCCTGAACCAGAACGTGTCCCGGAGCGGTCGCAGCGGAAGCAGCCGCGGCTACCGCGTCGTCGTACGAGCCGCCAACTTCCTGCACGCGTGCACCTTCGTCGCGGATCGCTTGCACGGCGCTTGGGTGCACACCATCAGGCGTGAAAATTGACACCGAGTGCCCCAAGGTTCGCGCGAATCGAGCAACCGCTCGTCCGTGGTTGCCGTCGGTAGCTGTCACGATTGTCAGCGGACCGGAGAGGCCTTCGGTTGCCCGGTGGATTGCCCATGACGCCCCCAACGCCTTGAAAGCGGGCAACCCCAGCCGGGTGGACTCGTCTTTGGCGACGACACGGCCGATAGATAACTCAGCGGCGAGCGCCGGTAGGTCGATCAGTGCGGTTGCTTTGTAGTCATTGAGCGACTCGTGGAAGGCGCGGGCTCGAGCATCTACTGTCGCGGGTATCGACGTGGATGTCCGCTCGTATGCGTGCCAGGTGCCCACAGCCGCATTCTTATCGGTCGTCGATTCCATAGAAAACAAACCCTGCGAGGAGGGGTTCCCTTACGTGGGGTGAGTGACGGGACTTGAACCCGCGGCATCCGCGACCACAACGCGGCGCTCTACCAGCTGAGCTACACCCACCGCGGCTCTGTTTCCAGAGCGCTGGAGAAGTCTAGCCGTGGTCCACCACGTGGTTATTGCCGAGTTCCTTGGCGGTGGATGTGTCCGGTCCGGGCGGCGGAACCATCACGGCATCCCGGTAGTAGCGGAGCTCGGCAATGGACTCTCGGATGTCAGCCAGCGCGCGGTGGTTGCCCGTCTTTTCCGGGGTGTTGAAGTAGGCGCGCGGGTACCAGCGCTTCGTCAACTCCTTGATGGACGAGACATCAACGAGGCGATAGTGCATGTGGGCGTCAAGGTCGGGCATGTAGCGGGCGAGAAACATGCGGTCGACATACACGCTGGAGCCCGCCAACGGAGCCTTGCGAGGCTCGGGAACGTGGGAAGTTACGTACTCCAGAACACGTGATTCAGCGTCCGAGAGCGTCGTTCCCCGCGGGATCTCGTCGATCAAACCCGACGCCGTGTGCATGGCGACCACGACATCGTCCATCGCCGCGAGCGGTGCATCATTCGCCTTGATCACGATGCTCAGGCTGTCGTCGATCTCGGTGAGATCGGCTTCGGTGACGATGACGGCGATCTCGACGATTTCATCCGACTGAGGATCGAGACCGGTCATCTCAAGGTCGATCCACACCATCCGGCCATTGGGCGTTTGCGTCGCGGTGGCACTCGCATCATCACTCACACCGACACCCTAGGGGAGACAGGTGCGAGGACCCGGTGGACGTGAAGACGCCGATGGCGCGAATTACTCCACGCCGCCCTTGAAGATCAGTCGATACATCGCCGGACCTTCGATGATCAACCACATGATGATGAAGCCGATAGCTCCGTAACGAGCGATGAGCCACGGTCGACGGGACTCAGGGGTTGCTGCGTTATCCGCCTTGTACCAGGCAATGAGGACGACCACTCCCGCGACGATCGCTCCGACGTTCAGCCAATCCATGCTCCGAGCCTGTCACAACACGTGACGCGCGCGTGCCCCACGTCGAATCAGTAGGCGAATTAGCAGGTCGCTGATCCACGACCTCGACGACCTACTACGTGAGCCCCCCGGATGCGATCCATGCCACTGAGGTGAACAAGTACAGAAGCGTGATGACACCTACAGCGTTCCACAGGATCGCGTCGGTGCCGCGAACCCCCCGAAAGACTTTGACGAAAGCGATGACGAGGAAGACCGCGGCGACGATAGCCCCCTGGATTGGCAGAACTGCCGGCATTCCGTCCCACACGTGAACCACCTCCCGAGGCGGGTGTGCCTAAAGGGCCCAACCGCCGTTGCTGTAGGGCACCACATCAGCGAACGTCTCGCCACTCGAAGTGAGGGGTGAGTGTCACTTCCCTGCGCGAGTATCGCGCGAGGACGGGGATACCCCGTCAGTGCAGGTGCTCGACCAGGGAGGCGAATCGGCAATCCCACGCCTTCGCGGCGATCGCCGAGGAGAAGGCGAAGTAGTCGAACCCGTGTGGAGCGCCGTTCCACAGATGCCCCTCCACCGTCACCCCGTCAGCCATCATCTGCTTGGCGTATGCGAGATCCTCGTCATAGAAGATGTCCAGGGTTCCGGTGTCGATGTAGGTCGGTGGGAGCCCACTGAGATCGGTCGCTCGGGCTGGTGCGGCGTAGATCGGCACGTCCNNTCGATCATCGAGGCCNGAGAGGTACGCGTCCCACCCGGTTTCGTTATCGACGTAAGTCCAGATCTGGAATTGCTTGGGAAACCGAGGGTCCGGGATCGTGTTCCGGTCATCGAGCATCGGGTAGACGAGCATCTGGCAGGCNAACGCGGGNCCGGCGNTGTCTCTGTTCTTCAAGACNGCACCTGCGGNGAGCCCACCACCAGCGCTGTCGCCACAGATGCCGATCCGGGCACGATCCCAACCGAACTCCGTCGTCGAGGCGTGCATCCATGACAGCGCTGTGAGCGCATCGTCGATTTGCGCGGGGTAGGGAGACTCCGGTGCGAGCGGGTAGTCCACAGACACCACGGGAAGTCCCGTGTTGGTGCAGTAGTGCATGCAGCGGGCGTCGTAGTCCTCGATGCAACTGACGATCATTCCTCCGCCGTGCACGTATAGCAGCGCCCCGCGGGCAGTGCTGCCGATCTTCCGGTAGACGCGCACGCGCAGCTCGGAGCCGTCNGGTCGANNAATGAAATGGTCTTTGAGCGTGACATCGCTTGCCTTGCCGAAACGCTCGGTGAGGCCGGCGTTGAGTGANTCCGACAGTTGTCGCCGACACTCGATGTCTCCCAACTCGCACGGNTTCTGTCGGATCGCACTGGGCAGTTGACGCAGCATNGAGCGNAGTACGCCNGCGTCGATATTCCCGAACANCGTCACNAGACGACGCTATCGCGCGCGCGAAGCCACGGCGGTGGAAATCGCATTTGCTTGGAGTTGACGTCGTTGGTTACCGTCGTATCGTGGTNAAGGTCNGANGNCTCTGCGNCGTCNTGGCGGCGGCCNTGTTCTCNTCGTCNCTCGTNCTCGTNNCCCCTGCTCAGGCGGAGGGCCTTCCCGTCCCGGCNGATGTAACCGCCGCTCTTGCGACCTTCAGTCAGNANNCGCAAAGTGCCGTTGGCGCGTGGTCTGCGTGGGCTTCGAGTGCGCCCTTGACGTATGTGCGTAACGGNAAGCGGCCAAAAACTCGATCCAAGTGCCGCATTGATAGTGCCGGGATCGCCGATTGCGACGACTTCGCNCAAGTGATCGGCCGGGGCAACAGAAACATGGGAATGAAGAAGATCTCGGAAATCATCACCGCTGGTCAACGCCAGTACTTTCGCGATCCTCCCTTGAAGCGATGGACGAAAACCCGCACCGCGAGCAACCCCCACCCGATCTCCGGGGTGGAAAGTCGGATCGGATTCGACCCGTGGTCGCCGTGGACGGAAGGGGCTCTGGGTGTGACGACGCAGGTGTTGGAGAACGGCACCATGGAGGTGTCCGCNTCGCATCCAGCTCCGTCNGAGGGTGAGCCGAGCAGAACCGTGGTGCGAATCGCNGCGAACGGATTGAACGCCACNTTGCTGGAATTCGATGCCNAGAATCGANCCTCCAGCANGACCAAAATCACCTTCCAGCCGGTAGCACCGATCTCGATCCCGAAGGGCCGGTANCNACTCGCATCAGCGAGGNTCTTNCGCGTCGGTNTTGTCNTCTTGTTCNGCTNACNGGTNNTCTCGTGAGATCTGGGTCGACTATCCGGGTCGAAGCGCCCAGCACACGATCGCNGCNGCGGCGGCGACATTGAGCGAATCGACACCGTTGTGCATCGGAATCCGAACCGACTNCTCGCACGCNTCGAGCGCGGCTGTGGTCAGCCCATCGCCCTCGGTGCCCAGAACCAGTGCGACACGATCGGGCNCATCGAANGCGTCGAGATCGACTGCGTTGTGTCCGTGTGGANTTACCCCGACNACGACGAANCCGTTGTCGCGCAGGTGGTTCAGNGAGTCCGGCCAGGGATCGATCTGCGTCCAGGGAAGGTCAAANACCGTTCCCATCGACACCCGAACGCTACGTCGATAGAGCGGATCGGCGCAGCGAGGTGTGACCAGGAAGCCGTCGAAGNCCAGTCCGGCGGCGCAGCGGATGATCGCCCCGACATTGGTGTGATCGACGATGTCCTCGAGGATNAGCAAGCGNCGAGCATCGGTGATCACTGATTCGATNGTNANCGGTNCGGGACGTTTCATCANAGCCAGTGCACCTCGGTGCACGTGGAAGCCGGTGATGTCCTGCAAGAGTTCGGTGCTTGCAACGTANACGGGCACATCGGGGAAACGCGTGATCAGGGGCNTCATCTTCGGTAGCCACTTGTCCTCCATGAGGATGGAGAACGGTTCGTGTCCGGCGTCCAGTGCCCGCTCGATCACCGATGCGCTCTCGGCTATGTAGACGCCGTNCGCTGGCTCNAATGCGACCCGCAGCGCGACATCGGTGAGATCTCGATACCCCGCAAGGCGATCATCACGGGAATCGACTATCTCTTCGACGGGCATGNGCGNTCTAGTAGTTGACTCGGCAGTCGGTGGCGATCTCATCCACGAGAGTCTCGAAACTGTCNTGATCNAGGGTGCCGTCGGCGAGCCANGTTTGTTCCATCANTGCGAGATAGCCCTGAGGGTTGGCACGAAAAGCCGAACACACTTCCGACCTCACGTCCTCNGGCTGCGACTGCCANAGNGACGTCACATCGGCGNTNCCGGANCCNCCNCCGCGTGGGATCAGGGCCGCTGCGCCNGCNCCGACAAAGCCGACGATCACGCAGACAATGACGACNACCATGAAGGGTCGGGATCGAAAAACNTNCACGNCCCCACCGTACGCGGTNCGTTAGTTCCCCGGANCTGCGTCTCGCAGCGCCTGGTGCAGCATGTCGAGGAAGCGGTCACGATCCGCCTCGTAAATGACCCGNCAGTTGACNTCCTTNCCGCTGGCACCGCGTTCATCCACGATTGTCTGNCCGCGCGCAGCACTATCGCCGGGGATGACGTCGACNAAATGCTGTGCTTCGCGCGTCACNATCGACGGGTCGAGTGCGATCGCCATNGCGAGCGGATCGGGGAGATCNAAACCATCNAGAACAGTCTCGGTNCGACAGAATTCCCGCAACACTCCTTGGATATCGACAGCGAACTGCCCCAAGGTNCCGAGGCTTCGCAACTCCGCTGCGAGTTCGTCGTGGATGACNGCNTGCGCGGTGGAGATATCCCATCCGGCCATCTCGAAGTGCAGGCCNGANTTNGTAACGATCGCAGCGGCCTCGGGGTCNACCCAGAAGTTGAANTCTGCNAGCGGAGTGATGTTTCCGGGAAGCACGGCNGTGCCCCCCATNGTCACGACGCGCTTGAGGGCNNCGACGATNGCTGGTTCTAGGCGCAACGCCAGTGCCAGGTTGGTCAAAGGCCCCAGCGTGACGAGTTCGACGTCACCGGGAGAGTTCATGATCGCGTCGATCATCGCTTGGACGCCTCNGTGNGAGGCGGGNTCCCGGCTGTGNAGCGGGAGGCCGATATCTCCCATGCCGTCCTTGCCGTGCACGTGATGGGCGGTTTGCAAAGGCCGCATCAGCGGGCCGTNGGCGCCTACGTGNACCGGNACNGTCGACCCGACAAGGTCCCGTGTGTACAGAGCNTTCTGCGTGGCTTGNTCGATGGTGCAATTACCCGCCACCGTAGATATTCCGAGAACNTCAACATCCGGGTGCTGGAGAGCCATCACGAGAGCGACCGCATCGTCGGTTGCGGTGTCGGTGTCGATGAAGAACTTCCGCNTGCTCATGGCAGGAACCTAGGGCACACGATCGCGTGNCCGGTCGAGGCCGTGATGTTGCGTCAGTCGTCGGTGGATGCCTGTTGCGGCTTCGACGACGCCTGTGCGACCAGCAGNATCAAGGGCACGGCGATGACGAGCGTCACCACCCCGAGCNTCACGAGCCCGGACCGAACACCCACCGCATCCATCAGCAATCCGAGTCCGATTGAGCCGAGAATGCTCGCCCCCGTAAGGATGGCCAGGAACAGGCCGAAGATGGCGCCGGAGTCNGCCTCNTCGAGTTCCAAGAGGATCGAGCGCTGCACNACCAGATACATGGCTTCACCNAGGGCCCCGAGAATCACCATCAAGACCATGTCGAAGATCAGGCCGGAACTGAAGCCGAACGCAACCACCGTCAGGGCNGCTGCGACGATGACGATCGATAGCAGGCGAGTGCGGTTGCCGTTGTTTCCGAGGTAGCGCAGCACGGGTCGATTCGTGAATATGGCGCCGATCGCCGCACATGCGTAGAGGGCGCCCAGGGCGAGAGACGTGGTGCTGGTGTCTTTGGCGACGGCCGCGAGAAGCTGATGGATCGACCCTGACACCAGATAGAAGACNACNACNCACAAGAACAANATGCGAANGGNCGTGATGCTCCACATCANTCGAAGAGCGCGGCGGAAAGNAGANCCNTTGGGANCGNCNNCGTGNGAGGCGCTCTGNNCNAGTCGTNGCGGGANTNGACTGNGCNGAGTCCAGCGGCGTNACGAACATGATGGNNGCCACGANGAGNAAGCCGATGCCGGANAACAGGTAGGCAAGGCCCGTGCCNGCNATACCNGCGATGACGGGTCCGACACTGCGNGAAACGTTGAACGCGATNGCGGAGTAGCCCAAGACGGCGGCGCGCTGNCTCTCGGGCACGGTGAGNGGCAGGATCTTNGCAAACGTNGGGGCCTGCANNGCGCGAAAGGANGCTCCAACAACGGTCAGTGCGAACAGGAGNGGAATCGACAGCGTGCCCGNCGCNTAAAGACCNGCGATGAGCAGGGGAGCGAGGGCAGCCAGGGGNGCNAGCACNTTGACCATGGCTACNGGTGAATAACTNTGCATCAGACGTCCGCCAACAGGGTTGAGAAGAAGTGACGGAGTCATNGANGCGATCACGAAGANNGACAGCGTGGTCGTNGANCCGGCTTCGGTNAGCACNTACCANGAGCCNGCGGTGGTCTGCATCCAACCGGCGGCGCCCTGATTGATTTGGGCGAACGAGCATNCGCCGGGCNNTTCGATGCTTCAGAGCNTCCGAGCGCATGGAACGNCAGGGTAGTNGGGNTACGCNGTCTCCATGGCGCGAAGAGGCCATGTTCTNGGAGCAGTGACNNCTCGGGNGTTCGGCCNAGCGGATCTGCANCAGTTTGCNGATTTGTCTGCGACGNGGNGCNGCCNGCGAATAGCCTCGTCNGNGACAAGCTTTTTTGGNCGCGCGTAAGGAGAGTGACGNTGTCAACGTATTTGATTACCGGTGCCTACACGGCTGACGGTGTTGCAGGNTTGGCGAAAGAAGGNGCNGTNGGNCGCGANCAGGTTATTGCGGGTNTGACCAAGCACCTCGGTGGNTCCCTGATTTCNGCNTACTGGGCGGCAGGNGGAGATGACCACTTCTTCGTGATCGTCGANGTTCCCAATGGCGANAACNTNGCGGCGNTGTGGATGGCNGTCGAGTCGACCGGAGCGGCAACAGTGACCTCGACACGGCAGGTCTTCTCGGCCGAAGAGATCGATCAGATTCGTCCNAACATTCCTGGGTATCGNGCGCCCGGGGAGTAGNCCGATCCTCGCCCCCAGGCGNTNGATGACCCGCGCNAAATGTCCNATTTTCGGCGCAGTTCGCCGCGGATAGTCATCAGGAAACTTTCTGTTTAGGCAGCCTCCCCGCTGGGTATACCCCCGGTGANGAAGTAGCCCTTCNACCGGAGGTACCCGATGAGCANGCAGATCGTGGACGAGACCGCAGTCGAGCGCGCNTATCGCACGNTGGCCGCGAGCATCAGCAACGNCGAATTCCACAGNTTCATCAGNAAGCGCACCAGCGGAGACGATGAATGGCTGGATGCCGCGTGAGCCGCCCCATCAGAGAATCCATCCCGANGGAACATCGAGCAGCGGTCGCNGTCATAGAAGAGGCCNTAGGTGACGTCANANTTCTTGACNTTGTCGAGCGCACCGCTCTCGAANAGCCGTGGCCGGATGCCGCGTGAGCTCNTTCGATCACTACACNCCCGAACAGTTGCGCAAGGGAATATCTGATCTNATGTATTTCCTNGCCCATCCAGCGCTCGATGCCGTCATCTGGCGGGTGCAAGAGGATTCGGATGATNTNCCAGCGACTNNGATCAAGTCGCGTGAGGANTNCNCGAGCGANTTTCGGTGACGAAGGTGAGTCNNCACAACCTGAGATAGCGTNNNNCNATGGGAAANCCTCGTCCGGCAATGAGACGTGCNGGCGGCCTTNTNGGNGGTGTGCTCATCGTNATGGTGAGCGCCTGCGGTACCGGGTCGGATGGCGCCATNGNTGACCAAAATGTTGGGTTCTACAGCAACTCAGACGAGCAAGACACCAGCTCGGACCAGTCAGACGTCGGCTCGAACGAGCAAGACACCAGCTCGGACCAGCAAGAGATCGNCTCGGACGATCAGTGCGATACGTCCACTCCGTACGCTGNAGGCGACTTCTCNTTNACTTACAACCTCGATAGCAGCCTGCCCGNCGAGTGGGTAGANGAATTCACCACCATCATGGGGAACCTGAGCGAATGGGCCCCGNTTCCGGCGTGCGTGCATGACGTGCCGGGAATGTCCTCTCCGATGAACATCTACGCGTGGAATGGCGCTGTNGNNAATCCATTCCCCGAGAGACCCGACATGCGTGGGGCNAGTATCTCCGGTGANGGATCGGAAACCTGGATGGTTCTGGAGATCCCTGAGGANGAATTCACCTACGACNNCTTGCATCGGTATTCCGTCATCGTGCACGAGTACTGGCACGTCTTCCAGTTGGGCCTCACGCGAGACAATGCCGAGCCGGTGTGGTTGTGGGAGGGCGGCGCNAAGATCGCTGAGGAGCTCTACCTGCAGCAGGAATANGGACAAAGTGAATTCGATANCGACTTGTTTCCGTTGGTGGCAACAGGATTGAGNCAGCCCGCGGACTTCGAGGACTACGTCGANGNAGATCTNGGANATNAANTACAACNNCTCTNCNTTCATGGNCCTTGCGCTNGCGCGAGAGCTNCAGGAGGNGCAGGGGNTAAGCGAGGCNCGAGCGNTNNAAGTGATCCTGAAGGATTTCCAGGCAGCGAAGCTGACCGAACCGGACTGGANGNNTGCNTTTGCTGAGACCTTCTCCATGAGCCCGGAGGAGTTCTACGCAACGTTGGATCAGTACCCCACCGTTGCCTCTGATCAGGACTGGTTCGAAGGAGACGTTCTNGACGTNCCATCNTTGATGCCGAGTGAAGGACCTGACCTTCACNGATGTCCTNTCGGCATCTGCCTCCTNAGCNC
>NZLD01000011.1:0-24994 GCA_002694095.1 Micrococcales bacterium | reverse complement strand
GGCGAAACGGGCNNTNNNTGGGTGATCNAGACCCTTCACAGCAGACAGCCCCCGGTAGGAGGATTCCCGGGGGCCNCCCATGGAGGGAGGAGGAAACTGTGAAGTTNTCTTGCCNTCCAGGTTGGNCCGGATTTTCNCCTGACCGTCTCGGACATGCTTGGTATNCCCGGTCTCTCGCNCGGCNAAACACNNTTNAGGCCAGGNGAGACANATTCATTGCAAATGTTCCACTCANAGGNACCTCGCAGCCCCCTCCGGGCCGTNNATGCGTGNTCACCGAGNGNAAAGACGAATCTTNACGTGAATGGGTCANGGATCTNGNGAACGGTCCGATACAACANNCGTTNAGCCCGNNCGNANGTTNCNNANGTGCCGTNGAGCATNGACGNGAANNCANTGNGNAGCANNTNCAGGAATCTGCACANANTCCAGNCNAACATNATCTTTCGNAAAACTTTTTTNGAATGTGTGCATCCAAACTCGTGAGTGCNNACGAACTCCTGTTAGACCGATGCGCGACGGCCCAGTGCGCGCACGAGAAACGTAGGAGTAGTAATGAAGAAGACCACGAAGGTTCTCGGAGCTGCGGCAAGCGCCGCTATCTTCGCTGCTGGAGCTGCTGTTTCGGCGCCCGCCGTCCAGGCCATGGATGGCAACACGAGTCTCGCGAGCGTTCTTGATGTCGGCAATGCCGAGTTCGATAACTCCAGCAAAGACTTCGACATCTTGACCAAGGCTGCGGAAGCTGTTCTNGCTGCCAAGCCTGANTCCCCGGTAGCGCTGCTGGCGGACGGTGACACCGCTCTCACGGTGTTCGCCCCCACCGATAAGGCGTTCAAGAACCTGGCGTCGGCTCTTGCCGGTCACAAGATCAAGAGCGAGTCGGATGCGTTCGACGCGGTTGCTGGTCTGGGAATCGACACGGTCGAGACCGTGCTGCTGTACCACGTAATCCCCGGCGCGACGATCACCTCGGACATTGCGTTGGAGTCTGACGGCGCGGTTCTCGCGACCGCTCTCGAGGGCAAGAACACCAAGGTTCTCGTCTCGGACGATCCGTCGATCCGTCTGCGTGACTACGCACCGGACTTCAAGAACGCGAAGGTCATCCTGTCTGCCGTTGACATCAACAAGGGCAACATGCAGGTGGCGCACGGCGTCGACGCTGTGATGCTTCCTTTCGCTCCGTAAGTTCTGAGCAAACGCATGGTGGCCCCCTCCCTGAGTGGAGGGGGCCACCATGCGTTTGGAAGCCGGAGCGAATTGTTGCTTGTCCGAAACGAGAATTGCGCGCCCGAGAGGACTCGAACCCCTAACCAACCGGGTAGAAACCGGTTGCTCTATCCATTGAGCTACGGGCGCCTGTGATGTCAGTGGTGCCCTCGCCAAGGAGCACCGGGCCTACTGTCTTCGTTGACCGGGCATGAAGGAAGTCTAATGCGGGTGCAAAACGTGCGGGAGTCCGTCGTCCGTGCGTCTTGTTGAGGCGGCGGTGAACGTCTGGTGCCACCAGATCAAGAAAATTGACCAGGCGATGAGTAGGCAAGCCGATCCCAGGAGAAGCGCACCGAGCACATCCGTACCCCAGTGCTTTCCGAGGATCATTCGCGCTGGCCCCTGAAGCAGTCCGATGACCAGAAAGGTCGAGCACAACCACGGAGCGATGGTTGATGGCAGTAGGTACCACCCGATCAGTGCGGCAGCGCACCACACGGTTATTCCCGTCAAAGTGTGACCAGAGGGGAACGACAGTGTCTGTTGCAGCGCCTCGTGCGTGACCCAGGGTGGTCGTTCTCGACCAACGCTGAANTTCACGAGGTTGCCGAGNGCGATNCTTCCCGCCGATAGNGCGAGGAAGAANANGGCCNAGGGCCACGCTCGTANGTANGNGAGAANGAGGACCNCGNCGGCGATAAAGNCGANGTTGCGAGCGCCGCCGNACCACGCGAGGAATTCNGCNAGTNAGAACAGCCACGGATGATCGNTNCCNGCGGTGAAGAAACTCTCGGTGACNCGNAGATCGNCACCCGTNGGGCTGTCGATATTCANNATGACGANGACGGTCAAAGNNAGAAAGAGAACNGCTGCGGCNGCGCCGACCCACACGAGACGTANGNCGACGGTNCGGCCGGGCAGTGGGCGCTGGAGGANTGCCGANGGTCGCNTNATGNAGCGGGCGACTACCAGGAGCCGCCACCACCACCNCCNCCACCACCNCCGGCGCCACCNCCGCTGAAACCNGANCTCGACGACCGGCTCGGGGGTGTCGTGGCGGTCCGGATTCCTCGACCGAAATCAGACACNAGGTAGGACCAGATATACGCGTTCTCAGCGAAGAATCCGTAGCGACGCAGTTCCTCNGGNGTGAGATCNGGGAAGCCTTGNGACCAGGCCTCGTTGAGGTCGAAGATCACCGCGTANGGGAGCATCGTGGCGAANATNGCNNTGTCNGGAAGNCCCAACTTNTGCGCNAACTCTCGACGCGATTCGGATGTGTCGGTTCCGAGAACNTTCTTNAGNCCCTCGACCTTGGCGAGGAATTGAGCAGATTGCACCGTCTCGGTGCGAGGGGTAATGAGACGGGCCAATCCGAATCCGATCAGACACCCCAGGCCCGCAGGGATGAGTACCGCGGTGATGTTGGTCGCGCCAAACACTCCGAGAAGAACTCCGAGCCCGAACATCGTGATGCCGGTGAANGCCANGAAGTTCCACTTCTGNTCGGGCTTGCCACCCTCAGCATTTCGTCGACCNGATTTNCTNGCTTCCTNGAGCAGNCCNTTGTAGGNCTCGGTCCAGGTGGTGGCNAGCGNGGAGTCGTAATCATCGATNACTCCGNTCCCGGAGTCGGAAANGATCGANTCGACCAGTGCCTCTTCCCANGGNCGGANGGGGTCAGTCCCCGANGCGAGTTTCGTGACNGTGAGCTTCTTTCCGTCCTGNCCNAGATCCACCCANCGGCGGGCCGCGAGNTCNACGAGCGTCGCGACGATGGCGCGNGANCGCACGTCGCTGTCATCGCCCTTCCACGCCACTCCCATCTCTGCNGCGGTGAGNCCGTCGGGAGGCGAGTACTGCGGTGGAGCCAACGGGATCGCTGCGCCTTTGTTCTTGTTNCGCGTCGCGATAGCCACGATGGTCGGCNCNACGATCGCGATAGCGGCGATGACGAAGCCNATGAGGAGTCCGAGCACNANTCGATCGGCCTTCGGCGCNTCGATGACTTCCTCGACGGGNGCNGTGAAGGCTTCCTGGGGGAACGCNAGAATCCCCGTCAGGCTGTCGCCGGTGTANAGGCGTNCGGAGGAGAAGACNGCGGATTCNNTGCCAATTTCCACNTCGCANGGAATCCTCGAGCCCGTAGATCCGACNAAACACTCGTAGGCGAGGATCGGGCCCGGCCCNTCAACTCTCACNCGCGCCTGATCNATCGGCGCCTCCCANTCGCCGCCNATGAAGTCCCAATACACCTCGACGTCGCCCGGCTCGAGCTCAGCGATGCCGATGGCATCGACTTGTTCTTGTGTGTACTGGGTCAGACCNTTGGCGACGGTGTATTNAATTTGGTAGTNGTGGGCTCCNGTGATGGTGACGTNGGGATCACCGATGCGCACACGAAGGTAATCNCCCTCGTCGAAAATCTCNTAAGGCTCNGAGNAGCCGTCTCGGGTGACCGAAAGNACGTCGATTTCATAAGCGCGAGCGCTTCCGTCATCGAGGTAATCACGGACGGGAATGTCGCGGAATATGCCGCGGCGCTCTGCGCTNTCGAAGTCGTACACGATGGTCTCGGAAATATCCATCACGGTGTCCGCGCCGATGGTCACATCGACGTCGAATGANGAGATNTCCTCGGCGTNCGCACCGGGTGCGAGCGCGANAGAGGTTGCTGCGGCGCCGGCAAGCGCCCACGTCAGNNNGCGACGCATCAGAATTCCACGCTGGGTGCGTCTCGTCGATCCTCGTCGGGCTCGGAGTACATGTCTCGCTGGGTCACTTTCGCGACTCCTGCGAACCACATCCCCGGAACGGTGGTGAGCGCGGTGTTCAACTGCACGACCGCCTCGTTATAGAACTGGCGAGCGAATTGCAGTTCGCCCTCGACCTGNTGGAGTTGGCGCTGAAGNTCGATGTANNNCTGGGTGGCNGTCAGNTGCGGGTANGCCTCAGCGACGGCGAACAGTCTGCCGAGAGCCTCGGTGAGCATGTTGTCCGCGGCGGCGGTTTCTTCCACGGTCGTTGCTTGACCGATCGANGTTCGNGCGTCGGTAACCGCCTGCAAGGTGCTCTGCTCGAAGTCCGCNGCCCCCTTGACTGTTTCCACAAGGTTGGGAATCAGGTCTGCCCGCTTGGTTAGGAGAGTGTCGATGCCAGCGAAGGCTCCATTCACCTGAACGTTGAGTCGGCGCAACCTGTTGAACTGNAGAACACCGACGATGAGAAGCAGNACGATGAGAANGATGATGATGATGGCTACCCAGGACATANACACCNTCCACGNGTCGCTGANGNGNACNTCAGTCTTTCACGGGNGNCGGATGCTNNGGGNNGNNTTCGTNCGATGTTGCTCTGCGGAGTGAACGCGGCAGGGTGAGGGAGGCTGCGCACGCGCCGAGGGCCAGCAGGNCNGCGAGCAGCCATGCGAGTANATAGTCCCCGGTGACNTCTCTGAGCACCCCACTCGTGGTGGCGGCNGCTGCGGCGCCGATCATGTGCGCGGCGAAGACCCATCCGAAGANGATNGTNCCNTTCTCNCGNCCGAACGCNCNGGTGCACAAGATCGCGGTNGGNGGGACGGTGGCCACCCAGTCCAGGCCGAACACCACCATGATCACCAGAATNGGGGGTTCGACCGATGGCCCGAGAATCNCGGGCAGAGCGAACAANGCGAGGCTTCTAAANCCGTAGTANATGGCNAGAAGCTTGCGGGGNTCGAATCGGTCGGTGAGCCAACCCGAGCCCAGCGTCCCGATCAAGTCGAAGAGCCCCACCACGGCGAGAAGGCCAGCAGCCGCGGTCGCGTGCATTCCTTCGTCNTGNGCGGCGGGNATGAAGTGCGTGGAGACGATCCCGTTGGTNGTCCAGCCGCAGACAAAGAAAGTCCCCGCCAAAATCCAGAAGGTGCGGTGGCGAGCGACCTCGATCAGCGTGCGAATGGTCGTGCGCACCGCCGTCGCTGCGCTGCCCTCGGTGTTGTGTTCCTCGNCCGGNGGATTGTTCGGATCGGCGCCGTAGGGAAGNAGGCCAACATCACTNGGNCGATCGACGAGGACGAACCAGATGACGGGTATNAGCGCGAGNGCGGCGATGGCGATACCCCAGGAGGCCGTNCGCCATCCGGTGGCNTCNATGACGTTCGCGATCAGNGGGAGGAANACGAGTTGGCCCGTCGCCCAGGCNGCACCCATCACNCCGAGCATCAGCCCGCGGCGTTTGTCGAACCAACGGTTGACGACCAAGGAGCCGAAAATGAGCGCCGTGGCTCCGACACCGAGTCCGACGATGACGCCCCACAAAATCACCAGATGCCATGGGTCGGTCATCACGGTGGTCAGGCCGGTGCCGATCGCGATCAGAGCCAACGCACCCGCAGCGATNTTGCGCACACCGAAGCGGCCCATCAAGGCAGCAGCGAAGGGCGCGGTGAGTCCGTAGAGAATCAGGTTGACCGCGACCGCGATGGAGGTGACNGATCGTGACCAGCCGAAATCGTCCTCGAGANGCACGACGAGCACCCCGACCGACGACCGGAACGCGGCGGACGTCATCAACACCAGGAAGGTGACCGCGGCTACCAGCCACGCGCGGTGAAAACGAGCCACGTGCGGAGCATACGGAAACTGTTCTCGGGCAGCCTTCTCCACAATGCAGGCTGGGCGCGCCATGTCATCCACACGATGCCCCGCGCTCTTCACGATGAGGGCAGCGGCATCAACGCTTGTCACAGGAGAAATGACCAGCGAAGGAGTGATGAGCAATGAACGATCTGATGATGACAGTGGTGGGAAACGTGATTCGAGACGTCGATCTGCGGTTCACCGGAAGCGGTGACCCGGTGGCGTCGTTTCGCGTCGCCTCCAACACTCGCCGCTTCGACCGAGACAGCGAGCGGTGGATCGAAGGCGATACGCACTATCTGTCGGTGACGTGCTGGCGCGCGCTCGCGACGAACGTAGCGAACTCGATAAAGAAGGGAATGCCGGTAGTGGTGTATGGGCGGATGCGCAGCCGTGAGGTGGAGCGTCCCTGCGGAGATGGCTCGCACACGGTGCGCTACCAGGACATCGAGGCATACGCGGTTGGCCCAGATCTGGCACGCGGCACCGCGGACTTCACGCGTGTCAAGAGCGCTTCGGTCGCGGAAAACGAGACCCGAGTGATCGCTGATGTGATGGCTGCAGCCGCCATCGCCGAGGAAGACGGTGACGACATCAGCGGTGACACGCGAGATGGGCAGGCCCTCGCGTCAGCGTGAATCCGCTCCCACCCTCGCCGCGGGACTGTGTCGTGGGATTGCTCGGGCCGTGGGCCCCGGCACGAATTCCGAGCCACGGAAGGCAACTAGGCTTCCGGCCTGACGGAAGGGTGCCCATGGCCGAGTTCATCTACACACTTCAGAAGGCGCGCAAGGCGCACGGTGACAAGGTCGTCCTCGACGACGTCACGCTCGCCTTCCTGCCCGGCGCCAAGATCGGGGTCGTCGGCCCCAATGGAGCCGGCAAGTCGAGTCTGCTGAAGATCATGGCGGGTGTGGACGATGTGTCCAATGGCGAAGCCAAACTCATGGACGGGTTCACCGTCGGCATCCTGATGCAGGAGCCGCAACTCGATGAGTCGAAGACAGTGTTGGAGAACGTCCAAGACGGGGTTGCCGAAACCAAGGCGATGGTGGATCGCTTCAACGAGATCTCTACCGAACTTGCCGATCCCGACGCCGACTACGACACGCTGCTCGCGGAGATGGGCAAACTCCAGGAGGCGATCGACCACAAGAACGCCTGGGACCTCGACGCGCAGTTGGACCAGGCCATGGACGCGTTGCGGTGTCCCGACGGCGACGCGGACGTCACGGTGCTGTCCGGTGGCGAGAAGCGTCGAGTGGCGTTGTGCAAATTGCTGCTGCAGGCACCGGATCTACTGCTGCTAGACGAGCCAACCAACCACCTTGATGCCGAGAGCGTGAACTGGCTCGAGCAGTACCTCGAGCGTTATCCCGGAACCGTTGTCGCGATCACTCACGATCGGTACTTCCTGGACAACGTTGCCGAATGGATCCTCGAGCTCGATCGCGGACGTGCCTATCCGTATCAGGGCAACTACTCGACGTATCTGGAAACCAAGGCCGCCCGTATGAAAGTGGAAGGTCAGAAGGACGCGAAGCTGCAAAAGCGCCTAACCGAGGAGTTGGAGTGGGTGCGATCCAACGCCAAGGCGCGACAGACCAAGTCCCGATCGCGACTGCAGCGATACGAAGAAATGGCTGCCGAGGCCGAGAAGACCCGCAAGTTGGATATGGAGGAGATTCAGATTCCACCTGGTCCACGCCTGGGTAACGTCGTCGTCGAAGTAGAGCACTTGACCAAGGCTTTCGGTGACCGCATCTTGATCGATGATCTCTCGTTCTCTCTACCGCGAAACGGGATCGTCGGTGTGATCGGACCCAATGGCGTGGGCAAGACGACGTTGTTCACCATGCTGGTGGCGGCCGCGAAGGGGGAGACGGAGAACAAAGACGAACTCCCCACCATGGGTGAGATCAAGGTTGGAGAGACCGTCTCCTTGTCGTACGTAGATCAGTCACGGGCTGGCCTCGATCCCGCCAAGAACGTGTGGGAAGTCGTCAGCGATGGCCTGGACTGGATCAAAGTGGGCAATGTTGAACTGCCGTCGCGGGCGTATGTCTCGGCATTCGGCTTCAAGGGGCCCGACCAGCAAAAGCCCGCCAAGGTGCTGTCCGGTGGCGAGCGCAACCGATTGAACCTCGCGCTCACGTTGAAGATGGGCGGCAACCTGTTGCTGCTCGACGAGCCGACGAATGATTTGGACGTCGAAACTCTTGGGTCGCTGGAAAATGCACTTCTGGAGTTCCCAGGGTGCGCGGTGATCACGTCGCACGACCGCTGGTTCCTGGACCGGATCGCCACACACATCCTCGCGTACGAGGGTGACTCGCAATGGTTCTGGTTCGAAGGAAACTTCGACGCGTACGAGAAGAACAAGATCGAGCGCCTGGGCGAGGAAGCCGCTCGGCCGCACCGGGCCACCTACCGCAAACTGACGCGCGACTGATGACCGTTTTCGACATCGAAGTTGCCAAGCGCTTCAAGGACCTAGATCCCTACGATCACGTGAGCAACGCGACCTTCCTCGACTACGTGATGGAAGCACGAGTGCGCGTCTATCGTGCCCTCGGAATGTATGCCCGAGGGGTGGTAGGGCAAGTGGTGGTCCGTCAGGAAATCAACTACCTGCGCCCCATCCGGTTCTCGATAGAGCCGCTCCAGACGCGAACGTGGTTCTCCCACATCGGCACCTCCTCGTTCACCATGGAGACGCAGTTGATCGACGAGGGGCAGCTGGCTGCGGATGCGAAATCCGTCATGGTGTGTTTCGATAAAGAATCAAGTACTTCTCGTCCGATTCCACCCGAATTCCGGTTGCTCATCGAGGAGCACCTCGAAAACTGACCCAGGGAGGCCCCGTGGAGACCACGACGCGTGCCATCCTGCTGAACGAGCGAGAAGCTCGGGTCCTTTCCCTGGTGGGCACTCGACTCACGGAGTGGGACTCCGGAATGACCGCTCGCGTTATCGTCGCAGACTCCGCGCTCGCTGTTTACGCCGTTCTTCCTATGGACGTGATGGTCGCGCTTGCGGTGCCGGCGCAGGTGGACGAGGAAGCTATCGGCGATGACGTTACAACCTCGCTGGCGACGTTAGTTCGCGGCGTGAGTGATGCCGTCGCCGCGAAACAGTCGGTGCGTTTCGATACGGCGTCACTCCCGCAGTTGACCGCCTCGGTCGGTCACGGCTTGACGCTGGCCAGCCTTCCGCCTGCCGACGGATGGCAGATGCCCATCCACGGAGTCTCCAGTGACATCACTCCCCAGATCCGCGAAGCGATCGAGGAGTTCCGCGAGCGAACGAAGGGAATGCCCGAATACCAGGCCGCTCCTGTTGCCGAGGAGATCTGGTCGCGTGCTGCGTGGGCGGGCCTGCCAATGCGCGTGCTGCACGCGGCGAGACGCTTGCGGCTCATGACTGATGAACCGCTGCGGGTAACCGCCGCGACCTGCGGCCCGTGGAAGCGTCTGTCGACGCCACGGGGTCAAGTCTTCTCGTACACCGCTGGTATCGAGGCCCGTCTCGGGCTTCGCGTCGTTAGCTGACTACGGACCTCACCGACGAAGCCACACGGCCGTCTCGGGGCCCATCACCAGGTGGGACGACGCGTCGTCACTCAGGGTGGCAATGTCCCCCTCGGATGCCAGGACGACGTCAGTACCCCAACTCGATGGCAGATGAATCGTCGCTTCGGTCATGTTGATGACGATGGCGAGAGACGGGTGCCCGGGCTCGGCGGTGAAACGTCGCATGGCGAGAGCGCCCTCCGGTGCTCCGTCCATCCACTCCATCGGACCTTGTCCGAGAGCAGGTTCGCTACGCCGCTGCGCTAAGGCTCGTCGGTAGAGCGCAAGCGGCGAAGCATCATCGTCTTGTTGCTGATCAACAGCGAAGTCCCGCCACACATCCGGCTGGGGAAGCCACGACCGCCCCTGAGGGCTGAAGCCGTAACTCGGCTCATTCGCCTTCCACGGCAGGGGAACACGACATCCGTCACGACCGGTGTCGGTCCCCTTGCTCCGAAACCACACAGGATCCTGGCGAGCGTCGTCGGGAAGATCGAAAACCTCCGGCAGCCCGAGTTCCTCACCCTGGTACAGGTACGCCGAGCCAGGCAGCCCGAGAAGAAACATGGTGGCGGCCAATGCTCGGCGTCGTCCGCGCTCGTCATCGACGACCGTCGGCTTGGTGACCGGAGATCCGTCCTCGGTCGGTCCAAATCGGGTCGCATGCCGAATGACGTCGTGGTTGCTGAGCACCCACGTTGGTGGGGCACCTACGTTGGCGTGATTGGCAACGGTCGCATCGATGGACTCTCGCATGCGCTCGTAGTCCCATCCGGCTGCGAGATAGTCAAAGTTGAACGACGTGTGTAGCTCATCCGGTCGCTGATAGCGAGCCAGTCGCTCCGGTGTTGGTGCCCACGCCTCGCCGCACAAGATCCGCGGGGGGTCGTACGAGTCAGCCACCACTCGCCACTCACGCCAGATGTCGTGCACACCGTCTTGATCCCAGTAGGGCGCATCAGGAGCGACTCCGAGAATGTCCGTCTCGACCATGGAGTCGTAATCCATGTCGGGCGGATCCGGGTCCTTGACCAGGCCATGGGCGACATCGATGCGAAAACCATCGACTCCCCGATCGAACCAGAAGCGCAAGATGTCGCGAAACTCGGAGCGGACCTCTGGATTCGACCAGTCCAGGTCGGGCTGAGTGCTGTCGAACAGGTGCAGGTACCAGTAGTCCGTGGTTGTCCCATCATCAAGAATCAGACGCGACCATCCGGGACCGTGAAAGACGCTCCGCCAGTTGCTCGGCGGCTCGTTGGCCGACTCCTCGCGTCCGGGGCGAATCATGTAGCGGGACCACGCGGGAGATCCGGGCTCGCTCGTGAGCACCTCGCGCCACCAGCGGTGATCGCTGCTGGTGTGGTTGGGAACGATGTCCATGATGATGCGCAATCCGCGCTCGTGACAGGCGGCGATCAATCGATCGATGTCGGCCAGAGTGCCGAGACGCTCATCGACATCTCTGTAGTCGGCGACGTCGTAGCCGCCATCGCGCAGTGGCGATGTGTAGAAAGGTGAAATCCACAAGGCGTCGATGCCGAGGTCGACGAGGTAGTCCAGTCGATCGAGAATCCCCGGCAGATCGCCGATGCCGTCACCGGTGGAGTCGGCGAAACTGCGGGGGTAGACCTGGTAGACGACCGCGTCCTGCCACCACTCACGATCGCGCCTGTAAGCGCATACATCGTGGTGCGTCGTCATGGGATTTCCCCGGGGTTGGGAGGGGTCAGGTGGTGGGTCGCGTCAGGTCGTGGGGTGCGCCGTGAACACGTCACCGGCGGGGGGCTTGTCGGCCACATTCTGCATGGCGAACGCGGCCCCTTGCAGATATTGCCACAAGATTCGCTCGTGATCAGGGGGAAGATCCTGCTCGTCCACGGCCGCCCGCATGTGGGTGAGCCACCGATCCCGAGCCGTGGAGTCGATGGAGAACCCCGCGTGGCGCATGCGCAGGCGGGGGTGACCTCGTTGATCGCTGTAGTCGGTCGGGCCACCCCAGTACTGCTCGAGGAACGACCGAAGGCGCCACTCGGCAGCATCGAGGGAGCCGGGCGGATACATCGGGCGAAGAACGTCATCATCGGCCACGCGCGAGTAGAAGGCGGCCACCAGGCGCGTGAAGAAATCCCGTCCGCCGAACATCTCGTACGGGGTCGGCTCCGCTGGTGCGTTCACGCCTCGATTGTGTCGGATGCGTGCTCGGGTGATGGCGAGTGGCTCATCGACTCGGCGCGCTCCACGATGTGTCGGGCCATCGGTGGGAACACGAAAGCGTGGAAGGGCGCCACCGACCACCAGTAGGCGTGACCAGCGATACCACGCGGCCAATAGACCGCTCGTTGTATGAGGACGGAGCCACCAGCGCCGTCCGGGTGGACCGAGAACTCTAGCCAGGCCCGTCCGGGCATCTTCATCTCCGCGCGAAGCCGCAGCAGACGCGGAGGTAACCGCTCTTCAACGCGCCAGAAGTCCACCGCCTCTCCGACCATCAATTTCTCGGGGTCTCGGCGTCCGCGCCGAAGGCCGACGCCACCGACGGCTCGGTCGATCAGCCCGCGTGCCTCCCACAGAATGCTCGACGAATACCAGCCGTTGTGGCCACCAATGCACTCGACGGCCGCCCATAGATCCTCGGGAGACGCCTGCGTGTGGACCTCGCGGACGTCGGTGTGGAGCGAGCCGCCGGCCCATTGGGGGTCACCGGGAAGCGGCTCGCTCGGAGCGCCAGGCGTTGAGGCCCCCGTCCACCGGGTGGCCACGTTGGCTTCGCGGATGCGAGTAAGGGCCAGCTCGACAGCGCGATCGAAGTTGACCAGACCGTCGGGCGGATCGGGAATGAATTCCGCGATGTCGTGGTTGCGGCAGATGGCCGGGTGCTTGAGTGAGCGAACCAGGGGTCGAGCGATGGAGCGCGGAACTGGAGTGACCAGTCCCACCCAGTGGCTGGACAGCTGAGGGCTGAGCATGTTGATCGGCAGGATGATGCGTTTGCGCAGGCCAGCGACGGCCGCGTACCGATGCATCATCTGCTCGTAGGTCAAGATTTCCGGTCCACCGATGTCAAACTCGCGGTTGACGTGCGGTGGAAGGTCGGCGGCCATCACGAGATAGCGAAGAACGTCGCGTACGGCGATGGGTTGCGTCTTCGTTCGAACCCACCGGGGCGTGATCATGGCGGGTAGGCGTTCGGTGAGGTAGCGCAGCATCTCGAAGGACGCTGATCCCGAACCGATAATGACTGCGGCACGAAACTCCACGGTGGGGACGCCCGACTCGCGCAGAATCTTTCCAACCCGAACGCGCGAACGCATGTGCGGGGACATGTCTCGTTCGGGCACGTCAGGCGCCAGCCCGCCGAGGTAGACGATCCGGCGAAGAGAACTCTCACCAGCGGCCGCGGCGAACGTGCGCGCCATATGGATTTCCGCCTCTTCGAGGTTCGATCCCTCTTGCAGCGAGTGCATCAGGTAGTACGCGACGTCGATGTTCTCCATCGCCCGGGTGAGGTCATCGCTGTTGGTTGCATCTCCGGCGACAACCTCGATCTGATCCGCCCAAGGGGAGTCGCGCATCTTCTCCGGGCTACGGGCGAGCACGCGAACGCTGCGGCCACGCGCGACGAGTTCACGGACGAGCCGTCCACCGACGTATCCGGTGGCGCCGGTGACCAAGCATCGCAACGTCATATCAACAGTGTTCCGGCAATTGTGCGGGGACGCGACTTAGGGGCGAGCCTCTCCGGGGTCTTCATCGGCGCTGATCGTGCCTGCCGACGGTGGAGCAGCCTCCGTCGCCTGTCCGGCCGCTTGTGGAGTCGAGCCACTGAAATCACCTGGAGGCTTGGGCGGCACTTCCTGCACCCCGGCCTGGAAGGTGCGGACTTGGATGCCCTCGTAAGGGACCCGTATACGCGCCGCATCAAGGCCCTCCTTCATGCGTTGCATGATGACGCGTCCGGCGTACCACTGGTTGCCGTTTGGAACGATCTTGGTGTTGACCCGAACCACGACGGACGTGGCGGTGAGTTCGGTGACGTTCGAGTAGTAGGGGGATCCCAGCAAAACGCCGTTGTATTGCGGATCCTCACCCATCTCTTTGCCCACGGCATTTATGACCTGTTGCACTTTCGCGAGGTCCTCGTCGTAGGGAACCGGAATCTCGACCAACGAGTAGGTCCACCCTTGCGACTGGTTCGCTACCGATTGGATCTGGCCGTTGCGGATGTACCAGACCACCCCCATAAAGTCGCGAATACGCGTGTACCGCAGGGCGGTCTCTTCCACCTCCCCGAGCACGATTCCGCCGAGTTCCACCGTGTCTCCGATTCCCATCTGATCCTCAAAGATCATCGAGATGCCGTTCAGGTAGTCCGCGATGTAGGTCTGGGCTCCGAAGCCGAGGACGGCGGAGATGACGGCGCCGCTGGCGATGAGGGGAGCGATGTTCACGCCGAGCGTGCTCAGAATCATCATCACGGCGATCACCCAGATGGTGATGGTCAGGGCGTTCTTCGCCAGTGACCCGAGCGCGTGAGCCCGTTGGCCCTGTCGGTCCTCCATGAGTGTGGTCGCGAGTTCATCATCGTCCGCGCCACGCAACTGACCCGCGCGCCTTTTTGGCGCGCGGCTGGCGACGGCAAGAACAGATCGACGAATGGCGCGGCCACCGATCCATTGCGCGACAAACGCCATGACGAGGATGATCACGATCCGAAGGGCCGCCCCGGTCAGACCAGCTGAGAAGATGTCCTCGATCAACTCCTGAATATCGCTCATGTCGTCCCCACCTGCGGCCTGAATGGTTGTCGGGCTCTAGCCTTCCATGCCTGTCCAGTGGGCGAGAAATGCCAGCGTGTCCGCCGTTTCTTCCACCGCCGCATCGAGTTTGCGCGCACCATGGCCGACGTTGCCCTCCGAGCGCAACAGAATCGGTCGTGATCCGGATGTGGCGCTCTGCACCGCCGCACACATTTTGCGGCCGTGCATGGGATCGGTGCGAGTGTCGTTATCGAACACGGCGAACATTGTGGCCGGATAGTCGGTGCCGTCGACTACGCGGTGGTAGGGCGAATACGCATGCAACCAACCGAATTGTTCGGGGTCTTCGGGGTCTCCGTACTCGACCGTCCACGTCGGGCCGAGTTCGCTAGTCGTGTAGCGGATCATGTCCAACAAGGGGGCGACACACACGACGGCGTTGAACAGCTCCGGTTCCTGCGTCAGGGCGGCACCGACGAGCAGACCGCCGTTGGAACCCCCGTATATACCTAGTTGCTGAGGGGTCGTCCACCCTTCGGCGCTCAGGTACCGCGCTGCTGCGTGAAAGTCGTCGAAAACGTTCTGCTTTTTGTCGAGCATGCCGTCGCGATGCCATTGCTCACCCTCGTCACCGCCTCCACGCAGGCATGCGACGGCCCAGACGCCGCCGGCCGCAACCCACGACAAGATGGCGGCGGAGAACCCCGGTTGCATCGGAATACCGAAGCCTCCGTACCCGTACAGGACGGTTGGTCGTGGTCGATCCGGAGTTTCTGTCGGGGAGACGATGAACAGTCGAACTGTCGTGCCGTCAGCGGACTCGTACGTGACCAGTTGCGAGTGAACATCGGGAACGTCGACTGATCCGGGCGGCGTCGCGTAGAGCTCCACCTGGCGGGTGCGGGCGTCGAAGGAGTAGATCGTCGGTACCTGCGTGTGATCGGTGTAGGCGAACCAGACGACGGGTCCACCGGTTGGTTGCTCAATGGGTCCGGCGACGGTTCCGGCGCCTGGTAGTTCGACTTCAGTGACAACAGTGCCGTCCGTTGCCCGTCGAAGCGTCATTGTTGCCACTCCGTGGGCCGTCGTGGTCACCAGCAGTAGGTCTTCGTCGAGGTTGGACCCGTCCAGGATGGCGACGGATTCAAGGACTGCTTCGGGATCCTCAGAGACGAGGTCGACCCACTGGCTTGATCCCCATTGACCGGGCTCGGTGACAGCGAGCCTGCCCCGGGGAGCCTCGAGGTCGGTGGAGACCAACACCCGTCCGTCACGGCCGAAGGTGAGCGATGTTTGGGCATCGACGTCCACCTGCACGTGCTGAAAAGCCGGACGATCGGCGGATGTAGTCGTCAGGTCGGCGACCCACAAGTCGTTGCGCGGCTCCGTGCCCTCTGCGGCGGACACCTGGAGCCAGCGGCCATCACGCGACACCTCGACGCCGTAGTAGTTCGTCATCGTCATGCCAGCGCCGAAAACGTTCGCGTCGCCGACGGCGTCGGCCCCCACCGTGTGCAAAAACACTCGACGGTGAAATCCACGCTCGGACTCCGGCAGTACTTCGGGCGGAAGGCTGCGAACGTAGTAGAAGCGCTCGCCTCCGGGAATCCACGCAACAGGGGAGTAGCGGCAACGATCGATCGGCCCGTCGATCACCTCGCCGGTGGTAACGTCCATCACGTAGAGGACCGATTCTTCGGTCCCCCCTTCGGATACTTGGTAGGCGAGCCGTTCGCCCTCCTTAGACGGCTGCCACGCATCCAGAGTGGTGCTGCCGGTGGGGTCGAGTTCCATGGGATCGATCAGGACTCGCTCGAAGCCATCGGCCTCGCGAACAAACAGAACACCGAATTGTTGACCAGGTTGCCGTTGCGTGAAGAAGACACGTGCTCCCCGGTGAACGGGCAGTGAAACGGCCCCCGCACCGAGCAGTGCTTGCACGCTCTCGGCGAAGGTGTCCCGTGTTGACCATGACTCGCGTTCATGCTCCAGCAGGGCGGACTGCTGTTCACCCCACCCCTGGGTGCGCGCGTCGTCGGCATCTTCGAGCCATCGGTAGGGATCGAGGACCTTGTGCCCGTGCATGTCATCGACTACATCGGTGCGTTCCGCCGCGGGGTATGTGCGCGTCATGCGGCCACCCTAGGTGCAAGTAACGAGGGTCATGGCACGCCCGCTCACGTGACGGTCGCCGGTCGAAGCGTGAACCCGCACCGCCCTACAATCGGAGCATGGATCCCCTTCTCGCGCTCGGACTCTTTGTCGGAATCCCGGTTGCCCTAGCTGCCGTGATCGCCGTACTGGTGGTGTCGCCTCGTGGCTCCTATAGCCAGCAGGGCGAGCAGGGCGAGGAAGAACTCTCCCCGGGAGCGGTGCTGATCACCAGCGCCCCGGCGACGCCTAACCCGGCCGCATTGCCCTCGAGTCGAACAGACCACGGCGCGACGGCGGGAGGTGCTCGTGGAAACTGGTGAGCAGCCGACCTTGTCGGGATCCGAACGTCGAGACATCGAGCGGATCGTCGAGGTCGCGCACGAGATCTGCGGCTACGAATTCGCCGTGTATCTCGGCTTCTTGGACAACGGTCGCGAATCCGCCGTCGCGGTGCATGCAGGTTTGCACCGACCGGAGTCTGCGGTGCTCGTCGCCATCGATGCGGCGGCGCGATCGATGGACATCGTGACCGGGGAGCGGGTTCGTCGCACCCTCACCGACCGGGCGTGTGAGTTTGCGTTGCTGACGCTGCGCTCGAGTCTGCAGGCTGACCAATGGGTTGCGGGCATCCGTGATTGCGTGATGCTGCTCGCCGAGCAGGCGCGCGCACCGCGCACCTTGCACCTCGACGAGCCGGCGTAGCGAACTAGCGGAGGAATAGCGACTCCGCGAGGTACACCGTCGCACCGCAGATCCGCCGCACCGCAGATCCGCTGCACCGACGGCGTGCTGACGCACTCAACTCGCGGCGCTGTCTGCGTCTCGCGCTCTCGCCCGCTGCGCTCGCAGCAGTCCGTCACGACCCTCCGCCACCAAGCGGGCAAGGGCCGGGCTCGGATCCGACGCGAGGAATCGGTCTGCGCGGTCGATCGTGGAGTCCTCNACCGAATACATNGGGAANAGCCCCATCGTGATCGACTGCGCGATCTCCATGGTTCGTTCGGCCCATACGCCCGGTAGGGCGTCGAAGTAGCGATCGAGGTACGCGTCGGTGAGGTCGCAGTGGTCGCGGTCTGCGAACCCCGCGATGGTCGCCTCCAACATGGCGTTGGGTAGGTCGGCGTTGTGGAAAATCTCGTCCCACGCCCATTGNTTGGCNTCNGCCGTCGGAACGCTGGCNCGCGCGGTCGCGGCTTGCCGACGACCGGTGGCGGTGTCGTCGGAGGCNAGTTCTGTCGCGATCTCGTCGTTCCCGCGCAGCCCCGCCGANACGAGTTGCANCAGCAGGAACCACCGCAGGTCGGTATCGATCACCAGCCCGTCCCACTGTTCGGTGCCGTCNAAGAGCGCGGCAACNGNGGCCAGATGCTCCGGGGTNNTCGCGGCGCCGGCGAAGGATCGAGTGAAGGCGAGCTGTCGATCGCTCNCGGGCTCGGAACGTCGNGCCAACTCAAGNGTCCTGNCGGCGAGNCGNACGAGGTATTCCTGTCGATGGGCATCGGCCGCGAATTGGTCGATCGCCATTCGGGTCTGACGCANCACNCCTTGAACCACGCCGATGTCGGTTTCGGTNTCGANACCGGCGAGGACNAGTTGNACGAANTCNCCGGTGGACACTTCGGCATCACGNGTCATGTCCCAGGCNGCGCCCCAGATGACCGCTCGGGCGAGNGANTCGGTCAAGCCNCCNACGTGCGCAGTGGCNGTGGCCCAAGAATNCTCGTCGAGTCGAACCTTCGCAAAAGTGAGGTCNCCGTCGTTNACCANGAGNAGGTCCGCNCGCGCCTTGCCGATCAATTCCGGCACGTCGGTCGATGCTCCGGTGACATCGACCTCGACNCGCTCTCGAAGAAGCAATNGCGCATCGGTGACGTCGTANANGCCGATAGCCACACGGTGTGATCGCAGNGTCGGCTCGATTCCNGNCGGCNCCAACGGCGGCTCCTGCTCGATNCGGANCGATGTGTACGCACCATCNGCATCNACGTCCACGTGGGGTCGCAGCAGGTTCACTCCGCTGGTTTGCAACCATTCGCGGGTCCACTGGGAGAGGTCTCGACCGCTGGTGACCTCGAGTTCGGTGAGCAAATCGTGCAACTCGGTGTTACCCCACGCGTGCTTGGTGAAGTACTCGTGAAGCCCNGNGAGGAACTCGCGCTCGCCNACCCATGCCACGAGTTGTCGNAGAGCCGAGGCCCCCTTNGCGTANGTGATGCCGTCGAAGTTCACCCGCACCGCGTCGAGGTCGACCATGTCCGCCGCGATCGGGTGAGTGGAGGGAAGTTGGTCTTGCCGGTAGGCCCANGCCTTGCGGAGGTTGGCGAAGGTGGTCCATGCCTCGGAGAATCGAGTCGCATGCACGTTGGCATGGTGCGCCGCCCACTCGGCGAAGGACTCGTTCAGCCACAGATCGTCCCACCACTTCATGGTGACGAGATCGCCGAACCACATATGAGCCATCTCGTGCAGGATGGTGTTGGCNCGCTGCTCGTAGGCCGCTTGGGTGACACGNGAACGGAAGACNAAATCTTCCAGGAAAGTGACGCAGCCCGCGTTCTCCATGGCCCCCGCGTTGAACTCNGGGACGAAGAGTTGGTCGTACTTTCCGAAGGCATANGGAANCTGAAACTGNTCCTCGAAGAACGCGAAGCCCTGCTTGGTCAGTTCGAAAATGTCATCAGCGTCCAAGTGTTCGGCCAGTGATGCACGGCAGAAGACACCGAGCGGGTAGGTGCCATGAGGACCGGTGTAGGAGTCGCGCACGACGTGGTACGGGCCCGCGACNAGTGCNGTGATGTANGTGGACATGCGGGGAGAGGCGTCGAAGTTCCACACGGCCATNCCNGGGNCGGCCGGNTCGGGATCGGGCGTNGGTGAATTNCTGATCACNTGCCAGTGATCCGGCGCNGTCACCGTCAACTGGAAGNTNGNCTTCAGGTCCGGTTGCTCNAANCACGCATACATTCGTCGNGCGTCNGCCGATTCNAACTGCGTGTAGAGNTACGNCTCATCGTCCACCGGATCGATGAATCGATGAAGACCCTCACCGGTGTTCATATAGCGGCACTGNGCGACNATCGTNACCGTGTTGTCNCGAGCNAGATCCGGAAGANCNATNCGCGCACCGTCGACGACGTCATTCGGATCNAGCTCACGGCCGTTGAGNGTCACNGACNCCACNTCGTCCGCNATCAGATCGATCCACGTGGCCGTNCCNGGCTCNTNGCTNNCGAAGATGCANGTCGTGGTGCTGCGGAANGTGGCGCCNGNACCCGTGAGATCGAGATCNACCNAGTACGAGTNAACGAAGAGNGATTGGCTGCGGGCGTTGGCTTCCGCACGGGTGATGTTCTCNTTTCGAGGCGCAGACGNCATANGGCGATNTTTGCACCTGACGCGCNTCGGTGCCTTCCGTGCTCGCTGCCCACCGTGCCCGGCGCCTGCCATGCCCGGGCCTGCGGAACCACGAGCTGGTGGCGGAGTGCCCGCATGGTCGGTCTAGGGAATACTCCCCTTCATGGCTGCAGGGTCTATAGACGCGCCGTGGCGCGGATTCGCGAGCGACAACTACGCGGGTGTGCACCCGGAAGTGCTCGAAGCTCTCGCCGCGGTCAACGTTGGCCACCAATCGGCTTACGGCGATGATGTCGTGACCGACCAGGCGCGCAGTTTGGTGCGCGGGCACTTCGGTGCAGGTGCGGAGTTCTTCCCCGTGTTCAACGGAACGGGCGCCAACGTCGTCGCATTGCAATCGGTCAACCATCGTTGGCAGTCGGTCATCTGCGCTGCCAGCGCCCACATTCACGTCGATGAGGGCGGAGCACCCGAATCGATGGCGGGCATGAAGCTGTGGACGGTGCCTACCGCCGACGGCAAACTTCGCCCCGACGATGTCCAGGGTCAATGTTTCGACATGGAGTTCGTTCACCGTGCCCAACCCGGCGCCGTGAGCATCACCCAGTCCAGCGAGCTGGGCACCGTGTATTCGCCGGACGAGGTCTCGGCTCTTGCGGAGGTAGCTCACGCGAACAACCTGGCGCTCCATATGGACGGCGCCCGTCTTTCGAACGCTGCAGCTTCCCTGCACGTTCCGGTGCGGGCCTTCACGGTCGATGCCGGCGTGGACCTCGTTTCCTTCGGGTTGACGAAGAACGGCGCGATGGCTGCCGAGTCCGTCATCGTGCTCAATGGTGATCGTGTGCAGGGAGTCGACTTCCTGCGTAAGACCTCCATGCAATTGGCCAGCAAGATGCGCTTTCTCAGTGCCCAATTCGTGGCGATGTTGACTGATGACTTGTGGTTGCGTAGTGCCGGTCACGCGAACGCGATGGCCTGCCGCCTTCAAGATGGTGTCGGAGACCTTTCGGGCGTGACCATCACTCAATCTGTTGATGCCAATGCTGTGTTCGTTCTGCTGCCCGAGCAGGTGGCCTCGCGTTTGCAGGAGCGGTTCCACTTTTACACCTGGGATCAAGCAACCGGCGAAGTTCGGTGGATGTGCGCGTGGGATACGACCGAAAGTGACGTGGACGACTTCGTTGCGGCAGTGCGGGGGGAACTAGCCTCCGGTGCCTGAGGGTCACGTCGTCCACAGCCAGGCCCGTCGTCTGCGCACGCGCTTTCGAGGGTCGCCGGTTCGGGTTGATAGCCCCCAGGGTCGTTTCGCCGCCGATGCTCGTCGTATCAATGGACGAGTAGTGGACTCAGTGGAGGCCCACGGCAAGCACCTGTTTATTCGTTTCGGTGATCTATGGGTGCACGTGCATCTCGGATTGTTCGGCAAGTGGCGTATCTCCCGTGGCGCGGCCCCGGATGTCCGCGGCCAGATTCGGCTCCGCCTGCGCAGTGACTCCGGTTATGCGGAACTTCGTGGCCCCACCGTGTGCGAACTTCTCGATGAGGAATCCACGAAGGCAGCCGTCGCCCGCATCGGTCCTGATCCGATCAAGAAGTCGGATCCGACCCCGGCGTGGAACCGCGTGGAGCGCAGCAACGCGGCTATCGGTGCACTGTTGATGGATCAGAAGGTTTTCGCCGGAGTGGGAAACATCTATCGGGCCGAAGTGCTCTTCCGGCACAACATCTCGCCCTACCGTCCGGGCAAGCACCTCAGCAGAAACGAATTCGATGCGCTGTGGGATGACCTGGTGGTGCTCATGACGCAGGGCACCAAACGTGGGCGCATCGATACCGTCCGACCCGAGCATCTCCCGGAAATCATGGGCCGCACGCCACGACAGGACCGTCACGGCGGCGAGGTCTACGTCTATCGGCGAGCCGGTTACGCCTGTTACCTGTGCGGGGCCGAGATTGAGATGGACGAGATGCAGGCGCGGAAGGTGTACTGGTGCCCTGGTTGCCAGCCGGAGTGAGATTGGCGATGGTCAGTTGCTGAGGTCCTCGAGGAACTTGCGGGCAACGTCTTGCTGGTCGTCTGTCGCCGTGTCGAACTTGAACCCGCCGGCATCGAGGCGCCGGACAACGCCGATAAACGGATGGTTCAGATGGTCGCGCATACCGTCAACGAAATGCCGCGCCACGATTATTTGATCGCGAAAAACCTCACCGGTGGTGACGTCACAGACGTGTGCAAAGACAGCGTCGGTGGTGCCGGACTTCGCCTGGATGGCCGGGTCATAGAGGGTCGGAATGAGAACGACGAGATGGCCGTCGAGGTCTTGTAGTTGAACAACCATCGCTTATGACGGGCTTTCCTCGGGTCGGCCGGGAATCGGGTAGCCGGTGCCTTTCACGATCCACGGTTCGCCGTGCATTAAGACCCCTGTGTCGAGAGCGTGCTCGGTGGCCAGTAAGAGTGCAGCGTCGGCTGTGGGTGCTTGGACGTCGAGGTGGCGCGTGAACGACGCGCTGATCGGGATCGCGACGGTGAAGGTCTCGAATTCCACACGGTCATCGTAGATTCCGTCGCTTCTCACGGCTTCATCAACGTCGACCCTGTTCTTTCCTTCCGCTGCGTGACGCACGGCTGCGTCGATGACTAGGTCGATGAGTAGGGTGGAGTTCTCTCAACGAAAGGTGTGTCATGGGTTTTGGTCAAGTGCTGTGGTCCTTTCTGATCATCTTTTTCATGGTCATGTTCTTCATGGTCTTCTTCATGGTGGTCATGGATTTGTTCGCCGACAAGGGTCTCGGCGGAGGCAAGAAGGCCGTGTGGATCATCTTCCTTCTCATCTTCCCGCCCATCACCGTCCTGGTGTATCTGATCGCCCGTGGCAACTCGATGGCCGAGCGACGTCAAGCCCAGATGCAGGCCGCAGACGAGGCACAGAAGGCTTACATTCAAAACGCCGTCGGTAGCGTCTCTTCCGCGGACCAGATCGCATCAGCGAAAGCGCTCCTGGATGCCGGAACCATTTCCCAGGACGAGTTCGATCAACTCAAAGCCAAGGCGCTCGCGTCGAGCTGAGGCCGTGATCGTCGTGTCGGTCAGGCCTCGTAGGCGGGCCGGCATGGGTAGGACTTGTACCACCGGAGGTAGCGGTCGAGCAGGTCATTGATCTGCTCGTCGCTCCACCCGGAGTTATGTAAGTCCCGCCTTCAGTCGACCTTGCCCGTCGGAGTCCTAGAATTACCTTCAGGGGAGAACACGCGAGGCTCCCGAGTCGCCACCAGAGATAGAGATACCGGACCGAACCTGGGCGATAGGCCGCGCGAGGGCGCACCGAGCGCTCATCGGACCCGTTGTGCTTACTCGTCCCTGCTTTTCGGGTCACGGACCGGGTGACGAAGACCCGGATGATCGGCGGGGATGGCTCGCTTCATGATGAACCACGATCCCAGGATGGTGCCGATCACCAGGATGTAAAAGAAAGCACCCGACGCCGCCAGTCCCCACAGTGCGTCGTTCGCGATGAGGGGGAGCAGGATCGCCGCCCGGACCAGGTTCAGTAACACCCACAGCCATGAGCCACGGGAGTAGGCGCGCACGAGCACGGGGTCTCGACGCCAACGCATTCCGGTTCCCATGATCGGTCCGACAATCACGCCGAGCAACGGCCACCGAACGAAGTTGCCGATGACGAAAGCCAACGCCGACAACACGTTCAACAGCACGCGAGGCCAGAAGAACGCGGCGGCACTGCCGGTGCGGGCTGCGAAATAGGCGCCGAGGGCAACCACAACGATCGCCCCCAGAACCCGCGTGGGTCTCTTGCGCTCGAGGAGCCGCCAACCGCCGAAGAAGACAGCCAGAATGAGCGCTGCAACGATCGCGTAGGTCAGCGCATCCTCGTTACTGCTCGACAGTGCGGAGTACACGGCCACGAAGACCACCGGCGGCAGGATGCTCTCCAGGGCTCCGCGGGGCCCTCCGATAAGAGTCTTGACAGGGTGCTTGTCATTTGCGGCCGAGCCGGAGCTACCAGAGGCGTGAGAGGGATCGGAGGGATCGGACGAATGAGGTGGCGTTCCGGCAGGCACGGCTGCACGATAGTCGGGTGAGCAATGCGTGCTTGCCGACGCGTGGAGTAGCGGCTGGCTCGGCTAGCGTCGCTCCTGTGACCGAGGCGCCTACCGAGATTGTCGAACTGGCGAGTCAATGGCGAAGCGATCTCGAAGCGTGGGCCATTCCCGACTACATCCTCCATCAGGCATCGCAGGAGCCGTGGGTTCATCCGGTCGCGATGTTCACCGTCGGGGATGAGGTAGCCGACTCGGTGTCGCACGATCGAGCGCGGGAGGCCGTTCCGGATGGAGGAAGTGTCCTCGATGTCGGTTCCGGCGGCGGGCGAGCGTCCTTCGCTCTGGCGCCGCCCGCAGAGGTTTTCTACGCCGTCGACCATGCGCAGGAAATGCTCGACGCCTACGCCGAGGCGGCGGCGAAACGTGGAGCGCAACACCAGGAGTTCCGTGGCTCGTGGCCGGATGTCGCCGCCGATGTTCCGGTGGCTGACGTCGTGGTGTGTCACCACGTCGCCTTCAACGTAGCCGCGATCGTTCCCTTTCTGCAGGCTCTGAACGACCACGCGCGACGTCGCGTGGTTCTCGAACTGCCCATGACGCACCCACTGAGCAACATGAGCCCGCTGTGGAAGAAGTTCTGGGATCTCGACCGGCCCACGACACCGACGGCCCACCAATTGGCCGACATCGCCAGGGCACTGGGTTTCGATGCACACCTCGATGTGTGGACGGATGAATCGTGGGGCCGGCGCGTGTCCCTACCGATGGAAGAGCGGGTGCGCTTCGCCCGGATCCGCCTCTGTCTGAGTGAAGATCGGGACGTGGAAGTTGCCGCTGCACTGATGCAGGACCTCGACGCCACACCCCGCGAGGTGTGCACACTGTGGTGGGACGTATGAACGACTTCGACGTTGCCCGGATACGAGCCCGTATGCCCGCGTTGGCCTCCGGGGTTGCCTTCTTCGACGGGCCGGGAGGAACCCAACTCCCCGACGTCGTGGCCGACGCGATGCGCACGGCGATGACCGAGCCGTTGTCCAACCGCGGCACCATGACCCAATCGGAACTCAACGCCGAATCAATCGTGCTCGGGTCGCGGCTCGCGGCTGCCGATCTTCTCGGATGCGACCCCGCGGGCGTTGTCTTTTCTCGGAGCATGACCGAAGCCACGTTCATGGTGGCCCGGACTCTGGCGAAGGATTGGGGTCCGGGCGATCGCGTCGTGGTGACCGATCTCGATCACGACGCC
>NZLD01000010.1 GCA_002694095.1 Micrococcales bacterium | reverse complement strand
CGCGGCGTACCAAGACCTTCGCGCTCAACCTCATCCAACCTCGCAGGTACGGACACGTCTTTTCGGGCTTCGCGATGTGGTTTACAGTTAGCGAGTGGCAGGAAGCGACGGAAGCAGCCTTGTTTTGCGGGCTTCCGTAAGGGCCATATTAGTGACTCTCGGTCTTTGGGCGCTGGGTTTAGCGGCTATATTCCTCATGGCGCTATCCCAGATCGGCTTAACCTTCGCGCTAGTCATATGCGCATTTTTGCTGCTCTTTCCTGGAATTAATTTTCTGAGCTGGTGGATGTTCCGTTTCGTCATTGATGACGATAAAGTCCAAGTGGTTCGTACCCTGATCTTCCGTTCGCGAGCGACGTTGGAATTCAACAAGATCGAAGGGGTCGACATTCAACAAGGGCCCTTCGGAAGGGCTCTTGATTATGGGCGCCTCACCATTTCTGGCGTAGGTCGGAAGCAACTACGTACAGAAGCCATTGATCACCCTGACGACTTGGCCCGCCGAATCAGAGACCTCATTCCCCGCCAGTAAGGGTGGACTAAGGATCGGGATCAGAGGCATCGGTCACCGCCGAGCATGCGAGACTTACGGCTCTTGCTTTGATGCAGGCATTTCTCCAAGGGCTTGGGCAAAGTCCGAAATGGCGTCTACGGATGCTGTTGCTGCCTCTTTGTTCGCTGCTTCGATCGCTTCGTACACTTCGTGGCGATGCACCTTAATGTTGCGAGGGGCGTCAATACCGATTCGAATCAGATCGCCACGGATTTCCAAAACGTTGACGGTGATTGAATCTCCTATGACGATGCTTTCGCCAGCTTTGCGGCTCAAAACCAGCATCGGAAACTAAGCCGCCAACAATGGTGCTCGTACGGATAGATCCTCATTCTCAATAATCACTTGCTCAGCGATTTGTTGGACAGGATCGAGCAGCAGCGGCGCCATCAGATTGACAGTTGACTGCTTGAAAGTTTCGCCGAGTGTGACAATCAGGAGCACCAGCACGTCGGCACCTGCCGCTAAGTTAAAGCGCTCCGCGACTTCGTCATCAACAATTGGCGCATACGTGGGGAAGAAGGACACTGCTGGCACCACAACAAAGTTCACGGCCTCGCTTTCGAGCGACTGCAGCCGATAGACGAGACCCTCGTTGTTCATCTTGACAAGAGCAAAACGCGTTAACTCAGGAAAGCCGAGGAGACCGCCCCTTACTTCTACAACGGGAATATCGCTCTCTTCAGTCATGGCGTCCTCCTCTCGCGTCACTGTCGCCTCTTGGACAACACAACTATCGCAGAAAGTCCATGAGGGAGGGTTGCATGACACTCGCGGTGGCGTGAAGTGCCGCTTCATACCCCGTCTGTTGCAGCGTCAATTCCATGATCGTCTTGGTTANATCGGTATCTTCCACGGCGGAAAGAGCTTCTGCTAGATCNACCTCTTTNTCNGCNGCTAGGTCTCGCAATTCGGTCAATTGCGTGATTCGGGTTCCGANCGTCGCCTGAGCTCCNCGCGCAGTNTTNATNACGGCATCCAGTGATGTCTTGTCGGNAGCAAGACTGTTCGGATCATTGACCAAGTTNCTCGCAATGCTCGTGAGGACGGCAAAGGCATTAGCAGCCCCGGTGCCCAGAACTTCNGGNCCNTTGACGTCTGTGCGGACGGTGGAATCTGGNTCNACACGCGTNGAGACCGCCGTGGTGTCTCCGAGATAGTTGCCGGCGTTGTCGTAGGCGGTCGCCGCACCGCTNGANCCGGANAACAATTGGCGGCCCGCAAAGTCGGAGTTGATGGCAAAGAGAAGCGTNTCCTTNAGGACGTTCACCTCTGCCGCGAGAGCTGATCGCACATTTGCGGTCGCCGACGGTTGCTGGCCTTGGACCAGCAGGTCTTGNACGCGAAGTAGCTGGTTNTTTATNGAATCAACCTGATCCATTGTGGCGTTNANTCTCAGAAGCCCGTTGTCCACATTNAGTTTNACCTGCGTCAATCTCGTGTNTTCTGCNCTTAGTTTCATCGCAGANTGAGTAGCGCTCGGATCATCACTAGCCCGACTNATNGCCTTGCCAGAAGANACNTGATCTTGCANGCGATTCATNCGNTCTTGNGCCGCNGAGAGCATNTCCATNGACTGCAAGTGCTGAGATGGAGTCGACATNCGATCAATGAGAACCATTTGCGTTACCTCCCGACCACGCCGGTGCGATTGATGAGTGTTTCNAGTGCAGCGTCNATCGCNGTCANAACGCGAGCNGCCGCCTCATANGCCCGCTGGTAGGCCAGNAGATTCGCCATTTCTTCNTCNATGCTTACTCCAGATTCGGCATCNATTTGGCTAGTNAGGCTNGACGCTANAGATNCTTGCGTCGCTGCAGATTGCTCAGCNGCCTGTACTGCAAANCCNAGGGAGACAACTAGGTCCTGATACAACTCGTCAGGNCCATTCGCAGCGATCGCGATNGCAGCCATTGCATCCGCCTTGCTGCCGTCGAGGGAAGCATTCCCACCAGCTGGGGCTACTGCTGATGCAGCGATGTCATCGCCATCCGTCAGNGCAACGNTNATCGTCGCCGCGGTGGTTCCCGTNAANAGGTTATTGCCAGCATTCCCGTCGCGATCAAATCCTGTTGTCTGGACNGCATTCACCTGANTTGTGANNGCAGATGCCACAGCATNNANTGTGGTGGTCCACGAATCAATTGTCGTGTTGATTGCGGTCAAGTAGCCATTTGCCGTTCCGCTAGANACAGNCGCAGTTGANGAGTCACTGACCCACTGCAGCGAAGTNGTTCCCCCACTGCTTGCGACCTNCAGTGTNGCGTAGGTCGACGGTCCAACAATGGTGCCGCCCCCGAGTGTGACACTCAGCTGATTGGCATCATTCGTGAGAAAAGAGCCTCCAACGGCTGCCGCAAGTTGGTCCGCGACGTATCCTCGGCGATCAAGAAGCGCGTTGGCCGCTTGGGTGTTCTCCACCGACTGACTTACGGCGACGTTCAGTTCCGACAACTCTTTGGAGTACGCATTCACGGTTGTGACTAAGTCGGTCAGGGCAGCACTCTTGTTGGTTTTCAAATCACCCAGCTCTGTTGCTGCGTTATTGAGCCAATCAGTCACGCCGTTTGCCTGAGCAAGAACCTGAACGCGGGCTGCAGAGTTACCGGGATCACGCGCTACGTCGGAAAANCCNCCCCANAGNGCATCNAGTTTNGCCTGCAGGCCGTGAGGAGTCGGTTCCGGAAATACCTCCTCAATCTCACCCAGCACAGTGCTNGCTGTAGACAAGTCTTGGAGCTGAGCNTTCTCGCTTCGTGTGCGGTCGCCAAGAATTCCGTTGTGCAGGCGTTGAATCGCTGAGACGTCNACNCCGATTCCTGCGGTCATGTCCACNCGTTGACGAGCGTACCCGGGCGTGTTCACGTTCGCGATGTTTTGGCCGGCTACATCAATAGCGACCCGTTGAGTGCGNAAGGACGACAGCGCNGTCGATATTCCTGCCCAGGTGCTCACTACAGCCCCTCATCCACAAACACAGATGACCGTCGGGCCGCCTCTTTCGTTCCACTTTGCTCGTAGAGATTCAGNTCCGGTTCTGCATCGCCCTGGATGCTCGACATGACNGCATCAGCNGCCTGCTGTGCTGAAACTGCTAATTCACGNTTCAGGGCGGTAACGGATTGAATTCGCGAGGAGAGGTCAACAAAGGCGTCGTAGTGATCTCGCAGGAGGCCTTTCCATGGCTCATCAGCNGCGTCCGCCAATTGGACAAGGCTGGGTGATGATTCGATACCTAGTTCCTTTGCCGACTGATCAAAGCGCACNGCGCGCTCCAACTCGATGGATCGCACCTTTTCGAGAGCCTCCTCAATCTCATTGCTCGCGCGCACGAGCCATGAATCTCGGCCGCTCATCAAAAGCATNTGTTGCACGTCAAGNCGAAAAAGGAGGTTCTCCAAGATGTCGCGCTCCCGCCAGAGGACAGCGGAAAGGCCAGACAGATCCACGCTNAACTCCTCAGTCTCGGGCCGCACCAGGCTTTNGGGCGACANNCNTCCTCANNAAGNAGCATCGGCACAAAGTCGGGCAAGTTAAGGATTCTTGGNACAAATGACATGACGGTAGTTCTGCCNTGANAAAGTACGGCATTCTGGGATGGTCGCTNAGGTTTTTTCACGACNAATGCACCCNGCAAGAANGAATNAGTCCCGAATTTTGACCTANGACCCAAATTTTCTNAATTTTTTCTCAGGAAGGGTTGCAATCTGNCGCTTAGTGCGCTTTCCTATGGNNTACGTACGGGGTGGGAACGGACCTCCGCCTCAAAGCATGAGANAGCNCNANCTCTCTCTCGGGCATGGATGCTCANGAAATTCGGTGTCGNAACTCGGCGCCGNTGAGGAGCAGTTATGCCGGAGACTCCTTCCCCGGGGGGGCCNNAACNTGTCCCANACACGACTCANCAACTCATTTCCGAGCANGTNGCTCTGGTCGGGTANGTNGTGAGCGAGATTTCGATGCGTCTGCCCACGTACGTGGATCGAGACGATCTCAGGTCAGCCGGCCTTGAAGGGCTCGTTCAGGCCTCCAGGGGATTTTCAGAGAGTAAGGGTGTCCCCTTCCGTCACTACGCCATCTCCCGTATTCGCGGAGCCATCATGGATGACCTTCGACGCAATGACTGGGCAAGTCGATCTGTTCGGCANGCAGGGAGGGCCCGTGAGCAAGCCGTCGATAGCCTCATGGCGGCACTGGGTGAGAATCCTTCTACTAANGCCATTGCNGACTACATGGGAATCAGCGTCAAGGAGCTTCGGGACCTCGACGCGTCGTTGACNCGCGGAAGTGTACTTTCGCTCGACGCAGCACCCGCGCCAGGNACTCTTCAGGCGAGCGACACTCTCGAGTCAACGATGACGGACCCCGAAGATCAGATTCTTGAAAANGAACTTCATCAATACTTACGGGCTGCGGTCTCGGCGCTTCCCGAGCGCNTGAGAGAAGTAATTTCACGTTATTTTCTGCAAGGCCACCCNATGGCTGATATCGCCCGCGACCTGAACGTCACCGAGTCACGAGTTTCCCAGCTTCGGGCTGAGGCAATGGTGCTAATCCGGGACGGAATTAACTCGCACCTGGCACCCGAGCAGGTNACNCCCGCGAGCCGNCCCGGNGGNTCAGTCGACCGNAANCGATCAGCATATTTTGCGGCGNTNGCNGAGCATCGACTCCACTCNATGAANCAGGAGTCACAGAACTTTGTTTCTGTCACAGAGGCCACACGNGAGCAGCCNTCCGTGGAGGTNGTTGCGTAATGATTNAGGCNATGACGAGAAACCAAGTNCNCACCGAGAGCGTCTNANTGGGTAGGCGACAAACNAANNCACTGGAGNANGCANATGCCATTTGAAATTAGCGCGAACCCGGTCGCGATGAACGTCTACAACAATCTNGCCNTACATCAAGCCCAGGCCTCTACNGCTTTGGCCAAGATCTCCAGCGGTGANAAAGCTTCCGACCCCAAGGAGGTNGNATCGACCGGCTCTGCCACCGGTCTGCAATCCACCCTGGCCGCNACCCAAACGGCTGTAACTAGCACCCAAAACGCCATCAANGTCCTTAACGTCGCCGACACTGCCTACACCGAAGCAACAGCNCTGTTGCAGACGGGTCTGGCNTTGGCGAACGACNGNGCGGTTCCTGGGGCCGANACGAGTGCAATAGANGCCCAGTTGACGTCGATTGAATCNAGCGTGAGCAGCATCTCCNCNAACACACAATTCAACGGCACNGCNNTTTTGGGAACNACGCTTACCGTGAGCGTGAACGCCAGTGGGTCCACNNTGTCNATCACNCCAGACTCCATNGCTGCAGTTGCGAGTTCTGGAGACCGGGTAGCGGACTACACAGCCGCTGTGGGTGCAGTCGCAGACTCACGAGCGGAGAACACCGGAAACCTGCAGGCGCTGCAATCCACATTGCACACACTTGAGTCGACGATAACGACNCAACAGGCTGCAATAGGAGAAATTCTGAANACTGATATNGCGAAAGAGATGATGAATCTGACTGCCGCGAACATCATGACGGAAGCAGCGTCGGCNATGCTGGCNCANGCCATGCAGATGCCCAACAGCGTCCTNAANCTCCTCTAACGNCATCAGGTGACAGAGCTGTNGGTCTTGTTGGNTTGGGAGGTGTGGTGTGGTTGCTGTTTCGACGTTTAATTTGATNGATATTGATTCGATCGTGTCGAGCTTGATGGTGAGTGATACGG
>NZLD01000009.1 GCA_002694095.1 Micrococcales bacterium | reverse complement strand
CGTGGTCGCGCACCCGGTCCTCTACCCGCACGTGATTCGCGCCCTGGCCGAGACAGCCGAACGGTGAGCCTCCGCGGACTAGTAGACGATCTCGATCGACATCCACCATTCGTACGGGTCGATGAACTCGCGTCCGACGCAACGGCCCAGGACGTCGACGTGCACGCCGACGTCGGCATGCACGCCATCACCGCCAGCCGCATCAAGCGATCGACGACCAACCCGATCCTGGTGCTCACCGCTACTGGCTCGGGTGCCGACGACATGGCCGCGGCCATCGGAGACTTCGCGCCCGACGTAAGCGTCGCGACATTTCCGTCGTGGGAGACCCTCCCGCACGAACGACTGTCCCCGTCCTTCGACACGGTCGGGCGGCGAACCCACCTGCTGCGTCGAATCACCCACGCGGACCCGCAGGACCCGTTGCTGCTGCCCGTCGACGTAGTCGTGGCGTCTGTTCGGGCCGTCGTTCAGCCGGTCTCGTCCTCGGTGGTTGAGACCGCTCCGGTTCGCGTGCGAGCCGGCGACCGAGTCGATCTGACGGCGTGCGTCGAAGCCCTTGTCGGACTCGGGTATGAGCGTGTCGATCTCGTTGAGCGACGTGGACAGGTCGCGGTGCGTGGAGGCATCGTGGACGTCTTTCCGCCGAGTGAGGAGCACGCCGTCCGCATCGAGTTCTGGGGGGACGACGTTGAGGAAATCCGGCACTTCTCGGTCACCGATCAACGATCCCTCGATCTACTCGAGCACGGACTTCTGGCTCCTGCGGTACGAGAACTACTGCTCACCGACCGCGTGAGGGCAAAGGCTCGCGAATTGGCCATCGGTGCTCCGGGGATAGCGGAGATGTGTCAGAAGATCGCCGCAGGAATCTCGGTCGAAGGTATGGAGTCTCTGACCGCACTTCTNGATNCGTCCATGGTNACCCTCGTNGATCTTCTTCCNCGCGNAACNCAGATNGNNGTCAGCGAGCCGGAGCGCGTCGCGNNCCGGGCNTCGGACGTGATGCGGACCGCNCAGGAGTTCCTCGAAGCGGGATGGCACAGCGCNGCNGTNGGNGCGGATGTGCCAATCGACATCGAACCNGCCGCCTACCGGACCNTGGACGAGGTGCACGANAACGCCCGGGCACGTGGATGTCGATGGTGGNCCCTCAACCCCCTGCCCTCGATAGACCCGGATGTNGACCTCGGCGCCCGCGCTNCTCGGGAGTATCGGGGCGACTCCGAAGAAGCATTCGCCGACATCCGCGGGTGGCTCGCGGAAGGACGCAACGTCNTCGTGACGGCNGGAGGGAAAGGCCCCCTNGAGCGGCTCGGTGAGGAGATGGCNCACAGCGACATCCCGTCCAGAATCGAAGACGAGGTGACGNGTGCGCCGGATGGGGTCGTGCNCTTGGTNCGCAGCCACTGTCGCCAGGGTTTCGTNCTGCCGACTCTCGCGCTGATNACCGAGGGAGATCTGCTCGGGCAGCGNACGAGCGCCACCGATGGGCANCGNCTCCCGAGTCGTCGTCGCAAGACCATCGANCCATTGACCTTGGCAACCGGNGATTTNGTCGTGCACGAGCATCACGGTGTCGGTCGATACATCGAAATGGTGCGACGNACGGTGCAGGGAGCCGAACGGGAGTACNTGATCATCGAGTACGCNCCCAGTAAGCGCGGTCAACCGGCGGATCGACTGTTCCTTCCGATGGACCAACTCGACATGATCACCCGGTACGTGGGGGGTGAATCNCCCAGCGTGCANCGCCTCGGGGGGAGTGATTGGGCGAANACGAAGGGCAGNGCGCGNAAGGCGGTCAGAGAAATCGCCGGTGAACTGGTGCGCTTGTATGCGGCCCGNCANGCGAGCACCGGNCACGCNTTCGCACCGGACACNCCCTGGCAGCGAGAGCTCGAAGATGCGTTCGCGTANGTCGAGACGCCCGANCAGTTGGCNTGTATTGATGAGGTCAAAGTCGATATGCAACGCCTCACNCCGATGGANCGACTCGTCTGTGGTGATGTCGGGTATGGAAAGACGGAAATTGCAGTGCGGGCCGCATTCAAGGCCGTNCAAGANGGCAAGCAGGTCGCNATCCTCGTGCCGACGACCCTCCTGGTCCAACAGCACCTCGCGACNTTCNGCGAGAGGTACGCCAGNTTCCCNGTGCGNATCGCGGCGCTNTCTCGNTTTACGGCNGACAAAGANNGGANCNNNGTGNTGTCGGGNATGNCCGACGGNTCNATCGACATCGTCATCGGGACGCANCGATTGCTGACNCCGNAGGTNCGCTTCAAGGATCTCGGNCTCGTCATCGTCGATGAGGAACANAGNTTCGGAGTCGAGCACAAAGAGCACCTCAAGGCCCTGCGCGCGAACGTCGATGTGCTGTCCATGTCGGCGACGCCNATTCCGCGNACGCTCGAGATGGCGGTCACCGGCATCNGAGAAATGTCGGTGATTCAAACACCGCCGGAAGAGCGGCATCCGGTGCTGACGTACGTGGGCCCNTANGACGATAAGCAGATCGCGGCGGCGATCCGTCGGGAGTTGNTGCGCGATGGTCAGGTCTTCTTCGTTCACAATCGNGTCGAGTCCATCGAGCGAGCNGCGCGACGGGTCCAGGATCTNGTGCCGGAAGCNCGTGTCGCCNTCGCNCACGGTCAGATGGCCGAGGGGCGACTCGAGCAGGTCATCGTCGATTTCTGGGACAAGAACATCGACGTGCTCGTGTGNACGACGATCGTCGAGTCCGGNATNGANATCGCGAATGCCAACACGTTGATCGTCGACCGGGCGGACACCTTCGGCCTGTCTCAACTGCACCAACTTCGTGGTCGCGTGGGGCGCAGCCGCGAGAGGGCGTACGCGTATCTGCTGTATGACCCCAATAAGCCACTNACCGAAACGGCGCACGAACGGCTGGCGACNATCGCGCANCGNACNGATCTNGGATCNGGTATGCAGATCGCCCTGAAGGATTTGGAGATCCGNGGTGCNGGCAACCTGCTGGGGGGTGAGCAAAGCGGCCACATCGCCGACGTNGGCTTCGACTTGTACGTCCGCCTNGTCGGTGAGGCTCTCGCGGAGCACAAAGCCGGCGCGGGCGCGGGAGACGAGGAANCACCCGAGGTCAAAGTCGAACTGCCGATAACCGCGCATCTGCCTGAGCAGTACGTGCCGGCGGAACGGCTTCGCCTCGAGGCGTACAAGCGACTGGCAGACGCCCGCAGCGACGANCAGGTGGACGACGTNGCNGCCGAACTCGTCGATAGGTACGGACCGCTCCCACCGGAANCNGAAACCCTGGTGAGCGTTGCGCGCTTTCGCGTGCACTGCCAAACAGCGGGNCTTCGCGAAGTCATNGCCCAAGGCAGTGGCGTACGCCTGCACCCCGTGGAACTACCCGAGTCNNCCCAAATGCGCATCAGNCGCCTATACCCGCGCACNACCATNAAGCCNGCCGTCCGTACGATCATNGTGCCGCGNCCGACNGCGAGTTCCGCGATCGGNGCGGCCGCNTTGAAGGACCANGACTTGCTGGCGTGGGCCGACGAACTTGTGGGAGTGGTTCGAGGNGCNCCNGCNCAGCGGAAGACGAAGGATGGAGCGGTCGAGGGTGAATAGCCGGAGAGCGGGCGTACTTGCAGCGGTCGCCGCAAGCGTCCTGATGTTGAGTGGTTGCGCGTCCGCCACCCCGGGGGCTGCTGCGGTCGTGGGGAACGAGCGAATCTCCGAACGTGACCTGACCGAGCAGGTGGAGCAGGTGCTGCGCGCGCAGGGACGACCGGTCGACTCGGCCTCNGAAGCNCTGGTGGTGACCACCCTCGATCGGATGATCACGACTCAACTCGTCGAGCAGTTGGCGGCNGAGAACGAGGTTGTCGTCACGCAGGGGGAATTGGACGCGACCATCGCGAACTACGTCGAGGCCTCCGGNGGGCGCGAAGCGTTCCAGAACACGCTGCTNGCCCAGGACCTCGCACCCGACGACATCGACGAGTTGTTTCGCGTGAACCTCTTGGCGCAGAANATGGGCGTGCTGTTCGATCCGAGCGGAACTCCGGAGACTCAATCGTCCGCGATCTTCGCGGCCGTTGCCGCCTACAGCGAGGAAGTCGGCACCACGGTGAGCCCACGCTACGGACAGTGGGACCCGGCCGGTTTGCTGGTGGGCCCACCCCCGAACGATCTGTCCGTCCCGATTCAGATTTCCTGACCGGACGCGCACGCGGAAAGCGAACGAATGGCGAAGCGCGGGGAGAGCGTCCTCGACCTGATCGAGGTGATGGATCGACTTCGATCACCGGGCGGCTGCCCGTGGGATGCACGCCAAACGCACGAGAGTCTCGTCGAGTACCTCGTCGAGGAGGCCTACGAGACCGTCGAGGCGATCGAAGGCGGCGATGACTCCGGCTTGCGCGAGGAACTCGGGGATCTTTTGCTGCAAGTTGTCTTCCATGCACGCATTGGTCAGGAGCGAGGGGAGGAGGGCTGGGACATAGACGACGTCGCTCGTGGCATCGTCGAGAAATTGATCCGGCGCCACCCGCATGTTTTCGCGGACGTCGATGCGGACACCGCCGAGCAAGTGGAAGCCAACTGGCATGCGCTGAAGGCCGAAGAGAAGGGGCGCGCGTCGGTGGCGGACGGCATCCCTGAACACCTTCCGGCGCTGCTTCGGGCATCGAAGGTGCACTCGCGCAGCACGTCCCTTGGTGACGCGGTTCCAAGCCTCACAGCACACGACGCGGCTGCCCGTGTCCTCGATTCCGTCGACAGTGAGGAAGACCTCGGTGAGTTTCTCCTCTCGGTGGCGTCTCTTGCTCGGGACCGAGGCTGGGATGCCGAGGCAGCGCTGCGGCAAGCAGTCCGACGCCGGATCACCTCGATACGAGAGGTAGAGAGTCGGTGAACGACGCAACGGCACAGTTTCGTCGGCTCGCAGAGGACTCGATCGACGCTGCGCTCGAAGCCGATCCGGTAGGCGCGACCTGGCTCGGCGATCACCGATTCGATGACCGGCTGCCCGACTACTCACCCGAAGCCCGGGCGTCACGGTCGAGACAAATCGACGATCAATTAACCGCCATCGATGCAATCGACGATGTCGAACTCGATGCCGTCGACCTGGTCGATCTCGAGATCTTGCGGTCGAGACTCCAGCGTGAGGCTTTCGAGATCGACGAGCTCGCAAGTACACAGTGGAACCCGATGGAGTGGAACCCGGGGACGGCGTTGCACTTGCTGCTCTCGCGCGATTTCGCTCCGTGGCCAGAGCGTCTCGCGAGTGTCCAATCGCGCCTATCTGCCATCCCGGAGTTTCTGGACACTGCTCGCCGGTCGCTCGATTCCATGCCGCACATCCACGTGGAAACAGCCATCGGTCAACTGACCGGAACACGCGCCGTCGTCACCGATTCCATCGGCGAGCAGTGCGCGATGCACGAGACCGACCTCCCTGAGGGAATCGATGCTGCCGTCGCGGCTATCGACGAACACATCGCGTGGCTCAACGAACAACTACCCGTCAGCACTCGTAGTCCTCGACTCAACCAGCGGATTTACGCCGGAGTGCTGTGGCACTCGCTCGACGACGCCACCAGNGCCAATCACTTGCTGCGCGAGGCGGAAGCGCACCTCGANNAGGTCACCGGTCGTATGCGCGAGGTGGCCGCNGAGTATCTCGANGAATCCGTGCACGCCGACCGCGTGGTGCGACGCGCNNTNGAGCGCGTNGCCGCCGAGGCAGTCGTGACCGACAACACCGTGTTGCCGCTGGTCCGCGANGCCCTGGAGCAGACCACCGATTTCGTCCGCGATCGGGAGTTGGTGTCGATTCCGCAACAAGACACCGAGGTCATCGAAATGCCGGAGATGCATCGGGGTGTGGCGGTGGCCTACTGCGATGCCCCCGGCCCCTTGGAAGAGGCGTCGGTGCCCACCTACGTCGCCGTCTCGCCGACACCGGCGACGTGGGATGACGAGCAGGTCGCGTCGTTCTATCGCGAGTACAACGCGACGTTGCTGCACGACCTCACGATTCACGAAGCCATGCCCGGTCATGTTCTGCAATTGGCCCACGCGGCCCGAGCGCAGACACCCACCCGCGTCCGCCGCTTCGGATTCAGCGGCGTCTTCGTCGAAGGTTGGGCGGTGTATGTCGAGGAGCTCCTGCTCGACAAGGGATACGCCCCCGAAGATTCAGCGCAGTCCGCGCTGGCGATCCGACTTCAGCAGTTGAAGATGCAAGCTCGAATGGCCATCAACACGATTCTGGACATCCGCGTCCACTCTATGGAGATGAGCGAAGACGAGGCGCTCCGGCTGATGACGTTCCGTGGCTTTCAAGAAGAGGGGGAAGCGATCGGCAAGTGGCGCCGGGCCCTGCTGACCGCGGGACAACTGCCGACCTATTTCGTGGGCTATCAGGCGGTCCGGAGTATCGCGAATGATCTTCGTGTCGTGCACCCGGACTGGTCTGACCGGCAGGTTCACGACCTGATGCTCAGTCATGGATCTCCGGCGCCGCGGCACCTGCGCACCCTGATCGGTATCTGACAAGACCGTGCGTGGCCTGCGGAATTTACGAGACTCGAACAGGTTCGATATGACGCGACGACAGGTTTCCGGCAGGCTCGAGCCATGAGACGACGCACCCTGTGGGTGAACGTGGGTATCGGAGTTGCCATCGCTGCCGTTCTTGGGCTGATCGTGGTGTCCCTGCGACCGTCCTCGCAGGCCCCCGAGGAGCGAACCGTCACCGTCGCCCGTGGAGACGTGACCGCGACCGTCACGGCAAGCGGCACGGTCGAGCGGTCCGGTGTTGTTGACCTCACTTTCGCGACACCCGGGACCGTGACGTCGGTTGATGTCGCAGCTGGGGACGTGGTGTCCGCAGGCGACGTGGTCGCCACCGTGGACGATACGGCGGCCCGCCAGCAACTGGCAGCCGCCGAGTCAACATTGGCGCAAGCCGTGCAGACGTCTGCGTCGAGTGACGCCTCCGTTGCCTCCGCGAGTGCCGCTTTGTCCGATGCGTCGCGAGTCGCGCAGCAGACGAACAAGCGGAACAAGTTGGCTGTTAAGCAGGCGCAGGAGTCGTTGGCCGTTGCCGAGGACCTGTGGGACGACTCCTGTCTGGACCTGACGAGTGCCATGTGTACCAACCCGTCGGCGCAGGCGCAGTTGCTAAGCGCCCAAGCAAGCGTTGACTCCGCGCAGCGGGCCTTCGACTCGTCGGTAGAGAACGCAGCCAACAATGCGATCGGCTACGACGTGGCCGTCAATCAGGCCGGGGAATCCCTTACCCAACGCCAGAATCAGGAGAACAGCGCCTGCGAAGGTGCCGGCTCGGAGACGGCCGCCTGCACCAGCGCCCAGACCGCCACACTCGCGGCTCAGCAGGCGTACGACTCCGCCGTTCGGGCCCGGACAACCGGGCTCCTCGTGGACCAGCAGGCCCAACAAACGGCATCGTTGAGTCTGGCGAGTGCGAATGTCGCCGTGCAGCAAGCCCAAACAGAATTGCGAAAGGCCGGAGACGACGCCGTCCGCAACGCCCGTCAAGCACTCGAGACCGCTGAGCGTGTCTACCGACAAGGCAAGGTCGCTGGTGAGCAGTCCGTCTCGGCCGCCCGCGCCTCGTTGACATCAGCTCTGGCCTCGCAAGAAACGGTGCAACTGCCCGACGGTGCGGAAGTGACAGCCGCGCAGGCCGCTATCGAATCGGCGGAAGTGGCGGTCGAGGTCGCGCAACAAGCCGTTGATGACACTCGGCTTGTTGCGCCGGTTGATGGAGTTGTCGGTTCCGTGTCGTATGTCGTTGGTGAGGTGGCTACCGCATCGGGCGCGCAAGGTGGGATCACCGTGTTGCCCGACGGTCCGATCGAAGTGGTCGCGAACTTCGCTGAGTCTGATGCGGCCAAGGTGCGCGTGGGTTCGCCCGCCACGATCACCTTCGACGCGNTGGCCGGAGAGCGTGCNGAGGGAACCGTCGTGTCNATNGANCCGGTGGGAANNACGAGNAACTCCGGNTTGATCACCTACGGAGTNCGNGTGCAGGTCATCGACGCCCCGACGACNGTGCGCGAAGGCATGACNGCGTCGGTNNCGGTNNTGGTNGATGAGGCGATCGACGTNTTGGTGGTTCCGCAAAGNGCCGTCACNGGAACCGNCNANCGNGCTGCCGNCCTCGTNNAGCGAANNGAGGGAGCGGAGACANCGACCGACAAGGTGCNNGTCNTTCTCGGTCTGCAAGGAGANGCNGGAGTGGAGATCNCCGCCGGCGTCGACGAAGGGGACGTTCTGGTCATTCCGTCGGCCGATGATGTGTCCTTCCCCGACGGAGGGGTTCCTGGATCGGAGTCCGACGAGGATCCCTTCGGCGGAAGNGACGAATCGTGACGGCAGTCGTCGAGATGCACGACATCACCAAGGTCTANGGCCAAGGTGAAGCCGAGGTGCGCGCCGTCGATGGGATCTCTCTTACCGTGGAGCCCGGGGAGTACGTCGCGATCATGGGCGCATCGGGATCCGGGAAATCGACGGTGATGAACATCATCGGAGCTCTCGACGTGGCGACNTCGGGAACGTACAAAATCGACGGCGTGGATATCGGGGATCTTGACGACGACGCTCTCTCCCTGGTGCGCAACCGNNGAATCGGGTTCATCTTCCAGGCGTTCAACCTGATACCGCGGATGAGNGCGGCANCNAACGTGGANTTGCCGNTGATGTATCGGGGGGTGCGTCGATCNGAACGGCGTCGNCGAGCGCTGGATGCTCTCGCGAAGGTNGGCCTTGCTGATCGCTCTCATCATCAACCCAANGAATTGTCCGGTGGACAGCAGCANCGTGTCGCGGTTGCTCGTGCCCTGGCGATGGAACCCTCGCTCATGCTGGCCGATGAGCCGACCGGCAACCTTGACTCTCGATCGACAGCGGACGTTCTGGACCTTCTCGATGAAATTCACGCCGAAGGAAAGACGATCGTGATCATCACTCACGAGGACGACGTGGCGGAACGCGCCGGNCGGGTGGTCACCCTGCGAGATGGCAAGGTCGAATCNGATNTGTTGGCGGCTGCCCGATGATCTTCATCGAGGCGCTCCGCAGTGGCTGGCAAGCCATTCTCGCCAACCGACTCCGCTCAATCCTGACCACGCTCGGCATCATGATCGGTGTCGCNGCNGTGATCATCCTCGTCGCCTTCGGGCAGGGAGCCTCCAACTCGGTGACCTCCAGCATNCAGTCTTTGGGNAGCAATCTGCTGTATGTGACGCCGGAGAACCCCAACCGGGATGGCGAGATCGTCAACCCATCCGTCCAAGANTTGACGGTGGANGATGCGATCGCCTTGAACGATCCGGTGCGGGCCCCCGATATTGCCGGTGCNGCGCCCGAGAGACGCACNGCGGTCACGTGCACNAGCGAGGACCGCAGTCACTCGACGCAAATNGTGGGAACCTGGCCTTCCTTTTTCNCNATNAACAACTCACCCGTGTCGGCCGGTGCATATTTCAATAACGCCGATGAACTATCCGCTCGAAGAATCACCGTCATCGGATCAACGGTNGCCGAAAGCCTGTTNCCNGAATCTGATCCGCTCGGCCGTCAGATCGCCTGCAACGGNGTNCCGTTCACCGTCNTTGGCGTGCAGGCGGAGAAGGGAGGGGCGTTCGCCAACCCAGACGATGTCGTGATNGCACCCTTGTCGGCGGTGGAGAACTCNATCACCGGGTACGGGGAAGTGTCGGCTATTTCTGTCCAGGCATCGTCGTCGGAGACGACAGANGAGGCCGAAGAGCAAGCGATCGCGATTCTCGATGAACGACACGGAACCACCGAAGGCACGCGCGACTTTGAGGTCTTCAATCAGGCGAGCCTGTTGGACACCGCGAACACGGCGTTGGGAATCTTCACGGCGCTCCTCGGGGCGGTCGGCGCCATCAGTTTGCTGGTCGGTGGCATTGGTATCACCAACATCATGCTNGTCTCGGTNACCGAGAGAACGCGCGAGATCGGCATCCGCAAAGCAATCGGGGCCTCCCGGCGCTTCATCCTCCTGCAGTTCTTGCTGGAAGCGACGGTGCTCTCGCTGTTCGGCGCCACGGCCGGCCTTGGTCTGGCCCTTCTTGTTGCCCAGGTAGAGATCGCCGGTATTGCCCCTTCCGTGGTCCCGGTATCCGTCGTGGGGGCGTACGTGATCAGCGTGGCGATCGGCTTGTTCTTCGGCAGTTACCCAGCTAAGCGAGCGGCATCCCTACGCCCAATNGAGGCATTGCGACATGAGTGACGACGTATCNGCAGANANTGCTGCGCAANCGAGCGACGATCTGGCATCGCTNCTTGCTAAGCGAGGAAAGAAGACGCGCGCNNGGTCCACATCGATNTTGATCGGNGTACTTNTNGTGTTGATCGGGGTGCTCGTCGGCATCGGTATCGGCCGGGCAAGNGCACCGNTCCCNGCCGATGGACCGCAGACATCGCAGACCGATGAGCGGCAGCGTGGTGGCCCGTTCGGTGGCCGGTCTCGCGACTAGACGGCGCCGAGACACACAGGCCCTGAGGCTGGCCGGCCTCGAAAGAATGCGGGATCTAGCCCCACATGCCGTCGGTCACCAGCCCGTCGTCGACGGTCAGCGTCAGTCGATCGATTTGGTAGTCCATGGTGACTGCTTGAGGCTCTCCATCGATGACACCGATACGCCAGTCGTATCCGGCGTCCTCGATCTTGGCGGTGGCCTCGTCTTGCGGAAGCGGGTCCGCGGTTAGATCGCAGGCGAAGTCAATCTGCTCTTGGGTGATGTCCGGGTCCAAACCTTCCTCCACAATCGAACAGTCGGCGGAAGCGTCGTCGGAGGACGAGCACCCGGCCAGCAGGGCGCAGCCGATGAACGCACTGGCAGCCAGTGCCGTCACGCGGGGGGCCTTGAGCTTCATGACTCTCCCTTTCGATCGCGACGCGAGAGAGCGACGATGGTGAGCACGATAGTCGTGATCGCTCCGGCAATGAGGAGATACGGCGTCAGGAATCCCCCGAGTGTGATGAGACCTGCGGCGAGGGAGATGAGGGAGTTCCAGCCGCGCTCTAGGCCACCAAGAAAGTCAGGGGTTACACCGGGGCCAGTCGTTGTCGTGGTCAAAGAGATGTAGGCCGTGGACATCTCTACCTGCCGCAACAGGTAGTCGCGGCGAGCAGTCAGGGATTCGAGCTCTGCTTGGCGTGCGGACAACTCGGATTCGACGGTGACTAGATCGGCCACCGACGCTGCCTGGCCTTGTAGGTCGCGGAGTCTGTCGATGGACTCCTCGAGGGTCGTGATCCGCGCTTCGAGGTCGATGACCTCGACCGCGACGTCTTGCGCGTCCACGCTGCTGCTCGTGACCTCACCCAGTGTGTCGATCGACGCCAGAAGCGCATCCAGATTCGACGCCGGCACCCGGACGGTCATGTTGGCGCTGGAGTCTTCACCGGTTCCCTGGACGCTCTGGCTCTGTAGTTGGCCCTCGAGATCTGTTGTCAGATCAGCGATCGCGGAGACTCCGGTGGCGACATCGTCGACATCGACAGACACGTAGGCGGTGCGGATGATCTGCTGGTCTGTCCGGGAGTCTGCGCCAGAGACGGCGCCACCGTCCACGCCAACGGCATCCATGCTCATCTCACTCGCGAGTTCTGGCGCCTCAGCGGCCATCTCGTCGCTGTACGGAGCGTCAACAAAGGCCGGCGTCGCTACGTTGTTGCCGCAGCCCGACAGGAGGCCAATGCCCGTCACGGCTACCACGCCCGCTGCACCGAGCGAGACCAGTGACCTCTTCACGCCGTTTAGACGTCACGAACGGTGGGAACGGTTCCCTGTTTCGTCACGGTTTGGTCAAGGTTGACGGGCCAACATCTGCTTGCGGTAGGGCATCAAATCCTTGCTGCGGTTGACGCCGACCACACCGACGAGGTCGTCGCCGCGGTGATATTCCACGATGCACGCCCCGTCGAGCTCTCCTTCAACAACGGTTGGCGTGCCCAGACCGGGCATCCCGAAGGACTGCAAGGAGACGTCGTACTGGTCGCTCCAGAACGAGGGCAGGGCGNAGAACGGTTCGGGAGTGGTNTTCGTGCCCGCATCATCGAGCGCCTTCGCGAGTGTGGTGCCGGCGTGCTTGCCCAACTCGGTCGGCATATTCCAGTGCTCGATGCGAGACGGTCCAAAAGGNAAGAGTGCATTGGGGTGTCGAGCGATATCNCCNACGGCGACTGCCGGTGCCGGGCTGCCGANGACCTGTAGTGATTCGTCCACGAGAACCCCGTCNGAGAGGTCGAGGCCGTTGCCCTCGAGCCANTCGNTATTCGGNACCGAGCCGACCGCTTCAAGAACCACCGTCGCGGGCACGTCGGNACCGTCGTCCANACGCANGCNGGTGATCTCNTCGTCNCCNAGGAANTCGGTGATCGTGCGNCCGAGATGAAACCGGACTCCGTGCTNTTCGTGATGANGCTTCATGGCNGCNCCGAGGTCTGATCCCAGGGGCCGGATCATCGGCTCGTCGTCNAGGGCGATGACGTCGACNTCCACTCCGAGTGCGCGAGCGGTCGCGGCNACCTCGCANCCGATGAAGCCGGAACCCAGGATCGCNAGGCGTTCACCGGAGACGAGTCGNCCGCGNAGGTGGGCGGCGTCGTCGGCGTTTCGCAACAGGACGCGTCCNNCCTCNGGGCCGGGGATGGGCAGTTGGCGNGGGCGNATTCCCGANGCGATGACGAGGCCTCGGAAGGGNANCGTNTGTCCATCGGNCAGNGTCACNGTNCGCTCGGTGAGATCNCTGGCGACCACGGGGACNCCCAGGCGCCACTCGACATCGCCGATGGCNTCCCGGCGGCGAAAGNGCAGGTCCTCGACCCGGACACCGCCCGCGAGTGCTTCCTTGGAGAGGGGNGGGCGGTTGTAGGGGAGGTGNGGCTCGTCNCCGATGACGACGATGCCGTCCNGGTATCCNGCGGCNCGGAGTGACTCGGCCGTACGCAGCCCGCCGAGGCCGGCGCCNACGATNATCACCGGANCGGTCACGCAGTCACNCNCCTTTGATCGACGAGGGGAATNNTNANANANTACAANNTTNAACTAAANATGCTGCGTCGTGTNTTTCCCGGTCANNCCNGACNCGNGCCGCAGGACGTCTCNNAGCGCACCGATCGAGCGCACCGACGGATCGCGCCGNGGTCGAGACGANTACTGNTCGCGCAGCANGCGACGCAGGATCTTGCCGGACGCGGACTTCGGGATCTCCTCGGTGAACACGATGTCGTGCACCACCTTGTAGGTCGCCAGGTGCTCGGCGGTGAACGCGGTGATNTNNTCGGCGCTGGCGTCTTGTCCTGGCTTGAGGACGANGAAGGCGCGTGGCCGTTCCCCGGCTTCGTCATCGGGAACGCCGATGACGGCCGCGTCGGCAATCGCCGGATGGGTCAGCAGCAGCGCCTCGAGNTCGGCCGGCGCGACCTGGAANCCCTTGAACTTGATCAACTCCTTGACCCGATCGACGATCGTCAGGTGGCCGTCCTCGTCGATGAAGCCGACATCGCCGGTATGCAACCAGCCGTCGTCGTCNATCGTGTGGGCGGTTGCCTCCGGGTTNTTNANGTANCCCTTCATCACCTGCGGTCCACGCACCCACAACTCGCCGACNCCACCCACGTCCTGGTCGTCGCCGTTCTCCACGTCCACGATCCGACACTCGGTGTTCGCCACGGTGACACCGCAGGTGCCGGGCTTGAACCCGCCCATCCGGGTGACATGGGATACCGGNCTCAACTCGGTCATTCCAAAGCCNTGCACCACCTCGCAGTTGATCCGGTCAGAGGCCTCNTGGGCGAGTTCNGCGCCGAGCGGTGCGGCTCCGGAGAAAATCTGCGTGAGGCTGGAGAGATCGAAAGTGTCGACCANCGGGTGTTTCGCGANAGCAAGCACGATCGGAGGGACAGCAAACAGCCGCGTGATCTTGTGCTCNTGAATCAAGCCGAGACTTTGCTCGAGATCGAAGCGCGGGACCGTCACNATCGTNGCTCCCNTGCTNAGGAAGAANTTCATCAGCACCTGCATGCCGTANATGTGGAAGAACGGCAACACTGCNAGNACGANCTCACCNTCCTGGACATTCAGGGCGTCCTCGCATTGGACGAGGTTCGNCACCAGGTTCTGGTGAGACAGCATGACGCCCTTGGGNAATCCGGTCGTTCCCGACGAGTACGGCAGAACCACGATCTGCTCGTCGAGGTCGACATCCACCTGACCGGCGGGCTCACCCATCAGGGCGGTAAAGGNCTGCATGCCCTNGGGAGCGTCACCNATGATGAATNTCTCNGAGACGCCTGCTTCCTGCGCGGCCGCGGTGGCTGTTTCGGCGAACATGCCGATCGTGACCAGCATGCTGGANTGTGAGTCGCGGAGCTGAAAGGCGACTTCCTCGGCCGTGTANGTNGGATTGATGGTGCTGACGGCGACGCCGGCTGTCGCCGCACCGTGAAAGACGATGGCGAACTCAGGGATGTTCGGGGACATCAGCGCGATCGAGTCTCCCGGCCCCATGCCGCGCGCCATCAAGCCTCCAGCGAAGGCCGCCACGGCCCCGGCGAATTGCGCGTAGGTGTAGGAGCGACCGGTCGGGCCATCGATGATGGCGGGGCGATCGGGGACCCTGCCCGCTTCGCGGAGCACGTGCGCCGTGATGGGCACATCGGGAATGACGACGTCGGGCAGCGGGCTGTGGTGGATGGTCATGNNTCTCCCCTCGAATTCTTGCCGTGAGTCTGGCAAGACCGGCGAGGCCATGGGGCGGCTTTGGGCAAAAAGGCGAGACGGTGAGCAGGCGAGGCGCTGAACAGCAGGTGAGTTAGTCGCCGAGCTCCGTCCGTCGCCGAGACACGAACTCCTGCAATTGCTCTTTGAGTCCTTCGTCCATCTCCGGCTCTTCGTATTCGGTGAGCTTCGCCTCGGCGATCTCGGCGGCCCGAGTCGCGGTGTCTTTCGAGCCATTGCGAGTCCAGCGCTCGAAATTGTCCGAACTCGACAAGAACGGCCGGTAGAAGCACTCNCGGAAGCGNTCCATGGTGTGCATCGCACCNAGGAAGTGACCNCCATGGCCGACTTCACTGTGAGCGTCGAAGGCCATCGATGCNTCGTCNATTTCCAGNGGCGTGAATTCGTGTTGCAGCATCTCGAGCAACTGAACATCGATCACGAACTTCTCCATGCTGGAGACGAGGCCTCCNTCGAGCCATCCGGCGGAGTGCATGATGAAGTTCGTTCCGGACAGGAAGGCCGGCATNAGCGTCATCATCGCTTCGTAGCCGGCTTGAGCATCGGGNACCTGTGACGAGTTNAGTCCNCCACCGCCGCGGAACGGCAATCCGAAGTGCCGTGCGATCTGTCCGGTGGCGAGGAGGCCGATGCCTGACTCAGGTGTGCCGAATTGTGGTGAACCGGACTGCATGTCGATGTTGGATAGGAACGATCCGAAGACCACCGGTGCGCCGGGGTTGATCAGCTGGGTGAGGGCAACACCGGAGAGCGCCTCGGCGATCTGTTGGGCGAGCGCGGCGGGAATGGTGACGGGTGCCATCGCGCCCATCAAGAGGAAGGGCGTGACGATGCACGGCTGCCGGGCTTGCGTGTAGACGAACAGCGAATCGAGCATGCGATCGTCCCAGCGCAACGGGGAATTGCAGTTGATCAATGAAATGCAGAAGGGCTTTTCCTCGATCGCTTCGCGACCACCGAACACCATCTCNCCCATCGCAACGGTGTCCTCGGCGTTCGTTCCGGTGACGACGTTGCCCATGATGATCTTGTCGGTCATGGTGAGAGCCCGGTAGACCATGTCCAGGTGCCGNGAGTCCANNGGGGCGTCGTTGGGTTCGACGACGACGCCGCCGACGCTGTCGAGGACCTCGAACGTCTGNGCCAGTTTCGCGAAGTTCTCNAAGTCCGCGAGAGAACCGTCACGCCGTTCGGTGCCNTGCCGGAAGAAGGGTGGNCCNTACACGCTGGAGAAGACCATCGANTCNCCGCCGATGTGCACGTCGTGATCGTGATTCCTGGCCTGCATGTCGAACTCGCTGGGTGCTTTGGCTACCTGNTCCAGCACNAACTCCGGATCNAGGAAGACCGTCTCGCCGTCNACNTTCTGGCCGTTGGCNGCGAANANCTCGACCGCCTCNGGCTTGGCGAACTGGACTCCGATCTCCGTCACGATCTTGCGCCAGCCGCTATCGAGCGTGGNCAGCGCGTCGGACGACAAGATTTCGTAGCGGGGCATGGAGTTGTGGAACATGGGTCTCCTCGTCGATNACACTCGTCGATCCGCACACCCTTGACGGAGGTGCGGGTGCTTTCTACACTCGCAACGTGGAACAAGCGTTCCATAATATGGGCGCAAAAGGAAGGCCCTCGCCCCGAGTGGCTTTCCGGAATCGGGAGAGTTGTGTCGTCGGTGTCGGGAACCCAAGCTGTCGATCGTGCGGCGGGACTCCTGTTGGCGGTGATGGAGTCCGACCACCCCCTGACGTTCGGTGAACTGCAGGAATCGAGTGAGTTAGCCAAGAGCACCCTGTCCCGATTGCTGTCCAGCCTGGAGCGGCACGATCTCGTGGCTAAGGATGAGAACGGCGGTCTTCGACCCGGGGGTGCGTTGACCCGTTTCGCGCACTCACGCCGCCCGACGGACGAGTTGATCGAGGCATGCCGCCCGTTCATGGCGGAGTTGAGCGATGCCACCGGTGAGAAGATCAACCTGGCGGTACTCGATGGTCAAGAGGTCGAACAGATCAGTCAGCTGGAGTGCACGTACCTCATCGGCGGNATCAACTGGGGAGATCAACGCATNCCGCTGCACGCGTCGGCNTTGGGNAAGGTCTTCCTGGCGCANGGNGCGGAATTGCCNCCGGGTCGCCTNCCGAAGGTCAGCTCNCGGACGATCACCTCTCGCCAGGANCTNGCAGAAGATCTCGATCGNGTNCGGCAGCGGGGGTGGGCNCTTGCGGACTCCGAACTTGAACCGGGGCTGGTCGCGATAGCCGCGCCCGTNTTCGCGGCAGACGGNAGCGTCGTCGCCGCCATGTCNATTTCCGGTCCGACNCTGCGCATGACCANGGACATCANTCAGGCGTTCGCGGATCAATTAGTNGATGCCGCGATGGGTGCNTCGACCGNTATCGGCTTTACGCCCGGTCCAGACTTTGCTGAAANAANGGTTGGTGCCGCATGACTCCNGATGATGTGTTGAAGGCCTTGTACGAGGAAACAATGGTNGGGAACGCACCGGCCGTCCTCGAGCACACCAACACGGGTCTCGAACTNGGCATGACGCCGAACTCTCTGCTCTTCGACGCCCTCATCCCNGCNNTGGAAGAGGTNGGAGCNCGCTTCGAGCGAGGTGACTTCTTNGTGCCNGAGATGCTGATTTCCGGTAAGGCGATGAGNGGAGCNCTNGAAGTNCTNCGCCCGCTGCTNGCTCAAACAGGGGCCGAAAGCGTGGGCACCTTCCTGATGGGAACGGTGAAGGGCGATGTGCACGACATNGGCAAGAACCTNGTGAACATCATGCTCGAGGGTGCGGGATTCCACGTGATCGACATCGGTGTGCAGGTGCCACCGGAGAAGTTCGTCGAGGCGATCGACGAACACAAGCCAGACATCGTGGGNATGTCCGCCTTCCTCACCACCACCATGCCCATGTTCAAGGTCAACATCAACGCCATCGAGAAAGCCGGGTTGCGTGACGACATCATCATCATGGTCGGCGGNGCTCCGGTGACCCAGGAATACGCCGATGTCTCCGGTGCNGATGGNTACGCGGCCGATGCCGCGACCGCTGTGCGACGTGCCAAGGAACTTCTCGCGGTGCGAACGGGCGCCTGATCATGCTGCGNTCNCTGCTGCCGATCGTNGAGCANGCGNTCAAGGGNCCGGTATGGGATTGNCAAATGTGCGGTCAATGCGTGCTGCACGAAACGGGAATGACCTGTCCGATGACGTGTCCGAAGACCCTGCGNAATGGCCCNTGCGGCGGGGTNGCNGTCGACGGNGCCTGCGAGGTCAAGCCAGAGATGCAGTGCGTATGGGTGAAGGCGAACCATCGAGCCGAGAACCTGCCACTGCTCCCGCAGTCGTGGCGCGATGAGATTGGGCACCTGCGGGCTCCGGTGAACAACTCCCTCGCCGGTGACTCGTCCTGGATGAATCTGGTGAGCGGAGCCGATCGCCAGACGCCCACGGGGTGGAAGGGATCGGAATAGTGGGTGCNTTCGANGAATTGGTGGNNTCCCGCGAACGNCCGATCGTGACNGCGGAGTTCCCGTCNATGGACGGTGGTGATCTCGACACNGTGGCCGAAGCNGTCGATCGGTTCCAGCCGTACGTCGACGCGGTCAACATNACGGATAACCCCGCCGCCCANGCCCACGCNAGCAACGTGTCNATGGCNATCGCNGTGAAGCAACTNGGNCTCGAGCCGATCATGCAGGTCGTGTGTCGTGACAAGAATCGACTCGCNATTCAGGCGGACGTGGTCGGGGCNNAGATGCACGGCGTNACGAGCTTCTGCGCGCTNACNGGNGACGATGTCACGGCCGGTGATGAGCCGGAAGCCCGACGCGTCTTCGATATCGACGGACCGCAACTCGTGTCCATCATGCGCACGCTGTCCGACGGAACCTACCTNTCNGGTCGATCCTTGAAGCACCACCGAGAANTNCTNATCGGAGCCGTCGAGAATCCCTTNGCTCCACCGGCGCACGTGCGCGTTCGGCGCGCNCGGATGAAAGTGGACAGCGGCGCGCGGTTTCTGCAGTTGCAGATCGGGTACGAGCCCGAGAAGTTGGAAGCCTTCGTCCAGGGCTGTGNTGACAACGGCGTNNGTCGAGATGCAGCGNTCCTCCCCACGGTGATCTTGACGAAGTCCGCAGGGGCCNTGCGTTTCATGGANTCCTCGGTNCCGGGAATCCATGTGCCCGNNGACNTNATCGATCGCATNGCATCGGCTTCGGATCCGCTCGAGGAGTCGTACCAACTCGCGCGCGAGCAAGCCGCCNNCGCGCTATCTCTNCCGGGCATCGCCGGCATTCACATCACCGATTTTCGTCATGACGACTCGGTGCACCGGCTTGTGCGCGATCTCCGCCTCGGCCCGGCGTTTTCGAGCGAGGGCGCTACGACACACGCCAGCACGACACACACACAAACGGCGTAAAGCTCCGCATCACCGCAGATTGGATGACCATGCACACCACCGTGAGTTCAGCTGACAGGACCTTGACCATCGGTTCGGATCAGCCGTTCTGCATCATCGGTGAGCGCATCAACCCCACCGGCCGCAAGGCGTTCCAAGAGCAACTTCGTGCCGGCGACCTCTCGGCGGTCGAGAAAGACGTGGCAGATCAGATCGCCGGCGGAGCGATGATGCTCGACGTGAACATGGGGGCGCCGCTGGTGGACGAGGCGGCGCTGTTGGCAGAGGCCGTTCGGTTGATTCAACGCCTGACCGATGTTCCCCTGTGCATCGACTCGTCGATTGTCGAGGCGCTCGAGGCGGGTCTTGCGGCCTACGAAGGCAAGGCACTCGTCAACTCGGTCACGGCGGAAGACGAGCGCATGGAGATGATCCTCCCGCTGGTCAAGCAGTACGGGGCAGCTGTCATCGCACTACCGAACGATGACAAGGAGATTCCCGAGGACCCGCAGCGGCGTTTCGAGCTCACCGAGTACATCGTGGACAAGGCCACCGGCACGTACGGAATACCCATCGAGGACATCGTCATCGACCCGCTCGCGATGCCCATCGGGGCGGACTCGCAGATGGTGGTGCGAACCCTCGAGACGATTGACCTGATCGCCGACCGAATCGGCGTAAATATGACCCTGGGTGCCTCAAACGTGTCCTTCGGAATGCCCGACCGACACACCCTCAATTCGGTCTTCCTTCCGATGGCCATGGGTGCAGGATTAACCAGCGCGATCATGGATGCGCGCACTCCATCGATCGTGACGGCAGTGAAAGCGGGTGACCTCATGCTCGGCAACGATGAGTGGGGCATGGCATGGATATCCGCGCACCGAGCACGCGAAGCGGCACAGGGGACATGACCGATCAGCCCAACGAGCAACCAGCAGAAGTCACGTCCGATGACGAGCAGTTGTTGGACACAACCAGTCTGATCGAGGACCCCGGTCCGGAAGTTCCCGTACTGGCTGATCCCGGTGCTGAAGAAGTGGCCCGGGTTTCCGTGGTGTTCGAACCTTCGGGAAAGCAAGTGCGGGCTCCGGTGGGCGTGAACGTCTTCGATGTCGCGAGCTGGAATGCGATCGCCGTCGACTCCACGTGCGGAGGACACGGCACCTGTCGCAAGTGTCGAGTGCAGATCCTCGAAGGTGACGTTCCTGCCGGCGGGGTCGACGCTCGTGCGTTCACCGAGCAAGAGATGGAGCAGGGGTGGCGGCTGGCCTGTCAGGCCGCCGCCTGGAGCGATCTTCGGGTGCACGTGCCTGCTCTGACCACCCGCCCGAAGGCCTCCACCGTGGGTGTCGGGCGTCAGGTCATCCACCGGCCGACGGTCTTGAAGCGATTNCTGGAACTACCCGAGCCNACCCTNGCCGATCAGCGGCCGGACCTTCGTCGCGTNATGGATGCNATCTCNGATATCGCNTCCGATGCNGATCCGTGGGTACTGCGGGGNCTGCCGAANATTCTTCGATCGTCCGACTTCGCGGTGACCGTGGTCGTCGTNGACGACATCCTGGTTGCTGTCGAACCGGGAGACACCAGCGATCGCGTTTTTGCGATCGCNTACGACCTCGGAACNACCAGCGTGGTGGCNACGCTGGTGGACTTGACGAATGGAATGCCGTTGGCCGTCTCGTCGATGCTCAACAAACAACAGCGGTATGGCGCCGATGTGATCAGCAGGATCAGCGCCACCATGTTGGACCCGANGGCGTTGGAATCCCTTCAGGCCTTGGCCCACGAGACNCTCGATGAGCTCACGCACGAGGTCTGTTCGGAAGNNGNNGTNCATNGAGACGAGGTGTATCANGTNGCGGTGGCCGGAAANGCCACGATGGTTCAAGTCGCTCTGGGTATCGACCCCGAACCTCTCGGTGTCGCTCCGTTCATTCTCGCGGCCGAGGATTACCCAGACGTGAGGGCNAGCGAACTCGGGATCAAGGTCAACGCCAGNGCGCGCGCCTGCTTGTTCCCCGCCTTGGGGGCCTACGTGGGTGGCGACATCGTCGCCGGTGCCTTGGCGTGCGGCATGGATCGCGATCAGCGCATTCGGTTGTTCATCGACGTNGGCACCAACTGCGAAATGATCCTCGGNAACGGNGACCGACTGCTGGCGACAGCAGCACCGGCGGGTCCGGCGTTCGAAGCCGCGTCNATTGCCTGCGGCATGCGNGCGGCCGGNGGAGCGATNGAAGTCGTTCGGATCGACGANTCNGGCGTCCAGGTGGAAGTGATCGATGACGTCGAGGCCACGGGNATCTGCGGATCCGGGCTGGTGGANGCCATCGCNGAACTNGTGCGCGTGGGATTGATCGATCAGTCGGGTCGCTTCGTTTCGGATGAACGCGCCGTGGAGTTGGCCCCNCACGTGGCCGACCGGCTGGTGATGCGNGGTGAGGAGCGGGTCTTCGTTCTTAGTGGAGATCCGATCGCGAGCACGGGNGTCTATCTGTCCCANCGTGACGTNCGGGAGTTGCANTTNGCCAAGGCNGCTATTTCGACCGGNTGGGCCATCTTGTTGGAGGAGTTCGGTATNGAAGAGAAGGATGTTCAGCAGGTGCTNCTCGCTGGCTCCTTCGGTAGTTACCTGTCTCCACGAAATGCCATNCGGATCGGGCTCGTCCCGGACATCTCGCCGCCTCGNGTGGTGAGCGCCGGCAACGTCGCCGGCGAGGGCGCCAAGATGGTGGTGTTGTCCGGCTCGGAACGCAACGGTGCGCACACACTGGTCAACGCCATCAGCTACGTGGAATTGTCCGATCGCGAAGACTTCAACGACCGGTTCGTTGAAGAACTNGCGTTCGGTGCCTGACGGGCACAGGCATCGTGGTCAACGTCATCGCCTGTGGCGCGTTGGCCAGCGACCTCATCGAACTCGATCGCGAGCGTGGATGGGGCTTGTCCATCCATCCGCTNCCCCCACTTCTGCACAATCACCCCGAGCGCATCGCCGGGCANGTNGAAGAGTTGCTCGATCGGATCGAGNCGCCGACGNTGATCGCNTACTCNGATTGTGGGACGTACGGGGCGTTNGACNAGGTGTGCNNGCGCCGNGGAGTNCNNCGACTGCCGGGCGCCCATTGCTACGACNTGTATGCGGGTTCGGACGGCNTCGAGCAGATCATGCAGGCNGAACCCGGGACCTACCTNGTGACCGACTTNCTCGTNCGGGGTTTNCACCGGACGGTGATGGTCGAACTCGGCCTGGACCGNCACCCGGATCTTCGGGACGACTACTTCGGGAACTATCGCCGGGTCGTCTGGTTGGCCACCCGGAAGGACGATGCCGAGCTCACGGCGCTCGCGCACGAGGCCGCGCAGGCGCTGGGTTTGCCGCTGGAAATCCGTCCGGTCGGTCGGGAGCGACTGGCGGCCGCTGTCGAGCAGATGCTGGAGTCTGCCGGCCAGAATTAGTTCTTCCAAACTGGTGTACAAGAATTGCAATAACTGATATATCTACTCCATGACCACGGCCACGGAGTCCCTCGCCGACCAGGCGTATCGGCGGGTTCGACGCATGATCTGCACCGCCGAGCTGGAGCCCGGGGCGGTCATCAGCGAGGCCGAATTGTGCGAGCAATTGGGCGTGGGGCGAACGCCGGTCCGCGAGGCGGTTCGGGCGTTGGCGGCCGAGCACCTCATCGACGTCTACCCGCGGCGCGGCATGTTCGTCGCGGGGGTGGATCCTCGAGATCTGCGGTCGATCAGTGAGGTGCGAGAACAGCTCGAGCCGTTCGCGGCGAGGTTGGCGGCGACTCGCCGCGACGAGGATGACCTCGCCGAAATTGATGA
>NZLD01000008.1:5402-18330 GCA_002694095.1 Micrococcales bacterium | reverse complement strand
CGCGATCGGCCATACGCGATCGGCCATACGCGATCGGCCATACGCGATCGGCCATACGCGATCGGCCATACGCGATCGGCCGCTTGCGGAATGTCGTGCTTGCGTGGCGCTCGCTGGTGGTCAGGCCTGGGCGAGTGTGCCGAGGTACAGCTCGATGACCTTCGGGTCGTTGGCGAGATTCTTGCCGGTGCCCGTGTACGCGTTCTTGCCCTGGTCGAGGACGTAGCCCCGATCCACGATCTGCAAACACCGGCGTGCGTTCTGCTCCACGATGATGACCGTGACGCCGGTCTTGTTGATTTCGCGCACCCGGACGAAGACCTCGTCCTGCAAGGCGGGGGAGAGGCCGGCGCTGGGCTCATCGAGCAACAGGACGTTCGGCTCCATCATCAGCGCGCGTCCCATCGCAACCATTTGACGCTCGCCGCCGGAGAGTGATCCTGCTCGCTGCTTCCGCCGCTCGCCTAACGTGGGGAAGAGGTCCACCACCTTGTCGAATCGTGCCGAGAAGTTCTTGGGGTCCTGGAAGGCGCCCATTTCCATGTTCTCCTCAATGGTGAGCGAGGGGAACACATTGTTGGTTTGCGGCACGAAGCCCACGCCACGCCGCACGAGCTGATCGGCCCTGAGATTCGTGATGTCCTCGTCACCCAGCAACACGGAGCCGGTGTTGATGTGTACGAGGCCAAAGATCGCCTTCAGCAAGGTGGACTTTCCCGCCCCATTGGGCCCGATGATGCCAACGAGTTCTCCATCTTTGGCATACAGATCCGAGCTGTTGAGGATGTTTACCCCGGGGAAGTAGCCCGCATACAGGCCGTCTGCCCGCACTAGCGCTCCGACCGCCTCCGACTTGTGCACCTGCTCCATCGTCGCCGCGTGGGACGTGGCGAGTTGCTCGGCGTTCGTGTCGAGTTCGGTCTCGAAAACGTGCGCGTTGTCCGGGTCGTCTGGCCCGGCGAGATCGGCTGGCTCGGCGTAGTTCATGCGCTGTCTCCGTCGGAGGATTCGGTGAGAGATTTCCCAGTCTCGGTCAACTGTGCCTCGTGGTGGGCTCCCAGGTAAGCGTCAATGACTGCCTGATCCTTCATGACGGTGTCCGGAGGACCCTCGGCGATGACCTCACCCTGGGCCATGACGATGACCCAGTCGCTGATGTCGTGAACCATGTCCATGTCGTGCTCGACAAAGAGCACGGTGGTGCCCTCTTCTCGCATGGTCTTGATGTGGCCGAGGAGACTCTGCTTCAAGGCTGGGTTCACGCCCGCCATCGGCTCGTCGAGCATGATGAGTTCCGGATCCGCCATGAGNGCGCGAGCCATCTCGAGCAGTTTGCGCTGGCCACCAGACANNGACCCGGCGAAATCCCCGACCTTCTCGTGCAGGTTGAACCGCTCGAGNAGCCCCATGGCCTTCTGGCCGACCGACTTCTCCTGGGAGTTCCACAGGAAGGGCAAGATGGCNGCGAAGAAGCGTTCNCCGGTCTGGTGCTTGGCGCCGAGNCGCATGTTGTCGATCACGGTCATGCGGCTGAGGGCCTTGGTCAACTGGAAGGTTCGCACCATGCCGATCCGAGCCAGCTTGTACGGGGCGGTCCCGGCCACCTGGCGGTCGTTGAACGTCCAGGTGCCTTCGTTGGCGTCGTCGAATCCGGTGATCAAGTTGAANAANGTGGTCTTACCNGCGCCGTTGGGTCCGATGAGGGCAGTGATCGCCCCNCGCTGAATCTCGACATGTTCCACGTTCACCGCTGTGAGGCCGCCAAAGGACCGACGAACGTGGTCGGCGACCATGATGGGGTCGGGCTTGGGCACGCCGGGGCGGGGTTCCACGGTGGAGAGCGCGGCGCGGGCGGACGCAGCTATCGAGTCAGAGACTGCTTGGTCATTTGGCATCGAGCGCCAACTCCCTTCTGTCTCCGAAGATGCCCTGAGGCCGGAAGACCATCAAGGCGATCAGTCCCGANCCCATCAGAACNAAGCGGATATTGCCGACGTCGGTTGGCTGGAGGAAGTCGATCCAGCCGGCCTGGATGGCCTGTCCGAGGAACTCGCCCGTGCCGGCCAGGATGATCCAGAACAAGATGGCGCCGACGATNGGTCCNAAGACCCGCGCCGCTCCACCGAGCAGCAGNATGGTGTACGCGAAGAAGGTGAACTCTGGTCGGAACGTGTCCGGCTGCACTGACTGTTTGGCGACGGCCCAGACGATGCCGCCGAAGGCGCCGATCACACCNCCGAGCATNAGNGCCTGCAGTTTGTAGGCAAACACGTTCTTGCCCAGNGAAACNACGGCGGCTTCGTCCTCGCGGATGCCACGGACGATNCGGCCCCANGGCGAACGCACCAGGAGCCACACCAGGAGCGTGAACANGGCCACCAGGATCCANCCGACGATGACCACCCACAGGTCCTGNCGCGTCCAACTGAGCACNGGCAAACTCTGGAAATCAGCCGGCAGGGGGTTGGTGTCGTGGAAGTCNTGGCCGAGTTTNCCGTTGAGGCCTTGCGCGCCACCGAGNACGTCCTTGAAGGCGATCGAGCGCACGGTGAGNCGGACGAGCTCGCTGAAGGCGATCGTCACGATGGCGAGATAGTCGGCTCGCAAGCGCAGGGTCGGAATACCCAAAATGAGCGCGATCACGAGAGCAACGACGACGCCNACGACGATGGCNAGCCACAGGCTGAGGTCNAAGGTGAGGACGATGACGCCCACCGCGTACGAGCCNGCGGCGACGAACGCCACCTGACCGAAGTTNAGCAGCCCGGTGTACCCGAACTGGACGTTGAGGCCGATGGCTGCCAGGCAGTAGATGATCGCCTGAATACCAATNGCCTGCGTGAGGGTCTGGGTGAGGACNAAACTCCAATCCATGTCAGCCCACCCNCTCGCGTCTGCCGAGGATGCCCTGCGGGCGAATCATCAGGATGACGATCATGACGAACAGGGCGCCGACGGTCTTCATCTCNGTCGGGATGACCAGGCTGGTGAGCTGGATGAAAACGCCCACCACGAGNGCACCGATGATNGCGCCGTANACGGTTCCGAGGCCGCCAAGGATGACCGANGCGAAGATGATCAGGAGCACTCGCTGCCCCATGTTCCAGATGTTGTCTTGGGTCAGGCCNAGGTAAATGCCGCCGAAGGCAGCCAGCCCAGCCGCGACGGTCCAGACGACCGCAATCACCTTCTCGACGTCGATACCCGTTGCCGAGGCCAGAGCGGGGTTGTCCGAAACTGCGCGGGTGGCCTTACCGATGCGCGAGCGTTGCACCCAGATGACNGTGATGATCAGCGCGATGGTCGCGAGCCCCGCAAGAATGAGCGCCTTGGGGGTAGTGCTGACAGGGCCGATTTCAATGCCTGGTTGGCCGGCGTACTGGTTGAAGTTTCGTGGTGCGCCACCGAAGAACAACGCCACCCCGTATCGGATAACGATGGCCAGACCGATCGAGATGATCATCATGGCGATNAGGCCGGTCTTGCGGCGGCGTAAGGGGCGCCACAGCACCTTGTTNTGGCCCCAGCCGAACAGCACTGCCGCGATNACGATGGCGATCGGGGCGGCGATGATGATGTGCAGACCNGCTTCGTTCANGATCAGCGCCGTGAAAGCGCCNAGNGTGAGCAGGTCGCCNTGGGAGAAGTTGGTCAGGCCCGTGGTGCCGAANACGAGGTTCAGGCCGAGTGCCCCGAGGGCGATCATGATGCCGAACAGGATGCCGTCGAAGAGCAGTTGCAGAAATTGATCACCGGANACATCGAGAAAGCCACCGTCGTCGCCGCCACCGCCTTCACCCTCGACGAGCTTGGTGATGATCTTCTTTTCCCCACCGAGGACNAGGAGGGATCGGCTCGCGTCCTCAGGATTCTCGAGCGCAATGCCGTCGGGCAGCGTGGTCACGTCGATCTCGATGGCGTAGGTGCCGCCTCCGGGTAGCGGAATCGCAAAGTCGCCGTTCGCGTCGGACGTTCCNGTCTCGCTGAAGCCNGCCTCATCGCTCACCGTGATGGAGACGTCCGGGATGCCCGACCCGTCGGGGGCGGTGAAACTCCCGACGAGCGTCGTATCTACGGCGTGGGCCGCCGATGCCCCGAGAATGGTGACGCCCAGGAGGGACAAAACCGCCAGCACCACGGCCGAGACGGCGGCGCGGACTGCGATCAGCACGANGCCAACCTCCCGAGGTCGCCTGACGGCGTTNCTCGCCGAACAGAGAATTTTTGCAACACTAGCGGCCCGCCGGGCGATTTGGGACCCTGTCGTCCCAATTGCCACATTTCGTTACTAGTTCGCTACCGGCCGTACGAGGCAAGTCAAACGAGCGGTGCAGACCGGGCGGTCGGCATCGTCGACGATCCGGATTTCGGTGCACACGACGGTGCGCCCGGCGGAGAGCACCAGGGACTCACCGCGAACGTGTCCGGACGTCGCCGATCGGTGGTGGGTGCAATTCAGATCGATCCCGACCACCACGCTTTCGGGCGCAACGAGCAGCGTCCCGTGGATCGAGCCGAGTGACTCGGCGAGCACGGCACTGGCCCCTCCGTGAAGGAGCCCGAAGGGTTGGGTGTTGCCTTCGACGGGCATCGTCGCGACGACGCGTTCTCGGTCNGCCGAGATGANCTCAATGCCCATCTTCTCTCCGAGNGCCCCCACANCCCANTGAGCCAATGTGTCGAGAACCTCNTCGTTCACCGCGTCATCTCCNGNACCGNNATCNCNTGNNCCGNNANNTCCTNNACCGACAGCGTAGGTCCCACAGCGCNCGTCANGCGGTGACACCGGGACGATNCCCCGGCGACATGGNAGCCGCCGGAGCGAGNNGTNGAAAAAGCCTAGGATCGGAACGTGGCCGACNCGGGACGCTTANTGGTGCTCGACGGGCANTCGTTGGCCTACCGNGCGTTNTACGCGTTGCCGGTGGAGAACTTCAGTACGAGCACGGGTCAACCGACGAACGCCGTATACGGGTTNACGTCCATGCTGGTNAATCTGCTGCGCGATGAGGAGCCGAGTCACGTCGCGGTGGCNTTTGATGTGTCACGCCGCAGTTTTCGAACCGAGAAGTTCCCGGACTACAAGGCNACGCGNTCGGCGTCACCGGAAGGNTTCAANGGNCAGGTCGAACTGATCAAAGAGGTGGTCCGCGCGTTCGGGGTGAATGCGCTCGAATTGGAGGGGTTCGAAGCCGACGACATCATTGCCACGCTGGCCACCCAGGCGACCACCCGCGGCTTCACNGTTGGCATTGTGAGNGGTGACCGTGACACGTTNCAGTTNGTCGACGAGCGAACCACGGTGCTGTATCCNCGCAAGGGNGTGTCCGATCTCGCNCGGATGACNCCCGAAGCCATCGTTGAGAAGTACGGATTGANTCCTGGGCAGTACGCAGACTTCGCGGCCCTGCGCGGCGACCCGAGCGACAACCTTCCCGGCATTCCCGGNGTNGGGGAGAAGACCGCCGTCAAGTGGCTGAANGCCTACAGCGANCTTGCCGGNTTGATCGATCACGTAGACGAGGTGGGNGGGAAGGTCGGCGANGCCTTGCGCGAGGCCGTACCGCAGGTCCTGGTCAACCGGGAACTCACNGAGCTGGTCCGAGACGTGCCCGTAGCNGTCGANCTCGACACCCTGCAATGGNNCGAGTGGTCCAGGNCATCCGTCAGCGAGCTNTTTGACAGCTTGCAGTTCGCGGCGCTNCGGTCACGGGTTGAATCCCTTNCGCACGGCACCGGGGGTGACGATGTGCTCGANACCCGGGGNNCNGACGAGCAAGCGGCCATNGNNATTGAGGTACGCGAGGNGGGCGCCGTGGCCNANGTGCTNGCNGGCGTCANNNGTGGTGCGGTGGCGTTTCGCGGNTCNTGGGNGGCGGGGCGGGGCTNGATCGACGCGGTTGCCGTCTGCGACGGNACGTCGGTGACCGTNCTGCCGCTGGGCGGNGACGNCGATCGNGACGCACTCGACGCGTGGCTGATGGATNCGNCNATCGACAAGCGCATCCANGATGCNAAAGGGCCCGACCTCGCCNTGCTGACCCGTACCGGTGGTGNCGCGGTGATCCGGGGCGTGTCCGTGGATACGGCGCTGGCGGCCTACCTGGACAGNCCCGGGGCTCGNTCCTACGGGCTGGAGGANGTNGCGACACGGCTTCTNGGTCGCACNTTGGACGACGAANCCGAATCNGGGCAGTTGGCCTTGGATGGCGGAGGNGANGAGGANCTACGNGGACTCGGAACGCAGGCTCAGGCCGTGCATGANATCGCAGAGGTCGTNCAGGAACGTNTNAANGACGAAAAGATCGACTCGCTGCTCGCTGAGATGGAAATTCCTCTTGCCGGGCTCTTGGCGCGCATGGAGTACGCAGGTATCGNGGTGGATCGNGCCGGATTNCAAGGCCTGTCCGAGGAGTTCGGCGCNACCATGCGGGCGGCGGAGGACGCGGCCCACGACATCGTTGGCCGCACCTTCAATCTGGGATCCCCCAANCANTTNCAGGANGTCTTGTTCGTCGATCGTGGGTTGCCGAAGACGAANAAGATCAAAACGGGGTACACCACGGACGCCGAGGCANTGCAGAACTTGTTCGCTACAACCGAGGACCCTGTTCTCGAGCAGTTGTTGGCGTGGCGGGATGTGTCGAAGTTGCGTCAGACCGTGGAGGGGTTGCTTCCCTTGATCGATGATGAGGGGCGCATCCACACCACGTTCCGACAGACGGCCGCAGCCACCGGTCGACTCTCATCGTCCGACCCCAATCTTCAGAACATCCCCATCCGCACCGAAGCTGGACGCAGAATCCGCGGTTGCTTCATTGTGGGTGACGGCTTCGAGTCATTGATGACGGCGGACTACAGCCAGATCGAGATGCGCATCATGGCGGACGCGTCGGGGGATGAGGGACTGATCGAGGCCTTCATGGAAGGCGAAGACCTCCACAATTCCGTCGCAGCCCGAGTGTTCGGGGTCGCCGAATCCGACGTCGATCCTGAGATGCGGCGACGCATCAAGGCGATGAGTTACGGCCTGGCCTACGGACTGTCCGCATTCGGGCTCGCGCAGCAACTGCGAATATCGCCGAATGAGGCGCAGGACCTGATGGACGAATACTTCACTCGATTCGGTGGTGTCCGCGACTACCTCGCCGGGGTCGTGGTCGAGGCTCGGCAACGCGGCTACACCGAGACGATGTTCGGGCGCCGCCGGTACTTGCCCGATCTCAATCATGACAATCGTCAACGTCGAGAGATGGCGGAGCGGATGGCTCTCAATGCCCCCATTCAGGGGACCGCCGCGGACATCGTCAAGGTGGCGATGCTGAACGTTGATCGGGCGCTAACCGAACGCAGCCTCGACTCCCGCCTTTTGCTGCAGGTGCACGACGAGCTGGTCCTGGAGGTGGCGCCGGGCGAAGCCCAGGAGGTCGAGGATCTCGTCCGCTCGCAGATGGGCGCCGCCGCTACCTTGCAGGTTCCGCTCGATGTATCGGTGGGGCAGGGATTGAATTGGCAGGCCGCCGGCCACTAATGCCCCACCAGGGGCCGTCTTCGGGGCCCAACGTCGCGCGATTGGCGGATTTCTCCTGCTGCGGGGGCTGTCGAGCACCCCTGATGGCCCTGCCGTAGCCTTGGGGGGCCCAGCGACCGCTGGATTTCGTCGATGCAATGGATTTTCCCTTCTATGACTGCTCCTACAACCTCCACGTCCACTCCTACTCAAGTTGCCGTCAACGACATCGGCTCCGCCGACGATTTTCTGGCCGCGATCGACGCGACCATCAAATACTTCAACGACGGTGACATCGTCGAAGGCACCATCGTCAAGGTCGATCGAGACGAAGTACTTCTCGATATCGGCTACAAGACNGAGGGTGTGATCCCCTCCCGNGAACTNTCCATCAAGCANGACGTCGACCCGAACGAGGTCGTCGGTGTCGGAGACTCGGTTGAGGCCCTCGTCCTGCANAANGAGGACAAGGAAGGNCGGCTGATCCTGTCNAAGAAGAGGGCGCAGTACGAGCGCGCCTGGGGCACGATNGAGAAGGTCAAGGAAGAAGACGGCGTGGTCGAAGGGCAGGTCATCGAGGTCGTTAAGGGTGGACTCATCCTGGACATCGGGCTGCGCGGGTTCCTCCCGGCGTCCCTCGTCGAGATGCGCCGAGTCAGGGATCTCCAGCCCTACGTCGGCAAGACCCTCGAAGCAAAGATCATCGAGCTGGATAAGAACCGCAACAACGTGGTGCTGTCCCGTCGAGCNTGGCTTGAGCAGACGCAGTCGGAGGTTCGCCAGACATTCCTGACGCAGCTGCAAAAGGGACAGATCCGGTCCGGTGTGGTNTCGAGCATCGTGAACTTTGGNGCCTTCGTCGANCTCGGCGGTGTCGACGGNCTGGTCCATGTCTCCGAGNTGTCCTGGAAGCACATCGACCATCCGTCCGAGGTGGTCGAGGTCGGCACCGAGGTGACNGTCGAGGTTCTCGACGTCGACATGGATCGCGAGCGGGTCTCGCTGTCGCTNAAGGCGACNCAGGAAGACCCGTGGCAGCACTTNGCGCGGACCCATCAACTNAATCAGGTGGTGCCCGGCAAGGTGACGAAGNTNGTTCCCTTCGGCGCGTTCGTTCGCGTGGACGAAGGAATNGAGGGNCTGGTGCACATNTCCGAGCTCGCCGAGCGGCACATCGAACTGCCNGAGCANATCGTNCAGGTAGGNGATGAGCTGTTCGTCAAGGTCATCGATATCGACCTNGAGCGTCGACGGATTTCGCTTTCNCTNAAGCAGGCGAACGATTCGGCAGACACCCAAGCCTCGGAGGAGTTCGACCCGTACCTGTACGGCATGGCTCCGGCGTTCGACGAGGCCGGCAAGTACATCGGCCCNGAGGGCTTCGATCCGGAGACCGGTGANTGGAAGGCCGGATTTGAGGATCANCGTGCCGCCTGGGAGCAGGAGTACGCCGACGCGCACGCACGGTGGGAAGCGCATCGCAAGCAGATGAGCGANGCCCANGNGGCCGATCAANNTGCNGCGGTGGACAGTGGTGANGCNACNTCNTNCTCGTCNGAGGCCGAGGAGACGGACNGNTCGCTTGCGTCCGACGAGGCTCTGCAAGCCCTGCGCGACAAGCTCACGAACGACTAGCGAGAAACCGCCCAGGTGCGTGTCGGTCTCACCGGGGGAATCGGCTCCGGGAAATCCACCGTGGTCGAGATGCTCGCCGACATGGGCGCAGCGGTCGTCGACGCAGACGAGATCGCTCGCCGCGTGGTNGCNNCGGGTTCCTCCGTGCTCGNNCGTNTAGCGGANAAGTTCGGATCGGACATNNTGCTCGNGGACGGCACGTTGGACAGGGCGCTNCTCGCTGAGCGTGCGTTTGCCGATGANCGGGGAACNCGACGCTTAAACGAGATCACCCACCCGGCCATTCGTGAGCAGGCGGAGCGAGATATCTCTCGCGCNGAGCANACCTCNGAGATCGTCGTGTATGAAATGCCGCTGCTGGTGGANAGTGGNCAGGTGTCCCTCGTGGATGTTGTNGTCGTNGTGGACGTNCCCGAGTCGGTGCAAANCGACAGAGCNGTGCGGCGAGGTATGGACGAGACGGATGTGCGCCAGCGAATGTTGCGCCAAGCGTCTCGNGAACAGCGCCTCGANGCTGCNGATGCCGTGATCGANAACAGNGGCTNGNATGANGCGACGCGCGCACAGGTAGACGNCTTGTGGTCGGAGTGGACCCGGCGGCCCGCATGACGCGGCCCNTGANGGATCTGCAGCGCACGGTCGCGCCGTTCGAGGTTGTCTCGGACTACGCGCCNGCGGGAGACCAGCCGCAAGCCATCGAGGAAATCGCCCGACGCATCGAAGGGGGCGANGNTGATGTCGTGCTCCTGGGTGCNACGGGAACAGGTAAGTCGGCCACCACAGCATGGCTTGTGGAGCGACTGCAACGGCCGACGTTGGTCATGGCACCNAACAAGACNTTGGCCGCGCAGTTGGCGACGGAGTTCCGNGAACTTTTNCCCCATAACGCCGTCGAGTANTTCGTCTCGTACTACGACTACTACCAACCTGAGGCNTATGTGCCGCAGACCGATACCTACATCGANAAGGACTCCTCNATCAATGAGGAGGTAGAGCGGTTGCGCCACTCAGCNACCAANTCATTGTTGACGCGNAGGGATGTGTTGGTGGTCGCNTCGGTNTCGGCNATCTACGGATTGGGGACTCCGCAGGAGTACGTCGATCGGATGGTGCGGCTACGCGTCGGNGAGGAGCGGGANAGNGACGCNCTCNTGCGAATGCTGGTCGACATCCAATACACCCGAAACGACATTNCCTTCGANCGNGGNACCTTTCGTGTTCGTGGNGACACNGTTGAGGTCTTTCCGNTGTATGAGGAACATCCNGTTCGTATCGAGATGTTCGGAGATGACATCGANCGACTNATGACGCTGCACCCGGTGACNGGAGAAATNCTGACNGAAGACCAGGAGATGTACATCTTCCCNGCGACCCATTACGTGGCGGGACCNGAACGCATGGAGCGCGCCATCGGCGACATCGAGGCGGAGTTGCAGACCCGACTCGCGGAGTTGGANGCCCAGGGNAAGCAACTCGAGGCTCAGCGGCTNCGCATGAGAACCAGCTATGACGTCGAGATGATGCGACAGGTGGGCACGTGTTCTGGCATCGAGAACTATTCGCGCCACATCGACGGTCGGCCGCCCGGNTCGGCNCCGCACTGNTTGCTCGACTATTTCCCGGANGANTTTCTGCTGGTGATCGACGAATCCCACGTCACGGTGCCGCAGATCGGTGCGATGTACGAAGGGGACACGTCGCGTAAACGNACACTCGTNGAGCATGGTTTCCGCCTTCCNTCGGCGCTGGACAACCGGCCTTTGACGTGGGCGGAATTCGTCGAACGCATCAACCAAACGGTCTATCTCTCGGCGACCCCGGGTGCCTACGAACTCGGTCGAGTCGAGGGCGATGTGGTCGAGCAGGTGATCCGGCCAACAGGTTTGGTTGATCCCGAGATCGTGGTCAAGCCGACCGNGGGTCAGATTGACGACTTAATACATGAGGTGCGCGTACGTGCGGAGCGTGGTGAGCGCGCCTTGGTGACGACGCTAACGAAGCGCATGGCAGAAGACTTAACGGATTATTTGGGAGAGCACGGCATCCGGGTGCAGTACTTGCATTCAGAAGTCGACACTTTGCGACGAGTCGAACTGCTTCGTGAGCTGCGTGCCGGTGTCTTCGATGTGCTTGTTGGGATCAACTTGCTTCGTGAGGGCCTGGACCTGCCGGAGGTGTCGCTGGTGGCGATCTTGGACGCGGACAAGGAAGGCTTCCTCAGGTCGGAAACGTCGCTGATTCAGACCATCGGCCGAGCTGCTCGCAATGTGTCTGGTGAGGTGCACATGTATGCAGATGCGGTCACGCCATCGATGCGACAGGCGATCGACGAGACGAACCGTCGCCGAGCGAAGCAAATCGCTTACAACACCGAGCACGGAATCGATCCTCAGCCCCTTCGAAAGCGAATAGCCGACATCACAGACCTCCTTGTTCGGGAGGAGGCCGACACCGAAGCGTTGATCGGTAGTCCATCGGGGCAGACTCCGATGCCGGCGCGTCGCAGCGCATCGATGGCGGAAAGCGAGTTGGTTTCACTCGTTGAGCAACTCACCGCCCAGATGCATCAAGCCGCGGCAGATTTGCAATTCGAGCTAGCCGCGCGGCTACGGGACGAAGTTTCTGATCTGAAGACAGAACTGCGCGGGATGCGGGAAGCCACGGGCTAGGCTCGCGCCAACCAGCCCCACCCTCGCACGGAAGAAGAATCTCGAACATGGACACGTCGCTGCTCGTGTGGGCCATCACGATCGGCGCCATCGTTCTGCTGATCTTGGTCGACTTCTTCACGGTGACCCGCAAGCCTCATGAAGTGATGTTCCGCGAGGGCATGCTGTGGAGCATCTTCTATATTGCGGTGGCGATCGCCTTCGGTGTGATTGTGTGGAATTGGGCGGGGGCGGACTTCGGGACTCAGTACTTCACCGCCTACTTGGTCGAAAAATCGCTCAGTGTGGACAACCTGTTTGTCTTCATCATCATCCTGACGCAGTTCCGGACGCCGGCAAACTTGCATCAGCGTGTGCTCCTCGTGGGAGTGGTCCTCGCGCTCGTGATGCGCGCCATCTTCATTGCAATTGGCGCTGCAGCGATCTCCTTGTTCGCGTTCACCTTCGTGCTGTTCGGCGCGTTGCTCTTGTGGACCGGGATTCAGCTGATGCGGCACCGGAACGAGGACCCGGACCCGATGGACAACATCATCATTCGCAACGTTCGCAAGCGTTACCGGTTCGCCGATGACTACGACGGGACCAAGCTCTTCACCGTCATTGATGGCCTGAAGGTCGCCACTCCGTTGTTGCTCGTGATGGTCGCAATCGGCGGCACCGATCTTCTTTTCGCACTCGACTCGATTCCGGCGACCTTTGGAGTGACCCAGGAGCCGTATTTGGTTTTCGCCGCCAACGCCTTCGCCCTGCTCGGACTCCGGGCTTTGTACTTCGTGCTGAAGGGCTTGCTGGACAAACTCGTCTATCTGTCGACCGGCCTAGCGGTCATTTTGATGTTCATCGGCGTGAAACTCGTCCTGACCTACTTCCACGAGGTGTTCCCGGACACGGTGCCCAAGATCGAAACGACGTGGTCGTTGGCTTTCATCGGGGTGGTTCTCGTGGTCGTGACGATCGCTTCGTGGATCAAGACACGTCGGGATCCGGATGCCATTGCCCATGCGGGTCGCTTGACGGCTACTCCGGAGGAGAAGGCGGGTGAGCAGGCGTAGCNNGACTCGCAGGGGGAGCCGGACTCGCAGGGGGAGCCGGACTCGCAGGGGGAGCCGGANTC
>NZLD01000008.1:0-5396 GCA_002694095.1 Micrococcales bacterium | reverse complement strand
GGAGCGGCTGCGACAGGCCGGTAACACCCGCATCAAGAAGGGCCTGCCGTAAGGCGGCAATTTCGGTGCGGAGTGCTTCGAGATCCTCCTTGACCGCCGACTGTCCCTCCTGCGCCCGCCCGCTGATTCGGTTAACCACCGCCGAGGCCACCGACGCACCTACCAGGCCAAGCAGCGAGATGCCCACGACCATCAGCCCAACGGCGACAATGCGCCCATTCGTGGTGACCGGCACATAATCGCCGTAGCCGACGGTGGCCATGGTCACCAGTGACCACCACGCCGCATCGCCGAAGGATTCGATATCCGCGCCCTTGGCCCCGCGTTCCGCGTTCAGTACAGCGAGGGAGCTGAGATACGTCAGGAATGCCACCGCGAAGACCACAGCCGTCGCGGTCCGACCGACACGCAACCGGCTGCCCCGACTGATCAGCCACTGACCGGCGGTGAGCACGCGCAGGACGCGCAGCACTCGGAAGGCGGGAACGGCGACCGCGATCACATCGAGCGGATGGTGGACCAGGTATGCAATGTGCTTGGGCGCCAGGACGGTGCGAAGGGTGAGATCAACAATGAAGACCACCCAAATGACGTTCATTGCGGTGTCGAGTCGATCTAACCCTTCAGAGGTGAGGCCCTCGTCGAGAACGTAGAACGAGTACAGGACGAGATACCCAACGGCCAAGAGCACCATCGCCAGGGCGGTGCGGCGTTCATACGCGTCCAGCCGCCCCTGCGCTCGCACTTGTCGAGGGTTGTCCGGATCTGGCGTGCTGTCGGTGATGTGAGCCCAGATTCGATCCATGCGCGAGGTATCTAACGGTGCAGTAGTCGAGGCTGCCGCCGATTCTTGGGGTTGCGCCGATGCCACCAGGGCAGCCTACGAGGTGACTGTCCGTGTGTGTGGCGTCTGACGAACAGATGGCGGTTGTTTGCGATGTCGGGGGAAATCCCCGTTCACCAGCCCCGTTTCCACCAATTATCCAACGACGGTCGCTCCCGGCCCAGCGTCGTGTCGTCACCGTGGCCGGGGTAGACCCAGGTGTCGTCGTCGTAACGGTCGAAAATCTTCTCGACCACACCGCGGTACAGGGTCTCGAAATCTTCCGGCGACCAGGTGCGACCCACGCCGCCCGGAAATAAGCAGTCACCGGTGAACAGATGGGTGTGTCCGTGTGGATCGTCGAAAGTAAGGACCAGCGACCCGGGGGTGTGTCCGACCAGGTGGATCACACCCAGGGTTACATCGCCGACGGTGATGGTCTCTTCGTCGTGCAGTCGATGTCGCGTGGGCACATCGATCGCGTCGGCGTCCGCATCGTGGGCGTAGGTCGGCGCATGCGTCGCGCGGGTCACGTCGGCTAGTGCGCCCCAATGATCGTGATGGCGATGCGTGGTTACGACGCCGCAAAGTGTGTCGCCGCCTACAAGATTGAGGATCCGGTTGCCTTCGGCTGCAGCATCGATCAGGAGTTGTTCGCCCGTAGCAGTGCAGCGCAGCAGATAGACGTTGTTGTCCATGGGGCCAACCGCAAGCTTGTGGATGACCACCGTCGACAGTTCGCGGTTGAGTGCGGGACCGCCTACGCTGGCGTGACCGGAATACATGTTTGGCACCCTAGCGACAGGTGCCCACGGGAATAGTGCCGAGAAGGGGGCCTTGGTGGTTGGCGAGAGCCTCGTAGTCCGCGGTGCGCGGGAGCACAATCTCAAGGACGTATCGCTGGATCTTCCCCGGGATGCCCTCATCGTCTTCACAGGATTGTCGGGATCCGGCAAATCATCGTTGGCATTCGACACCATCTTTGCCGAGGGGCAGCGTCGCTACGTCGAAAGTCTTTCGGCCTATGCGCGTCAGTTTCTCGGACAGATGGACAAGCCGGATGTCGATTTCATTGAAGGGCTTTCACCGGCAGTTTCGATCGATCAGAAGTCAACATCTCGCAATCCGCGCTCGACGGTGGGGACGATCACTGAGGTTTACGACTACCTGCGCCTGCTCTACGCCCGAATAGGAAGACCGCATTGCCCCGAGTGCGGGGATCCCATCAGCCGGCAGACCCCGCAGCAGATCGTCGATCAGGTGCTCGACCTGCCAGCAAAGACTCGATTCCAGGTGCTGGCACCCCTGGTTCGCGACCGCAAGGGTGAATACGGCGAGCTCTTTCAGCAGTTGCAAACCCAGGGCTACTCCCGGGCTCGCGTCGACGGTGTCGTCTATGGGCTAGACGAAGTCCCCAAGCTCAAGAAGCAAGAGCGGCACACCGTTGAAGTCGTTGTCGACCGATTGACCGTCAACAAAGAATCGAGGCGTCGACTCACCGACAGTGTGGAGACGGCTCTGGGCCTCGGCCACGGCTATGTGGTTTTGGACTTCGTCGATCGCGAGGAGGGCGTTCCCGAGAGGGAGCGGATCTACTCCGAGCATCTGGCCTGCCCGAGGGACGGACTGTCCTTCGAAGAACTCGAACCACGATCCTTTTCGTTCAACTCTCCTTTCGGAGCATGCCCCGAATGCTCCGGTTTGGGAACGACGCGCGAGGTGGATATCGAACTCGTCGTCCCGGACGTGGATCGATCCCTGAGCGAGGGGGCAATTGCGCCGTGGTCCCGTGGCACAGTTTCGGGATACTTCTCGCGACTGCTCGAGGCAATTGCCGATGAAATCGGCGTTGATGTCGAAGCCGCGTGGAAGAAGATCCCGGCTCGGTCGAAGAAGGTGATCCTCGAAGGCTACGACGAGCCCATTCATGTGCAGTACCGCAATCGTTACGGACGGCGCCGGTCGTACTACACCGAATATGAGGGCGTTGTTCCCTATGTGAAGCGCAGGCACGCGGAGGCCGAAACCGACGCATCGCGGGAACGCTTCGAGGGTTACATGCGGGAAGTCCCCTGTAGCGCCTGTTCCGGGAGTCGACTCAAGCCACTCACGCTCGCGGTCACGATCGAGGGCAAGTCAATCGCCGACATCGCCTCGCTGCCGATCGGGGAGGCCGCGGACGTGTTGAGCAGCCTTGCCCTGAGCGAGAGAGAAAGCGTGATCGCGTCACGCGTGTTGAAGGAAGTCAACGAGCGCTTGCAATTCCTCGTGGACGTCGGGCTGCATTACCTGTCGATGGATCGTGCGGCTGGCACTTTGGCCGGCGGCGAGGCGCAGCGGATCCGCCTGGCCACCCAGATCGGATCAGGCCTGGTGGGTGTCTTGTACGTCCTCGACGAGCCGAGCATCGGACTCCATCAGCGTGACAATCACCGCCTGATTGAAACCCTGGTTCGCCTACGGGACCTGGGGAACACCCTGATTGTTGTCGAGCATGATGAAGACACGATCCGCACAGCCGACTGGGTCGTCGACATCGGACCCGGAGCCGGGGAGCACGGTGGGCAGATCGTCGTTAGCGGAACGGTGCCAGAACTCGTTGCGAATGCGGAATCCATCACCGGTCAGTACCTGTCGGGAAGCCGAGGTATCGATGTTCCGGCCGTGCGGCGTCTTCAGGAGCGTGGATGGATCACCATCAAGGGGGCGCGTGAACACAATCTGCAGAATGTCTCGGCACGTTTTCCGTTGGGGAACTTCGTCTGTGTGACCGGGGTGAGCGGGTCAGGTAAGTCGACCTTGGTGAACGACATCCTGTTCAACGTCCTTGCGCGTGATTTGAACGGCGCCCGGCTCGTGCCAGGAAAGCACAAGAGCATCTCTGGTACCGATCAGATCGACAAGGTTGTGCACGTCGACCAAAGCCCCATTGGACGTACGCCGCGGAGTAATCCGGCGACATACACGGGCGTCTTTGATCACATTCGCAAGCTTTTTGCCGCGACCGCAGAAGCCAAGGTGCGGGGGTATCAGCCGGGTCGGTTCTCCTTCAACGTGAAGGGCGGACGCTGTGAGGCGTGCAGCGGCGACGGCACGATACGGATCGAAATGAACTTCCTTCCCGACGTCTACGTTCCCTGCGAGGTCTGTCACGGTGATCGCTACAACCGCGAGACCTTGGAAGTCCACTACAAGGGCAAAACCATCGCGGAGGTGCTAGATCTTCCGATAGAAGACGCCCTGTCCTTCTTCGAGGCGGTGCCGGCGATCGCACGACACCTGTCCACGCTGGTTGATGTGGGGCTCGGATACGTGCGGATGGGACAGTCGGCACCAACGTTGTCCGGGGGAGAGGCGCAACGTGTGAAGCTCGCCAGCGAACTGCAAAAGCGCTCGACGGGCCGCACCGTCTACGTACTCGATGAACCCACCACCGGCCTGCACTTCGAAGACATTCGCAAACTCCTCGGTGTCCTTCAATCCCTGGTCGACAAGGGCAACACAGTCATCGTCATCGAGCACAACCTCGACGTCATCAAGTCCGCCGACTGGATCGTGGATCTCGGGCCAGAGGGGGGATCCGGAGGGGGAACGGTCGTCGCGGAAGGAACGCCGGAATCGGTAGCGGCCGCGGACGCGAGCCATACCGGACGTTTTCTTCACCCCCTGTTGTGAACGCGCCTTCGGCGAAACAGTCACGTACCATGGCCATATGGCATCTGCTCTTCGACGACGTGACGTTATTGCCGGCGGCGGCCTCGTAGCCGTCGGCGGCATCCTGGTGGCCTGCGGCGGGGGTGACAGCGCTTCTGAGGACACTGCGGCTTCCGCCGAGGCCGCACCATCGCCCGCACAGACACCGGAGGCTTCCACGCCCGAGGCCGCACCGAGCTCGGCCGAGGAAGCGAAAGTCGACGGTGCCGAAGGTGCGGAAGAGGCCGCTTCGCAGGAGGCGGTTGATGGACTCGCATCGGTAGACGAGATTCCCGTCGAAGGTGGAGTGGTGATTTCCGATCCGCCCGTCGTGCTGGTGCAACCGACGTCCGGAGACGTCAAAGGCTTTAGCGCGGTGTGCCCGCACCAGGGATGCTTGGTGTCGTCGGTGGAGTCCAACGAGATCCTGTGTCCCTGCCACGGATCGCTTTTCTCTGCCACGGACGGCAGTGTGATCACCGGACCTGCATCCGAAGGCCTACCGGCGGTTCCCGTGGAGGTGCAGGGCAACTCGGTCGTCCTCGCTTAGGGGATCGACGATGGCCGACCCCAGCGAATACCGGCCGGCCTCTGGATCAATTCCGCAAGCGCCCGGCGTCTACCGTTTCCGGGACGCCCACGGACGTGTTGTGTATGTGGGCAAGGCGCGGTCGCTGCGCTCGCGACTCAATTCTTACTTCGCTGACCTCACCGCACTTCATCCGCGAACACAATCGATGCTCACCGCGGCCGACAGTGTGGATTGGGTCGTCGTCGCAAACGAAGTCGAAGCTCTTGCCCTGGAGTTCACGTGGATCAAGGAGTACGACCCACGCTTCAACGTCAAGTACCGCGACGATAAGTCCTACCCGTACCTTGC
>NZLD01000007.1 GCA_002694095.1 Micrococcales bacterium | reverse complement strand
AGAGCCCGCCGCCAGAGAGCCTGTCCGCGAGGTGCTGGCCGTGAGCCCATTCACTGACGATGGCGGTGCGGGCCGGTTCCCCGTCGCTGCCGGGAACATCCATGACATCGAGGATCCGCAATAAACGGCGATCGTCGACGAGGGCCGCCGCGCGCGCGGCACCCAGCACCCGGTTGAGTCGAGAGTCGTCCTTTCGGATCAGCCGGATAGACACAGCACGGTCGAGAACATCATCGTGACCGCGCCACAACTCGGTCGGGAATTGTCGATAGCCGTCGAACTGCTCCGTGGGGGAATGCAGGCTCATGTGCTCGTGGAGGACGTAACGGTCGATGCGATGCTCGCCGCCACCGTTGCCTGCGTTGTTTGTGTTGTTCATCGGCGCACCACACGTGATTTCACCATGGCGACGGCGGCAGATACCTCGCGGACGCGCAAAAGCCACGCGGCGAAAAAGAACGTGGGAACCCCGACGATGACCGCGGCCATGATGAGCACAAGCGACGTTAGTTGCGTGTTCAGACCGTCACTGATGAGCAGATCCAGGGTGGCGGTGCGGGTCACGCCAGCCACCAGGACCGCGACACCTCCCGCGATGAGCAGGCGAAGCAGAACCCACATTGTCGCACCGGACTGCAGTGATCCGAGGCGGTGCGCGAGCCACCACCACAGCACGACGAAGCCGCACCAGTAGGCCAGGACGTATCCAAGAGCGATGCCGGCGATCTGCGGACCGCCAGCGGAGGTGACGCCGAGGTCCGTCAGGAAAGCGAAGAGCGATAGGACGAGGGCCAACATGATGACGGAGAAGATGACGGTGACCACGAACGGTGTTCTGGTGTCTTCCATGGCGTAGAAGCCGCGCAGGAGAACGTAGAACAACGTGAACGGCAAGAGCCCGATCATGAAGATCGAGACAACGTCACCCATCACTGCCGCTTGGTCGGTAGTGGCTGCTCCGTAGCCGAACAGTAGAACGGAGACATCGGAGCCGAGAACGAACAGCATGGCTGCAATCGGAACAACCAACGCGGCGACCAGGCGCATGGCACCTGCGACGTCCTCCCCGACCTCCTTGAGTTTGCCCTCGTGGGCCAATCGACTCAAGGCGGGTAGCAACGCGGTCACGATCGAGATTGTGATCACGCTGTGCGGGAGCATGAAGACCAGGTGCGCCTTCTGATACGTCGTAATGCCGGCTGCGGTGGCGCCGGAGGCTGCAGCATCAACGTTCGCTTGCGCCGCAAGGCGGGTGATGACGATGTAGGTGATCTGATTGACGAGAACCAAACCGACCGTCCAACCCGCCAGTTTGGCTGCCTTGCCGAGTCCTTGGCCTTTCCAGTCGAAGCGCGGCCGCCACCGGTAACCCGCCCGACCGAGGACGGGGACCAGGATCGCTGCCTGCACAACCACGCCGGCCGTCGTGCCGATCCCCAGAAGCAACACTTGACCGGTGGTCAATGCTCCATCCGCAGCTGCCGAGGCGCCCGCGACGATGATGAACAACACGAAGGTCGTGATGGCGACGACGTTGTTCGCTATCGGTGCGAACATCGGCGCCCCGAAGGTGCCGCGAGCGTTCAGGACCTGACTCAACATCGTGTAGGCGCCGTAGAAGAAGATCTGCGGAAGACACAGACGCGCGAAGGCGACGGCGAGGTCGTACTGGCTCTGCGGGTAATCCGCGGGTGTGTAGAGATTGACGATCCACGGTGCAGCGACCACAGCGAGAATGGACAGGGCGAGCAGGGCCGACCCGGTCAGTGTGATGAGACGGTCGGCGTAGGCGCTACCTCCGTCGTCGTCCTTCTCCATCCGTCGAACCAACTGCGGAATGAACACGGCGTTCAAGGCGCCGCCGACCACCAGGATGTAGATGATGGTCGGCAGGGAGTTTCCGAGCGAGTACGCGTCCGAGACGAGGTAGAAGCCGAGAGCGGCGGCGAGGGCAATGTCTCGCGCAATGCCCGTGATACGTGAGACCACCGTCCCGGTGGCCATCACAGTGCTCGGTCCGAGCAGCGCCCGTGTCCTACTCATCGTTCACCTGTGGGCGGCGTGGATGGGTCACTCGTGTTGGTCGTCGATCTGTTCGGGTCGTTCGGGTCGTTCGGGTCGTTGGAGTTATCCGGATCGCTCGGATCGTCAGAGTCGCCGGAATTGGATGATCCGCTCGTGCTGGCGAGCCGGATCCGACGTGCCACTCCGATCACGACGAAGATCACGATCGCGATGAACGCGACGATGACCACCCATGCGGCTGCTCGGGCGTAGGCCGTGCTCGCGACGTCGATCCGTGCGCCCTCACCGAAAGCGGTGCCATCGGGAGTGAGTAGTTGCACGCGAACCGGGAGTGTGTTGCCGCCGACAACCCGCGCCTCAATGTCGACGCTCACCTTCTTGCCCGGCTCCACCTGAATCCCCTGCAGCGGTTCGGATTCAAGCCGGATGGCTGGTGATGCCCGCAACTGCACTCCGACAGTGACGGTGCGGTCGAGTGAGTTCTCGATGGTGATCGGCACGCGACCGCTGTCACCGGAGAACGTCACGGTCCCCTCCGAGAGCACACCAATCTGCGCCACCTGCTCGCTGAGTTGGGTCGAGATATTGTTCAGTAGGGAGGCTCCTACGGTGGGTTCTGAGCGCCATGCAGATGACTCGGCACGTAACAGCGCGGCAGCGTAGGTGTCGGAAATACCGATGGGGTTATCGAGCACGCTCGTGAAGGCGGCGAGCTCGTCGCTCGTGCGACGAACATCCTGCATGTAGGCGTCGGGCAACTCGGCTGCCTTTGCCTGCTTGCCGTAGTCCCGGCGATCACGGCGCAGGGGGTTGACCGGCTCGTCCAGGAGATCGGTCAGCGTCAACGGCTTCATCCATGGTGCTGTCACGGTCGCCTTGAGCAGTGCGTTGACCACGGTTCCCGAGGGATCCCAGCGAATATCGTCCGGCCCGACGACGACGGCCCGTGAAGCCGCGTCCTCGGGGATAGTGCCTGCGAGCACCCCGGATTCGGCGAGGAACGCTTGGCGAATCTGGATGGCGTCGGATCTATTTCGTTGGGGTTCGGTGAGAAGGGCAGACATGCGAGGTTCGCGTAGCACGGCTTGCACAGCCCCCACGGAGGTGCTGAGCACCGCGCGGCCAGTGTTGGCGCCGGCGTAGGCATCCCGGGCGGGAATCGCCCTGCCGGACAAGATGATGGTGCGCACACCGGCGGAGGCGACAAGGTCGGCGGTTTCGGGGTCGATCCGTCCGAAGGGTGCCCAGTACGTGCCACCGATTACCTGCTGATCGAGGGTCACGGACGACAGGGGTGCGGAGGAAGTGACGGCCCGCACGACGTCGGTGGGCATGCCGGCACGGTTGACTGCTGAGGCGTCGATGTCTGCGTATGGCAGCACACGCAGCACCGGAGATGTCGTGGTCGGTGGTCGGGCGTCATTTAGTGCGTCCGTGAGCGAGGAAAGCCACGCGGTCGCCTCGTCACTGCGGTCACCGACGACTACCTGTCCGCCGCGAAGAATTTGGTAGCCGTCGGACATGTCTTGCACGGACTGCAGGAGAGCGGGGTCGGCGATCCAGTTGACCGACCGAGGTTGCCGTGCCCCGGTTTCCACGAGTGAGGTGAGTCGGCCGCCGGGTGCGATGGCGTCCGGGGTTTGGCTATCGAGGAAAACACCGTCGGCGTTCTGGGCCGGCCAGTCGGCCAATGGCCACAGCCACACCATCTGTAGGGGCGTTACTGGCTCGGGGAACCAGGGAAGAAATGTGCGCAACATGCCTTGACGTTCGTCCGTGGCTTCGCCGGTTGCACCGCGGCGTGACCCGAGCACTTCAATGGCGAGTGCATACACTCCGGGCTCTGCGAGTGGTAGGTCTTCGAAGGGAATACGGATTGCGAATGCCGCCTGACCTCGGGGGGAAATAGCCTCGTCGATATTGATCTGCGTCTCTTCCACGATGGCGTCCGCCGGTTCCGGCCATGAGTCGGGCGCGGTGCGTTGATCGAGTTGCTCCGGGGTCGGTTCTTGGTTTTCGGTATCGAGCGGCGACTGGCGGACGCGAGTGATCTGCGTTCGCCGCGTCACCGGCTCAGATGACAGGCGAAGCCGAATCACCACGTCGTCCATCGCGTTGGATGTCGTGTTCACCACCCGACCTTCGACGCGAAGGCGGCCGTCAGGCCGGGGAACCACAGGAGTCAACCGGTCGATGACGACAGTCACCGGCCCTACAGCATCGGCGTGAGCAGGGGGCGCGAACGTCGTAGNNGTGACACCGATTCCCCCGAGCANTGAGNTCACNGCAATGACCGCCGCGAGGGNGACGTGCNTCCCTCGAGGTCGCGTTGATNGCNGCGACACNTGCGTCACCTAACTCGCGCTGGCCANCAGTTCGGGCACGCGGGAGAGAAGTTCTCGCTCATCAGCGTAGGAAAGGCGATCATGGAGTTCAGCGAACGGGACCCAGGCGACCTCGTCGATCTCGGCGTCGTCGTCGGTGAGTTCGCCACCCTCGGCGAACATCAGGAAGTGGTGAACGGTCTTGTGGATCCGGTANTCGGACGCTGTGAAGGTGAAGTCGATGACACCGAGGGNTGCCACCACCCGGCCCACGATNCCCGTCTCTTCGCCTACCTCACGGATGGCCGCGACTTCGGCGGACTCCCCCTCCTCGATATGCCCCTTCGGCAGGGACCACAGCACGACACCCCGAGCGTTTCGGCGCCCGATGAGGGCGGCCCGACGATCACCATCGAGAACCAGCCCCCCTGCGGAGGTCTCCTCGACGATCGGTAGGGCCACAAGGNGAGGATAAACCGCAGACGGGGCTAGCCTTGTGCGTCGTGTCCGGAGATACCCCTCGTTCGCCAACCCCCGGTGGTGGGCCGCTGCATATGCTCCAGGAACAGGCGGTTGCGTCGCTGGCCCCCATCGAGAGGCCACTGCGACGGGTCGGAGAACGCTTCGCGGATGCCGGATGGGAGATCGCCCTNGTCGGGGGCCCGGTGCGTGATGCGCTGTTGGGGCGGTTGGGCTCTGNTACCGACCTTGACTTCACCACCAATGCGCAACCCGAGCAGATCGTNGAGTTGTTGGGCGGTTGGGCGGAAGCCGTCTGGGATGTAGGGATCCNATTNGGAACCGTGGGTGCGCGCATCGATGGCCGNNAGGTGGAGATCACCACATACCGCTCCGAGTCCTACGACGCTCCATCGCGCAAACCCGAGGTCGCGTTCGGCGACAACCTCGCCGACGACCTCGCNCGCCGCGACTTCACGATGAACGCGATGGCGGTGACGTTGCCGTCCATGGAGTTCGTCGATTTGTTCGACGGGATTGCGGACCTGGCGGCGAAGCGCATTCGAACTCCGGGAACCGCGCAGTCCTCGTTCGANGACGATCCTTTGCGGATGATGCGTGCGGCGCGCTTCGCGTCGCAATTGGACGNAATCGTCGATACCGACGTTGTCGACGCGATGTNGGCACAGGCCGAGCGGATATCGATCGTCTCAGCCGAGCGGATTCGTGANGAGTTCTCGAAGATCGTGATGAGCGATCACCCACGAGTCGGATTGACGCTCCTAGTGGACACCGGCATCGCGGACATCGTTCTCCCAGAACTTCCNCTTCTGCGCCTCGAACCGGACGAACACCATCACCACAAGGACGTCTACGAGCATTCACTGACGGTTCTCGAGCAGGCGATCACCCTCGAATCTGTNCACGAACCAACGTGTGAACCCGATCTGACGCTGCGCCTTGCAGCACTGCTGCACGACATCGGTAAACCCAAGACGCGCAAGTTCGAAGCAGGAGGACGGGTCAGCTTTCACCACCACGAGGTCGTGGGTGCGAGGATGACCAAGAAGCGGATGCGGNAGTTGAGGTACCCCAACGACCTCACCGATGACGTTGCCAAACTCGTCGAGTTGCATCTGCGGTTTCACGGGTACGGAACAGGCGAATGGACCGATTCGGCGGTTCGACGGTACGTCCGTGATGCCGGTGATCAACTGGTCCGTCTCCACAAACTGACACGTGCGGACAGCACGACACGCAATCGCAGGCGTGCGCAGGCGTTGCAGAGTTCCTACAACGATCTGGAACAACGCATCGAGCGCTTGTCTGAAGAAGAAGAACTCGCAGCCATGAGGCCAGACCTCGATGGCACCAAGATCATGGAAGTANTGGGCATTCCTCCCGGACCCGTGGTNGGTGAGGCNTACAACTTCCTACTNGGGCTTCGCCTGGACCGAGGCCCGTTGGATGAAGAGCAGGCCATTGAGGCGCTGCAGGCGTGGTGGGCGGCCCGCGAGAGCGGGTGACCTATGCCGTGCTCGACGGCAGTGCGTCGCTGGGCCGGTGATCGGGCGCGGCGTCGTCCGGTGCGTGCATAAGGATCTGCGCGATGGTCAATACGCCGAGGAGCAGGGCGGTCCAACCGAGCGTCTTTTCGAGGGTGACNGACCCCAGTGCGAAGACGGTGACGAGCCANATCACCAGCAGACCCCATCGCACGAAGGGTGCGTATTCACGCAGCGGACGNCCGATCACGGCCAGGGCAGCCGGNAGTCGTTGACCGATTTCCACGAGCCCTTTATCAATNGNTCCCCGAACNGTGGAGGCGAAGCGCGTTGAGCCGCAGAACCAACCCAGCACGATGACGACCGCTCCGAGCAGGAGCAATCCTTGNACGGCGAGNAGTAAGTACGTNAGAAGTTGGTTATAGAAGGCCGCGGCAGCATTTTCGAAGAGCGACCCNGCGAAGGNATTGACGAAACCTTCTTCNGCTCTGGCCAGGAGATATTGGAGGGTGAGCGACCAGGTGACGACGGTGACGCCGACGACGACGGTGGTGCGTGCCCGGCGGGNCGCCAGGAGCACCGACACCATGAACAGGGCGGCGGTGATCAGCAAGATCACGGCGAGGAACGGCGANGTGAGGGAGTAGATCGCCCGCGCTTGAGCCAGTTCGGGGGAGTCAAGGAGGACGACCTGTGCGTCCGAGTCCGGGATCGTGACGAGTCCGGCGATGTTGATCCCGTCGTCCACGAGGGCGGTTTGCACNTCTTGCAAGAGGGAGGAGATGTTGAGGACCAACTCGTCACCCTCGAATTGCACCGGGCCGGTCGGATCTCCGGTGAGTGCTGCGATGAAGCCCTTCTGCGCAAGCTCGTTGATACGTATCCACGCTTCTTGGAAGGCGTCGGAGGTGACGAACTTGTCCACTGCGCCGCGGATGAGACCGTCGATGCCGGCTTTGATCGGACCGGAAAGCAGATTCGACAGGGCTTCATTGGGAATGATCACACCGACGAGCCCGCTGGCNACCTGACTCGTGTCGACCTTCTCGATGATCGCGTCGCTGACCGTGTCCGCCACTGCTTGNTGGATCTCNGGATTNTCCGCGAGAGGACCGACGGTGTTGATGTACTGCTCGGGGTTCGCGATGGTTTCNTGACCCCAGTGACCGATGACGGCAATGGGTGTCAGAAGAGTCGCGACGATGAACAACACGAGGGAGACGTACGAGCGGGCCCGCCACTTCTTCCGGGTNACCGGGCTTTGGGCGTAGGTCGCCGAGGCTCCGTTCGACATGCGCCCGAGCATAGGCCGGTTTCAGGAGCGCTGTGCAGGACTCCGAGTAGATCGTCGATACCACCACGCNGCGAGGACCAGAAGAGCGCCGCAGATCAGGTAGCCACCGGTGAATTGTCCGGAAATAGGCGAGGCGAAAGCGGTCACCGTGATCCCAGTAACCAGGGCNATGTTGACGATCATGTCGAACAGCGCGAAAACCCGCCCCAATCGATCGTCGGGGATGGAGNGCTGCAGCACGGTGTCCGCGCACACTTTGACTGACTGTCCAGCCAAGCCNATGGAGGCGGCCCCTGCGACCAGCGTCACCAGCTGCGGGTTGATGGCCGTGGCGGTGAGCAGTCCGAAACCGACCACACCCCCNTGCACNATGACGATGCCCACCCAGGGACCGATACCGATCCGTCGCGTCATGGTGGGTGTCANGACTGCNCCGAAGAACGCNCCGACGGCCGCNCCGGCTGTGGCGAGGACGAAGTCACTNAGCGCTGCGTCGACGTCCGTGGGTGGGTGCAGGCTCCCGCGAACCAACAGCAGAGCNCCGGCGGTGAGGACTCCGAAAACGAACCGGTTCACGATGATCGTGACCATGATGTTGCGTGCCNGAACNTTGTCCCACAGTGTCCGCGCACCGAGGACGAGTCCACGAGCGACGCTGGCGAACGTATCNACCGGTGCCCCATGGTCGGGTCCGAGTGCGTGGGCGGCGAGCCGGGTAGCNAGGAAACTCGCGACCACGAAGGAAACAATCGCGGCGACAAGAACAACCTGACTTCCGGNATCGCCGCCGCCAGCCAAGGCTCGAATCCCGACGCCGATGATCCCCCCGACCCCCACGGCGATGGTTCCGGAAGTGGGAGCCAGAGCGTTTCCCGTGATGAGCTCACGACCGTTGACCACATGCGGCATCGAGGCCGATAAGCCAGCAAGGATGAACCGACTGACGCCGAGCACGATCAGCACGAAAAGTCCAAGGACGAAGTCCGCCTGACCCGNGCCAACAACCACGATGATCGGCACNGTGAAGAGCGACTTCAGCAGGTTTGCTCNCACGAGGACGTTGCGCCGCTGCCANCGGTCGAGCAACACCCCGGCGAAGGGACCGATGAAGGAGTACGGCAGCAGCAAGATGGCGAACGCTGCGGCGACGCGCACGGCATCTGGTTCACGCTCGGGAGAGAACAACACGAACGTCGCGAGCGCGGATTGCAGCAGTCCGTCACCGAACTGACCGGCGAGTCGGATGCTGTAGAGGCGGCGGAAATTGTGGCTNGCAAGAACAGACCGNAGGGCGCCGTGTCCAGGGTTCGAGGAGTCCTGAACAGCCATGGCGAAAGGCTACGGGTCCCGTAGACTCATTCGATGGCTGTTCCACGTGGCGGTANTGGGCGCACGATGTCGGTGCGTGGCTCACTCGTGCGCGGCGAGTCGGNCTCGAGGACGTCCGCGTCGGGCAAAAAGAGACGCCGCGAACCNTTGCCTCCGCCCGAGCCAGTCGCGGACCCACAAGCACCGAGAGCGGTCATCGACTACGCACTGCAACGACGATCGGATATTCGACGGTTCCACCGCGGGGGCATCCTCAGTAGTGACTTTTGTGATGCCGATCCGTACCTCGTCAAGGCGGCCACGTTCCACGGNGAAGCGACCGATGAGGACTGTCCGGCGTGTCATTCGGTGAATCTGGTGACTTTGAATTACGTGTATGGCGACGAGTTGGGGCCCTACTCGGGTCGGATCCGGGAAACCGAGAANTTGCCGTCCCTGGCTCATCGATTCGGGGACATCGGTGTGTACGTNGTCGAGGTNTGCCCGGACTGCCACTGGAACTACCTATTACGGACATATCGGATAGGAGATGGCACGGTTCGTCGGGCACTCCCCACGCCTGCCGACCTCCGAGAACTCGATTAGTCCCCTCCTGCCGCATTGACGGCGTGCCGCCACCGGTCCAGGGGGGATTTCTGGTGCACTTGTTCTACTGAATCCCAGGAGTCACACCCCTCCCTGTGGCCCNAANNATTCNGGCGCGNGCAGGAGCAGGTTCCCTTCCCCGACCTGGTGAGGACATGACCAACAGGAGACCGACGCAGCGAGGCACCCGAGCTCGCTCCTCGAGTCGACCTCGCTCGGCTTCGCGTNCGAGTTCNAGTTCTGACGGACAACGCCGTTCCGCTGACCCGCGGTCGGTTCCNCCCANGAATCCGAGCACNCCNGGTCGTCGCTTCCGCACGCACGAGTCNGGTGGCGCGCCGCCACGATCACGCGGCCGCCGTCGGTCTGGTGGTTCCCATGGTGGTGCGGGTGACGGAGGACGCGGTCGCCCACCGAACGGTCGTCGTTCATCAGGGTCCGGCGGTCGTCCTCCACGGCCGCGTCGCTCTCCGCTGAAGGTCTTCTTGTGGGGAGTTGCCGCGTTCTTCGTGCTGACGACCACCGCGGCTGTNGTGGCGTTCAGTGTTGTTCTCGCGCGCACCGAGGTGCCGACCCCNAACGACCTCGCCACAACCGAGGCGACCGTGGTCTATTACGCGGGAGGCAAGCACGAGATNGGACGGCTGAGTGACGCCAACCGACGCGCGAGCGACCTCGAGCAGATTCCCCTGCACGTCCAAGAAGCNGTGCTGGCAGCGGAGGACCGGGGNTTCTATGACCACGGGGGAATTTCACCGATCAGCATCGCGCGCGCGGCAGTGAACAACGTCTTTGNNTCCGGTCCATGGATGCAAGGTGGCTCGACCATNACNCAGCAGTATGCGAAGAACGCGTTCTTGACTCANGAACGGACGTGGAAAAGAAAGATCAAGGAAGCACTGCTTGCCTTCAAACTCGAAACCTTGGTCTCCAAGGAGCAGATCCTTGAGGACTATTTGAACATNGCTTTCTTCGGCCGGGATGCCTACGGAATCGAAGCGGCTGCCATGGCCTACTTCAACAAGCCGATTCAGAATGTTACGTTGAGCGAGGGCGCGGTTCTGGCCGCGATTATGAACAATCCCGGACGACTCAACCCCGAAGAGAACATGTCCACACTTCGCGGTCGGTGGCAGTACGTCCTCGACGGGATGCTCGGCCAAGGGTGGATTACTGAAACCGAATATCACAGCGCTCAGTTCCCAGAGATCGCACAGCGGCAAGCGGGCAATCGACTCGGTGGTCAAACCGGGCACTTGTTGAACGCTGTCCACCAGGAGCTTCTCGCACTCGGTGTTGACGAGACACAAATCCAGCGTGGCGGACTCACCGTGGTCTCCACCTTCAACCGCAAGGCCCAACGTTCTGCTGAACGGGCCGTCCGCAAGTTTGGCCCGGAATCCAAAACCAAAGGGGTGCGTATCGGACTCGCTTCCGTTCGACCGGGAACCGGCGAAGTGGTGGCGATGTATGGCGGCAAGGACTTCATCGACGATCAGATCAACAACGCGACGCGACAATTCGCNCAGGCGGGGTCGACCTTCAAGCCCTTCGCGCTCGCGGCAGCGTTAGAGAGCGAAGTTCCACTCAAGAGTTACTGGCAAGGCGACTCCCCGGCCAAGATCAAGGGATACGAACTCACCAATTACAACGACGAGTCGTACGGCGAAATCACACTCCTCGAAGCCACCCGCGAATCGGTGAACACTGCGTACGTCGCCATGGAAGATGCGGTGGGAGTCGATCGGGTCGCGGACGCNGCNGTGCGNGCGGGNATNCCNAAGCGAACCCCGGGTATGAACTTGAAGAATCTGGACCTGACTTTCGTNCTCGGCACGGCATCACCGTCGGCGGTGGACATGGCGAACGCGTACGCGACCTTCGCGGCCCGTGGGGAACGAGCCAAGACCACGTTNGTCCGNAGAATCATGGATAACAANGGCGAGGTTCTGTATAAGCACGAACCGTCGACGAAGAGAGTCTTCTCGAAAGGCGTCGCGGACACCGTCACGTACGCACTNACCGATGTCGTCTCNCGTGGCACCGGCGCCGCAGCCCGTGACCTGGGTCGGCCCGCAGCGGGGAAGACCGGAACCACGGACATGAACAAGAGCGCCTGGTTCGTNGGCTTCACACCGCAATTGGCAACGGCCGTCTTCTTGACGAAGGANAACAAGAAGGGAATCCCGGTGTCGCTNTCGGGGACGGGCGGGCGCGAGACCGTGACCGGGGGCAGTTTCCCCGCCGCCATCTGGACCGGNTTCATGAAGGGTGCGTTGAAGAAGACNGATGTCGCGGANTTCCCGGACCCGCCNAAGGGTTCCCTGAAGGGAATGGACTGCCCGGANNTCNTGCCTCCGGACATGGAGGAAGTGCCGCTGGGATGTCCCACCCCGGAGGTGATCGAAGACTTCGGTCCTGACCCCGGACTCGAGGAGGCAAATCCGGAAGACCCGGAGCAGTTGGGCCCGNATCAAGGAGAGCCAAACTCGGGTGANCCCAACCAAGGTGATCCGGGTGGAGAACCAGCAGACCCGGCTCCAGNAGAGNAACCCGCCGACCAAGACGGNACGGTCACTGCATCGGCGNAANTCGGCGCACAAGAGAATGCTCGTACGTCGGGCAAGAAGNACAAGAAGAAGTCCGAGTAATCACCCGCGGGAGGCACACCCAGTGAGCGTGCCGTCATNGCACGAATCTCGAGCACGGCCGACACGAAGCGACCCGGTTGTNGCGGCGAGCGCTCCAATCATCGGCGGTCCACTCGGTGAGCGCGTNGCACGAGTAGCGCCGCCNTGGAGCGTTCTTCGCGTACTGATCNTGCTNGCCACCNTCGGCTACGTCGTCGGTTACTTCCTCGATNACNCNTGCATCGACGGATTGTGGGCGTCCCCGGACCGGTATGAGCACCTGTGCTACTCCGACATTCCAGCGTTGTTCGGGTACCGCGGCTTCGCTGAAGGACTTATNCCCTANCTGCAGACACCNCCCGNCGGTCAACCATTGGAGTACCCGGTCGTGACGGGTNTTTTCATGTGGCTCTCGACCCTGCTTGCCACCCCNGTGTCGNGNATNNCTGGATCGGNGCCGATCGTGGCGTTCTTCAACGTCAACGTGATCGGTCTCNTGGTGTTTCTCCTGGTCGCGGTTGTCGCGACGGCGTTGACCGTGCGACATCGACCATGGGATGCCGCCCTGGTCGCTGCGGCCCCGACGATGATTCTCGGCGCGACGATCAACTGGGATCTCATCCCGATTGCCCTTATGGCGTTGGCAATACTTGCGTGGGCGCGCAGCAAACCTGGGTGGGCGGGTGTTGCTCTGGGACTCGCGATCGCCGCGAAGTTCTACCCGGTTCTTCTTCTGGGCGCCTTCGCGATCCTGGCTCTGCGCAGTGGACGGTGGAGGCCGGTGGTGATCCTCGCTGGCANNACTGCGGCTACCTGGCTCGTTGTCAATGTGCCATTCGCGCTCGCGAACCGGGATGGCTGGTGGTACTTCTACGCGTTCAATGCTGATCGCGGCGTCGACTTCGGTTCNGTGTGGTACGCCGCCAGCGTTCTGGGACTACCCGCGGTACCGGCCGATGCGTTNAATCTCGTCGCCACCGGAACTTTCCTCGCACTGTTCCTCGCTGTCACCGTGCTCGCGCTCGCCACGAGGCGCCGACCGCGCCTGGCGCAGATCGCCTTCCTCGTGATCGCCGCGTTCGCACTCTCCGGGAAGGTCTACTCGCCGCAGTACGTGTTGTGGCTGGTTCCGTTAGCNGCGATGGCTCGCCCCCGATGGCGAGATTTCTTGATCTGGCAAGCGGGAGAAGTGGTGTATTTCGCTGCCATNTGGTGGCACCTCGCCGGCTACGACGTCGACGACGCGAAGGCGCTCGGGACAGGGCTGTACGCAGTCGCGACATTCGTGCACGTNGCCGCGACCGTGTACTTCGCAGCCATGGTCATTCGAGACATGATCCATCCCANGCACGACCCGGTGCGTGGCGACGGCATCGCCGCAGACGCCGACGACCCCGGTGGNGGACCCTTCGACGGTGCGCCCGATGCACTCACCCTCGCGGGCGTCAGTCGTCCAAACCCTGAACCACGTCGAACCGTGAGGTCGTGAAACGCACCTCGGCGGTCATCTGATCACCCACCTCGGGGATTACACACGGATGTGGGAGCCACAGCATCGACACGTGCTGGTGCGGTGGCTCCGCGAACCAGCGCTGTTTGCCCTGCCAGGAGAAGGGCGACATCGCTCGGCCCGCTGCGTCGAGCGCACCGATCCCCGCCGTGGTGATGCGTTGCCGGATGGATGTGACCGGTGACGGACCAGCCAACCCGATGCCGTGCGCAGTTCCGCCGGAGACAACGACGAGTGTTCCCCCTTTGGGTCCGGTTCGTTGCCGATAGCCGACGTGTGTGCCGGACGCGACGGGGTGAAACGCCAGGACTGTTCCCATTACAGTGAGCGCACCCCGATCACCGAGCCATAGGCGAGTGCCTGTGCGAAGACGGACCACCGACTCCTTCACGCTGGAGCGAACCACCGAGAGTTCGGTGTCGTCGAGATGGGACACCCAGATCGTGTTGATCGGAGCGTTGTGTCCCTCCCACACTTCGGTTTCGGTCTGCCACAGGCCCGCCCAGCGCACGACCTCCCGGGCTTTGGCGCTGCCCTCGCCCACACCACGCGGAGGTGCATCGTCCGCCGGCTGATCGATCGGCATGTGCACGGCCAATCCTTCGACCAGAACGCGTCCACGCTCCATGGCTTCCCGAACGTCCCCGTCAGCCAGTGCCGCGAGCAATTCGGATTCGCGAAATCCGAAACGGTGCATGGATGTGTTCGCTTCGAGGATGACGCGGACCGAGCCCGAGTCTTGGGCGAGAAACCTGAGCGAGTCGAAGGTAGCGATCGTTCGAATGACACGACCCGCGTGTAGCCGCTCTCCCAGGCGCGCCCATTCGGCCGACGCCGCACGGTCGATCGGATTGAACGGTTCGAGGACGACGATGTCACCTTGCGTGTCCGCTGCGACGTCGTCGACTTCGAACACTGTGCCGACGGCGATGGTGTCCGCTCCGACACGCATGGCCTCACGCGCCAAGATGCCGGCACCGAGCCCGTATCCGTTTCCCTTGATCACGGGCACCGGAATATTCCCGGACGCGTGAACGATGGCATCGACGACCGAATCCTGGTGCGCCCGCCAACGGAATCCATTCACAGCAACTGAGAAAGTCATCGGTTTGATCTTGCCCTACATTCGGGCGCGCGCCGAGTAGGCGGCGTACGCGCGCGCCCATGTCTTGCGCAACGCGAAGTCCCACTCACCGATGTATTCCTGGGCGTACCCGCCACTACCCACTTTGAAGCGGACGAGACCGAGGAGGTGATTGGCCGGATCCAATGTGTCGGAGATGCCGCGAAGGTCGTAGACCGAGCAACCGGCTGCGTGTGCACGCGTGATCATGTCCCACTGCAGGGCGTTGGACGGGCGGACGTCCCGATCGGCTGTTGTGGAAGCACCGTAGGAGTACCACGCACGATCCCCGACACGGATCATGATGGTGGCCGCCGCGACGTGGCCTTCATGTTCGGCTATGTGGAGTGTCATGCCGTGGTAGTCGTCGGTCGCCGAATCGAGTGCATCCCACATGCGCTCGAAGTACACCTGGCCGCGAGGAGTGAAGTGATCGCGTTTGGCCGTCTCGACATATACGCGATGGAAGTCTGCGAGGTCCTCGCGTGACCCCAAACGAACCACCACCCCCGACTTGTCAGCTTTGCGCACGTTGCGACGCCACAGTTGATTGAAGCCGGCGAAGACATCGTCCAGCGTTCGATCCTGCAAAGAAACGCAGTAGACGAACCGCGGCTGCACATCAGCAAACCCCGCTCCAGAATTGGCCAGTTGCGTTCCGCCCGCTGATCGCAGGGCCTCGACCACCGCGGGCGCCACGGGTGAGGACCAATCGGCGGGGATTTCACTGAGGCTCGTCGGCTGGTGAGTGTCCTCGGGGCGATTTGCGTCAGCATCGGCCAAGGCCTGCTTGACCGTGGCCGCGTTCCAACGGCGGGCGGCAATCGGCGNCCCCATCTTGACCTGAAAGGCGCCGACCGTTGCGCAGTGCGAAAGNAGNGGTTGCAGCCAATCGGNGGNATCGTNCGTTGGNGNNGTCCAGTCGATCACNGGCCCCTCNGGAATGTAGGCGAGCGTCCGCCAGCGGATCTTGGGCACGCTGCGGTGNAACACGAGTGCGACGCCNACCAGNNGATCACCGTCGAACCAGCCGACGGATTCCNTGCGCCATCCGACCTTGACATCGGCCCAGCAGGGAAGTTGCAGGAAGGAAACAGATGCTTGTGACCGCAACCAGCGTGCGTGGGTCTCCGCACTAATGGTGCGCACGTGCAGGCTCACAGGTTCGGGCCCTTGCGGAGATCAGGCAAGATCGAGATCCACGACGACGGGCGCGTGGTCNGAGGCACCCTTGCCCTTGCGGGCCTCNCGNTCNACNTANGCATCACTCACGGCGCTNGTGAACGGTNCGTTGCCGAGGACTAGNTCNATGCGCATCCCCCAACCGCGGTGGAAAGCTCCGTTGCGGTAATCCCAGAATGTGTACGGCTCNCCCTTGAGTGCCCGCGGCNTGACNTCCGNCGAGNCCGANNGACTNNACGTCCGCTGAGCGCNNNACGNTCNGCNGGNGTNACGTGNGTGGANTCNGTGAACAACGAGATGTCCCANACGTCNTCATCGCNCNNTGCNACNTTGAAGTCACCGGTCAGGGCGTACGGCAGGTCAGGATTCGCNGCCAACTCNGCCTCNGCGGTCGCCTTCAGNGCNGNCAACCAGCGAAGCTTGTAGGCGTAGTGCTCGTGGTCGGGCTCTCGTCCGTTCGGNACGTACAAGCTCCACATACGCACGCCACCGCACGTGGCACCGATNGCGCGGGTTTCGATCACGTCCTCGTACGGGGGNTGGTCGGCGAGGTCGAGGACCACATCGNNGAGTCCTANCCGGGAAAGAATTGCCACCCCGTTCCAACGGCCGTTCCCGTGCGCAGCCACTTCGTACCCCAACGCCTGGATCGGCATCTCGGGAAAGGCTTCGGTGGTGCATTTCAACTCCTGGAGTGCGACCACATCGGGCTGAGCGGATTCCAGCCACTCGACTACCCGCTNAATGCGAGCTCCAATCGAGTTGACGTTCCACGTCGCAATCCGCATACCCGCACTCTAGGCAACGGCCCGTACCCGGGTTGTAGGGGAGAGAGAGCCACCGTTACCCTTCTCTGGCTGTNGGGNAAACCAACGGCGCGCAAATAGCCCTCCTGCTCCGGAAGAGATCCGGGGCCGCTCAGTCCAAAGGAGGTGGGCANTTCATGCGTCATTACGAGGTCATGATNATTCTCGANCCCGATCTAGAAGAGAAGACCATCCAGCCCAGCCTGGAGGCGTTTCTCAACGTCGTCCGCGGGGATGGTGGCACCGTGAACAACGTCGATATCTGGGGCCGTCGCCGGATGGCCTACGAGATCAACCACAAAACCGAAGGCATCTACGTTGTGCTCGATCTGACCACCACGCCCGAGTCGGTGGCGGAACTCGATCGCCAGTTGAACCTCAATGAGGCGATTGTGCGCACCAAGATCACTCGCCCGGTTGTCAGCAAGGCTGCAGCTAAGGCCGACGCCGCACTCGGAGGCTGACATGGCACTCGGCGACATCAACATCACCGTGGTCGGAAACCTGACGAACGATCCGGAGCTGCGTTTCACCCCCAGTGGTGCAGCCGTGGCGTCCTTCACCGTGGCGTCTAGTTCGCGGTACATGGACAAGCAGACCAACGAGTGGAAAGACACTGATCCGACCTACCTTCGGTGCAGCGTGTGGCGTCAGTACGCCGAGAACGTTGCCGAGTCGTTGACCAAAGGTTCGCGAGTGATCGTTACCGGCCGCTTGAAGCAGCGGAATTACGAGACGCGGGAAGGGGAGAAGCGAACGTCGTTTGAAATCGATGTTGACGACGTGGGCCCCGCCCTGCGTTACGCGACGGCGAAGGTGAACCGCGTCCAGCGCGGCGGTGGCGGATTCGGCGCAGATTCTGGTGGTGCCGCACCTGCGGAGGATCCCTGGACCACAGGCGGAACAACCGACAACTTCGACGAACCCCCTTTCTAAACAGCACAGACATATTTCAGAAAATAGGAGAAACCAATGGCACGCGACAACAAGCGCGACAAGCACCAAGCGCAACAGCGAATGGTCAAGGCGAAAGCTTGCCCCTTCTGCAAGGAAGGTGTCAAGGGAGTGGATTACAAGGACGTCGCCTTGCTGCGCAAATTCATCTCGGACCGCGGCAAGATTCGCGCACGGCGAGTGACTGGGACTTGCACCCAGTGCCAGCGTGATATCGCGATGGCGGTCAAGAACGCTCGCGAAATGGCTCTTCTTCCCTATACCTCGACGGCTCGGTAAGGGGACGCGACATGAAATTGATCCTTACCCAGGAGGTCGCCGGACTAGGCGACGCCGGAGACATCGTCGAAGTCAAGGATGGCTACGGACGCAACTACCTGCTCCCGCGCGGGCTGGCGATCGGCTGGACCCGAGGCGGGGAGAAGCAGGTCACCCAGATCAAGCGGGCTCGCAAGGCCCGGGAGATTCGCAGTCTCGATCACGC
>NZLD01000006.1 GCA_002694095.1 Micrococcales bacterium | reverse complement strand
AGACGATAGTCGGTTAGTCAGCCGGGCCGATCAGCGTGCTGGCCGATGAGCGTGCTGGCTGGTGGGCGCTCGGTCACTGGCACCGCTCGGTAACTCCACCGCCGGTGCTCCGACAAGCGGGCTAGTTGAACATCGGCACTGAAGGCATCGGTGACCGTGGGGCCTGCCGTCCGCGCGCGCCGGCGCTCGGCGGTCGCGAGGATCTCGACGGCCATCACCGACAGATCGTGAATGTTCTGATGACGATGGGCGCGACGCCCGAGATCCACTTGAGCAATGCTGTCTATCCCCCACTCGTCGTAGACATCCAGCAGGGTGGAGAACTCCACTCCGTATCCGATCGGCACGTGCAGTTGCTCGAACACGTTCCGTCGAATCGCCCACTCTCCCGCGAGCGGTTGCACTATCGCGCCCAACTCCGGACGAAAGAGGGTCAACCAGGGCCGGGCCACGAGTTCGGTGACGCGTCCGCCCTCGAGCGTCACGTCACCGTCGATGTCCAGGACTCGGTCGTAGAAGCCGCGGCACAGGGCTACCTGAGGGTGCGCAAGTAGGGGGCCGACCACGCCGAGGATGAAATGTGTGCCCCACTCGGTCAGGTCGGCATCGATGAAGGCGACCACGTCAGCCGACGTGACGAACTGCGACTTCCACAACGCCTCACCCTTGCCGGAGTGAACACCCAGATCCGGTCGAACATCCGCCACCGAGTGAACGCGGGCTCCCGCGATCGCGGCGACCTCAGCGGTGCTATCCGACGACAGCGAGTCCATCACCACAAGTTCATCGACGAGCTCGCCAAGTTCTGCAGCGATTGCCGACACCACCTGTGCGATGGTGCCTTCTTCGTTCAACGCCGGGATGACGACGGCAAGCGTCGAATCGGCCTTGATCGCCTCGAGACGTTCGCGGGTCCAGTCGGAGGCGACCGAAATCATCACCATGGACACCGATCCGCTCGCGACATCGACGGCACCGTTCTCGACGTACTATCGGGGTGGGGTACGCGACCTGGAAGACGTCGTCTAGAAGTCGTCGTCCTCGCTCTTGGCGGGATCAATCGGGATTCCCGGGCCCATCGTGGAGGACAGAGTCGCCTTCTTGATGTAGCGCCCCTTAGCCGCGGACGGTTTCATGCGGTTGATCTCGTCCACGACAGCCGTGAAGTTGTCGTTGAGTTGATCCGCGGTGAACGATGCTTTGCCAATCGGGAACTGCAGGTTGGCGTGCTTGTCGAGACGAAACTCAATCTTGCCCCCCTTGATGTCGCCGACGGCCTTCGAAACGTCCATCGTGACGGTGCCCGTCTTGGGATTCGGCATCAAACCTCGAGGACCGAGAACCTTGCCGAGAGTGCCGACTTTGCCCATCATGTCCGGCGTCGCAACAACGGCATCGAAGTCAGTCCAACCACCCTTGACCTTCTCAAGCATGTCGTCTGCTCCGACGAAATCCGCCCCCGCCTCGCGAGCCTCATCGGCTTTCTCGCCACCGGCGAACACGAGTACTCGGGAGGTTTTTCCCGTTCCGTGGGGAAGGTTGACCGTGCCACGGACCATCTGGTCCGCCTTTCGCGGATCGACGCCCATACGCATGGACACATCGACCGTTGGATCGAACTTCGTGGACACGGTGTCCTTGATGATCTTGATGGCGCCCATCGGGCTGTAGAGCTTGTCTTCCTCGATCTTCTCGAGGGCTTGCTGGTAAGCCTTGCTGCGCTTCATAACTGCTCTCCTTGTCGGCAGATGTGGTGTGCGAGCCGCGCTGGCTCTCCCACGATGGTGATTATTCAGTTGTTAAGCGAACCGTCCCCGCACGGAGGCAGGGAAGCACGGGAACTACGAGACAGTGATTCCCATCTGACGTGCCGTGCCTTCGATGATGCGCATCGCGGCGTCCACGTCATTGGCGTTCAAGTCCGGCATCTTGGTTTCAGCGATCTCACGGACCTGGTCTTTGGTGATAGACCCAGCCTTGACAGTGTGTGGCGTCCCCGAACCCTTCGGAACACCTGCAGCCTTCAAGATCAACTTGGCGGCTGGCGGGGTCTTCAGAACAAAGTCGAACGAGCGATCTTCGTAGACGGTGATCTCGACGGGTATGACCTGCCCGCGCTTGTCCTCCGTCGCGGCGTTGTACGCCTTGCAGAAGTCCATGATGTTGACGCCATGCTGGCCGAGTGCCGGGCCAACGGGCGGTGCCGGGTTGGCTTGACCAGCCTCGATCTGCAACTTAATGAGGCCTTCGACCTTCTTCTTCGGTGCCATCTTCTCTCTGCTTCCTTCAGGGCCGGCGGCGCCGGCCACTTGTGTGCTCGACCTAGTTCTTGTGAATCTGATTGAACGCAAGCTCAACCGGGGTTTCGCGACCGAAGATCTCGACGAGCCCGGTCACCTTTTGAGCTTCGATGTTGATCTCGGAGATCGTGGCGTGCAACGTAGCGAACGGTCCATCGACGACGGTCACCGAGTCACCCACGGAGAAGTCGATTTCTACCGGGGCGACCGCGGTTGCGGCATCGTCGGCGACGCTCGTCGTGCCCGCGGCAGCAACCGGCTTCTTCTCTGGTGCCGGAGCCAGAATGTTGACGACCTCGTCCAACGACAGGGGCGCCGGTGAATGGCCGTTCCCGACAAAGCCAGTCACACCGGGAGTGTGCCGAACAACGCCCCAGGACTCATCCGTCAAATCCATCCGAACCAAGACGTAGCCCGGGAACTTGTTGCGTTTCACCTGCTTGCGCACGCCGCTCTTGATCTCTGTGACTTCCTCCATCGGGACTTCCACCTGAAAGATGTAATCCTCCATGTTCAAGGTCGTCGTGCGAGCCTCGATGTTGCCNTTCACCTTGTTCTCATAACCCGAGTACGAGTGAACGACGTACCAATCNCCAGGGGCGATGCGCATTTCNCTACGNAACGCCTCNGCGGGATCAACNTCTTCGTCNTTGTTCTCCGCCTCAGCATCGGAGTCGGCAGCACCCGCGTCGNCAGCACCNGCGTCGGCAGCACCTGCGTCGACAGCGCCGACCGCGTCCACGATCTCCTGCGCTTCCGCCACAACGTCGGCTTCCNCCTCGGCCTGGGCNTCGTCNANAAGNACGTCATCGGCTGTCACCTCATCGGCAACGAANTCCGACGCGATCNCNNCGGCGTCCGGAGCTGCGTCGCTTGTCTCGGCTTCCGCCGGNGCTGCGTCGGTTGTCTCAGGCACCGCGAACGGGTCGACAACGGGTTGGTCCTGCTCNGACACGGCGGGTTCTCCTCGGTTCTTTCGATTTGCTTGGGTGGGGTGGTGGGGGCTCGTTGGTCTACTAGCCGAAGACGAAGAGCACTCCCTGGNTGAAGACNTAATCAAAGGCCGCGATGATNCCCGCCATCACAAGGACGAAGAACAACACCACGGTGGTGTANGCGATCAGTTCTTTTCGCGTCGGCCAGATGACCTTGCGGAGTTCNGCNATGACCTGNCGAATGAAAAGCGCNAGCCGGGAGAAGAAGCCGCGTTCGGACCCAGCAGACCCACCACTGGGCTGCTGACGCTCCTGGACTTCCGCCATGACCGTGCCTTCCTATCGCTTACAACTGTCCGGCCGTTCACCGATCAGCAGGGCCGAAGGGACTTGAACCCCCAACCGCCGGTTTTGGAGACCGGTGCTCTACCAATTGAGCTACAGCCCTCGGTCGGGCCACGACGATCACCCTGTGGGCAGGCTTACGCCGAGGTACCGCGGGACGAAGTGTACGGCGGGGTCCGGGCGGCCGGCGACCCCGGGGCTGCCTGCTGACAGGATGAGCCAGTGACATCCCCNGCCCACCGNATTTCNCGGCGCATCGGCTCCATGAGTGAGTCGGCCACTTTGGCCGTGGATGCGAAGGCGAAGGCCCTCGTGGCGGCCGGTCGGCCGGTCATCGGCTTCGGAGCTGGCGAGCCCGATTTCCCCACACCGGACTACATCGTCTCCGCAGCCGTCGACGCCTGCCGCGATCCGCGGTGGCACCGATACAGCCCCGCAGGAGGACTACCGGCATTGAAGGAGGCGATCGCCCAGAAAACGCTCCGCGATTCTGGATGGGAGATCGGAGCCGATCAGGTGCTTGTCACGAATGGCGGCAAGCAAGCCCTCTACAACGCCTTCGCAGCCCTACTGAATCCGGGCGATGAGGTNNTGCTCCCCGCGCCCTACTGGACGACCTATCCNGAGTCGATNGCCCTNGCGGGCGGTGTCCCAGTGGAGGTCCCCACCGACGAAACGACCGGCTANCGCGCATCCATCGNACAACTTGAAGCAGCTCGGACGCCNCGAACGACGATGCTCGTNTTCGTCTCTCCCTCNAATCCAACCGGCGCCGTCTACTCCCCCGCGGAAGTTGAGGCAATCGGCACCTGGGCCGCCGACAACGGTCTGTGGGTAGTCACCGATGAGATCTACGAGCACCTCGTCTACGGAGACGCCGTNTTCNCGTCGATGCCNGTNGNGGTTCCNCAACTGNCTGACCAATGCGTCGTCATCAACGGAGTGGCCAAGACCTACGCGATGACCGGATGGCGTGTCGGCTGGATGATCGGACCCACCGATGTCGTGAAGGCNGCCACCAACCTGCAGTCACACGCAACGTCCAACGTCGCCAACGTGTCNCAAATCGCNGCGCTNGCNGCGGTCAGNGGGGACCTGGCTGCCGTGGANGACATGAAGGTCGCCTTCGATCGACGTCGCCGCCTCATCGTCGAGGCGCTCAATCAGATTCCCGGTGTCGAATGCCCCACACCCGAGGGAGCGTTCTACGTCTACCCCTCGGTCAAGGGAGTTCTGGGCACGGACATTCGTGGCCATCATCCCGCGTCATCTGCGGAATTGGCGGCGCTCATCCTCGACGAGGTGGAGGTCGCCATCGTGCCCGGTGAGGCTTTCGGTACGCCCGGGTATATGCGTCTGTCGTATGCAACATCCGACGACAAGATCACCGAGGGGATCGCTCGTATCGCGACCCTCCTTGGGGAGTAACGCTCATTCGCAATCTTGGTGCGTTCGCGGAACTATCTACCTGCATAACGCCCTCCCTACAAGGTGCATCCGATCAGTCGCGGCTCCGCGACGAGTTCGACACCGAATCTGTCCGCAACGCATGACCGCATCCATCGGGCAAGTTCGAGGACGTCTTCACAGGTCGCACTTCCCGCATTACTGATCGCCAGCGTGTGCTTGTTCGACACCCGGGCGCCGGATTCGGACAACTGAAAGCCGGGGTCGATTCCACTCGCTGCGATCAACCACGCTGCGCTCACCTTTACCTCGTCCGAGGACGACAGGGTCGAGAAGCGTGGACACTCGTCGGGCAANGTGCGCGCCACCGCGTCGCTGACGATCGGATTAACGAAGAAGGAGCCAACGCTCCAGGTATCGCGATCGTGCTCATCGAGCACCATGCCCTTGCTGCGCCGTAACTCCATGACCGCCTCACGCACTCGCGCTCCGTCCGCGCTCGCCCCAACGTAGACACCCACAGTGCTCGCGAGTTGCGGGTAGGAAACGCACACGGACTCATCGACGGGCAGATCGAAGGCAACCTCGAGCACAACGAAGCGGTCCGGCTCTTGCTTGAATCGGCTCGTGCGATAACCGAAGCCGCACTCCTGAGCTGACAGTTCCTGCACGGATCTCCCGGTGCGATCCCAGACGCGGACGCTCACGAGATAATCGGCAACTTCTACCCCGTACGCCCCCACGTTCTGAATGGGTGATGCGCCAACAAGGCCCGGGATACCGCTGAGTGGCGCCAAGGCTGCGGATCCAACGGCGAGGCTTCGCAGCACAAGTTCGTCCCACTCCTCACCAGCAGCCGCAACGACGCGTACAAGCCCCTCCTGATCAACGCTGGTGATGCCCGTCGGCGCCACCTGCACCACGGTTCCGTCAAAGGCCGCATCGGAACACACGACGTTCGAACCACCGCCGAGAACCAGAGCCGATCGGCCAAGGTCGTCGCACTCGACGATTGCCTCGATGCACGCCGCCTCGGTGCGCGCCACGATCCACGTTCCCACGACACCACCCACACGCAGGGACGTGTGCTCGGCGAAACTCCCCGGCCCCAGGTCCACAGGTGACGTCACGTCACCCAGCCTAGGAGGCATTGCCGGCCTGTCATCGAATTGCCGGCTTACCGTGGAGCGAGCAGGTGATCTTTACCGCGGAAGCGCTGGAGTAGCCGGTCGTACGTCTTCTTCGACTGCTTTTCCCGAAAGGTCGGGTCGGAGTCGTGATACCCGTGGTGCCGCCCCTGGCGGATCGGCAGCGGATCTGACGGAATGGCCAGAACCCCTCCCGCCTCGCGAAGCGCCAAACTCCACTCCATATCGGCGTTGCGGTAAAAGCGCGCCTTCGGGTCGGGTCTGACCAGTTCAATGGCCTCGCGCTTGAGGGCCATCAGGTATCCCAGGATGGCGTCCACTTCTCCCACATCAGCCGCATCGAAAGAGCGCCATCCGTCATCAACGTTCACGTTCACGCCCTTCCATCCTGTGCCCACGACGCCATCACGACCGAGGACGTCCAGCATGGGGCTGAACGCATCTCCCTCGATGATCGTCGACAGATCCATAATGACGAACACCTCGCACCGTGACAGATTGATGGCCGCAGACACGACGCTTGACCAGCCGAGCGATGCGAGTGTGGGCTCCATGTGTAGGACTCGAAATCGTTCCGGTTGATCGTCGGCGAACACTTCGGCTCGCGTTCCCGCGTCGTCGACGTTGGCGCAATCGATCACCAAAACTGTGGCATCCGCCGGTGCGTGGGCCTGCAGAGCCTTCAGGCACACGTCTGTGTCGTCTGGCCAGCCGTCGATAATCACGCAGACGACCGTCGGTGCTTCGACGGGGGCTGACGACACTAACTCGTGCACGTCCCGGANNACCTCGAACGGNGGCTTCTCNACGAGCTCGAAGCCACCCGCCGTATCGACNACCNTCCAGCCGGCAGCATCGATCTCGGCTCGAATTGCATCGGNCCGCGCGAAGTCCTTCGCCGANCGTGCATCTGCCCGNGCGGCAGCGAGCGCNTGNANGTNATCGGGAGCATTCANTCTTNGATCACCCCACGCGGACGCGNGCGATGGCTTTACCGAGAACGGAAACGTCAGCGCACATNGCNTTGAGCGAGACGGTNGCGATGTNGTCNTCCACNGCTGTCACNGTTCCACTCACNTGGAGTNTTGCGCCGACTCCATCGTCCGGGACGACCACGGGCCNGGTGAAGCGACAGCCGTAGTCGACNAGAGCNGAGGGGTCTTCGCACCAGTCGGTAACGACCTGAATCGCCATGCCCATCGTCAACATNCCATGCGCGATGACGTCGGGCAAACCAACCTCGTGGGCGATCCGCTCATTCCAGTGGATGACGTTGAAGTCTCCNGAGGCGCCGGCGTATCGAACNAGCGTCTCCCGGGTGATACGGAAATCGCGCGAGGGAATCTCGTACCCGACGTCGACGCCGNTCATGCTGTCTCACNATCGGTTCCNCGNGCAACGAGCACCGTGTAACTCGTCACGACATGCTCACCGNCGGTAGTNGAGATGTCCGTTCGNGTGGTGATCATGTCGTTGCCGGCCACGGATCGAATTCCGTCAATCGTGACGTGACTGAGGAGCTCATCACCGGCGACGATCGGTCGTGAATATTCGAACCTCTGATCGCCGTGGACTACTCGTGAGTAGTCCAGGCCGAGGTCGGGNTCAANGGCGACCGACTCGGCGGCGGCCATCACGAGTCGAACGGCAAAGGTNGGTGGAGCCACGACATCGGTGTATCCGCGGCTTTGGGCCGCGTCGACNTCGAGACTNACCGGCTCGGTGACTCCAAGCGCCTNNCTGAACTCCCGNACCTTCTCTCGCCCCACGAGATAGGGANCGCCCGGAGGGTACGAGCGTCCGACGAAGTCGGGGTTAAGTGCCACGGGTGCCCTTTGGGCCCTAGCGGGTTTCCTTGTGCAGTGTGTGCTTATTGCACCGCGGGCAGAACTTCTTCACCTCGAGCCGGTCGGGGTCGTTCCGCCGGTTCTTCTTGGTGATGTAGTTGCGCTCCTTGCAGTCCTCGCACGCCATGGTGATTTTCGGACGAACGTCCGTTGCCTTGGCCATCTGATCTGCCTCTCTCCGTGCGCTGCGAGCGCCCTTGCGTGTTCCTAGTCTTGCTTACGGCGGTTGTTGCTGTTGGTAGCGGGGGCGGGACTTGAACCCGCGACACAGCGATTATGAGCCGCTTGCTCTGCCAGGCTGAGCTACCCCGCCCTGCACGATCCGAACCCACTGCTGAGATCGGCCCGTACTCCGAGCCCCAATACGGAATCGAACCGTAGACCTTCTCCTTACCATGGAGACGCTCTGCCGACTGAGCTATTGGGGCGTGAAGCCGNTAAAGCGTACCCGGGGGCGCNCCATCTGCGAACCCCAGCCCCAACCTGCCNAACCAACGATCGTTGGCTTCAATACAGCCATGGCGTCACCNGCTTCTCCANNCTCNAGCAAAGCCGGACACCGGTGGACCGTTGCCGACATGCCGGACCTCACCGGCCGAGCGGCCATCGTCACGGGCGCCAATTCCGGCATCGGCTTCTACACCGCTCNAGCCCTCGCCCGCAANGGCGCCGACGTCACCCTGGCTGTTCGCGATNAANNAAAGGGAGACANGGCACGTNANCTCATGGGCCCCACACCGGGAGCGGTCCATGTGCGCCANCTCGACCTCAGCGATCTGTCGTCCGTCCGCAGTTTCGCCAGCGANTGGTCACGNGATTACGACGGGGGTCTNGATCTNCTGATCAANAACGCCGGAGTAATGGCGATTCCGTATCGGCAAAGTGCNGACGGTTACGAACTGCAGTTNGCCACCAACCATCTCGGGCACTTNGCNCTGACAGGGCTGCTCTTGCCGGCACTGGTCGCNGTTCCCCACTCCCGCATNGTCAATGTCTCTTCAGGCGCTCATCGNATGGTNCNCCGNATCAACNNCGANAACCTCACCGGCGAAAACGGNTACAGCAANTGGGGTGCATANGGGCAGAGCAANCTCGCGAACTTGCTGTTCACCCTCGAACTCCAGCGTCGCCTNGANGCCGACGACCTCACCGTNACNTGTTCGGCTGCACACCCNGGGTGGGCGGCCACGGGTCTGCAGAGCGCNGGCCCCACGATGAGCGGCTCCTNGTGGGAAGCGCGGATCGCCGNACTCGCNAACANCGTTCTCGCGCANTCNGCNGAGAGTGGGGCGCTGCCGACACTCTTCGCCGCGACCATGCCCGGACTCCCGGGCAACTCCTACATCGGACCGGACGGNATNAGTGAAATGCGAGGACATCCAAAGCCTGTGGGTCGGTCGGACGCNGCGCAGGACCGGCAGCAGGCCGANCAGTTGTGGCGGGTAAGCGAGGAACTNACGGCCGTCACGTTTCCGTTCGACGCGTAACGTCAGTCGACACGTCAGTCGACCAGGGGAATTGTTTCTGACGTCTCCATGAACTCCCGAGTGGAGTCGAAGTCGACGATGCCGGCATCGGAGCCGAGTCCGGTTGCGACGAGGCTGCCGCACGCAGCCCCGAAACGAGCTGCCTGATCGATCTCCCAGCCCACCGCGGTCGTCAACATAAATCCGGCATCGAAGGCATCGCCGCAGCCCGTCGTGTCGACGACGTCCACCGCGAATGCAGGGACCCGCAGTTCTGCCTCNCCGACCCGATTGATGCTTGCACCCTGATCACCCATCTTCAANATGACGGTTGNCGCTCCCATGTCGAGGAAGAATCCGGCNAGGTCNCTGCGAGTGGAGAGGCCGGAGACCATTTCTGCTTCTTCGATATTGGGCATGAAGTAGTCGAGGTGAGGCATGCACGGTCGCAGAATGTCCGCCATGCCGTCTTTTTCAACCCCGAGAACGTCCATCGTGGTGATGGCCCCCTGCTCCTTCGCGGCGGCGAGTACCGCGGCCGCGTCGGGCCCGTCGAACGCCGGCATNAGAAANGTNCCACCAACGTGCACAACATCGAATGCCCCAAGCGCAGAGAGGTCGACGTCCTTCGCCGAGAAGACCGCATTCGCNCCCATCACATGCAAGGCGGGTCGCTCTCCGTTCGGNCGGATGGGAAGCATGGTGGCCGAGGTCGGNACATCGNCGTGGGTTCTCATACCCGATGAATCGANGCCGTATCGCTCCAGGATGCCCCGCATAACTTTTCCGAGTTCGTCGTCGCCCGTCGCGCCCATGCTGCTGACGTCGGCGCCCAGCTTGGCCAGGTCCACGGCCGTGCCACCTGCGGTGCCGGCAACGGTTACCCGAATCTCATCGATCAGCGCAATGTTCTGACCCGGGGGAATTTCGGAAACCGGTCGGCCCAACACGTCGATGATGTGGACCCCGATACTTGCNATCTNAACCACGATTCTCCCTCCTGCCCCGTGACGCAANAACCTACCGTGGCGGGGGCTTTACGTGCTGCCGATTTCCGGGCAGATCGTCTCGTAAATCGACTTCAGCGTTTCAACCTCGGCTCCGAAAGCGCGGGCGAGATCGCTNGCCGGNGCCTCTTCCGGGTAGGACTGGTCGGGACCGGTTCCCGACATAACGAAGTTGCTGCCCACGATCACCTCGCGCTGCACCGCCTCGGAGGCCAACTCCTCTTCCGTCACGGCCGAACAGGATGAGGAGAGCGACTCCCAGTACTCATCGATGTCACCTACCAGGAATACTTGGAATCCACCGCACAAGATGAGCTCGCCCCCCAGCGGCTCCTCGGTTGCCGGATTCTCGGTGATGACCTGCTTGGTNCCGGAGAACGAGTCCTCCGAGCAGTCGAAACCCGCGTCGTTCACCCCGNNGATAGCGGCGTCGCTGGATACCCATCCGGGATCGGATCCCTNGGCAACCTCGNTNGACGAGCATCCGGTAANCANCAANGCGATGAGGGCAACGCCTGCGAGGGTTCGACGCACNATTTTCCTCTTCCGCCGTAGATGGAGAAACCGACCACAGGCCGGCGNCNAGAGGATACACTGCCGCGCATTCCTTAATCGAGTTCGATTCGTGGAGTTCGAGTGAAGAAGCTAATAAATGATCCGTTCGACNTGGTCGAGGAGATGGTGGACGGATTTCTGTCCGCNAATGACGACATCGTCAGGCGAGTGGGGCGTCGATCTATCGCGCGGGTAGCCAGCCCGATNGANGGCAAAGTGGGCATCGTTGTCGGTGGCGGAAGCGGNCACCTTCCCGCATTCGCNGGTTACGTCGGTCAAGGNATGGCNGATGGGGCNGCGTTCGGCAACGTGTTCGCCTCACCTCCNGCCCGACCGGTAGTGGAGGCAACAACTGCGGTTGATTCCGGCGCTGGTGTTCTCTACCTCTACGGCAACTACGCCGGCGACTGTCTGAACTTCGACAAAGCCCAGGACCAATGCCGAGAAATGGGCATGGACGTCCGCACCGTGGTTCTCAACGACGATGTCGCGTCGGCGCCCATCGACCAGGCAGACCGTCGCCGCGGTATTGGTGGCCTGTTCTGGGTCTTCCGCATTGCCGGCGCCAAGGCCGAGCAGATGGCTTCGCTCGACGAGGTCTTCGAGATCGCCACCCGCGCAAACGCGAACACCCGCACGGTGGGCGTCGGCCTCACCTCGTGCACCGTTCCGGCCAACGGACGCCCCACTTTCCATCTCGAGGAAGACGAGATGGAACTGGGCCTAGGCATCCACGGAGAGCCCGGCATCAAGAGACAAAAGGTCGCCCCCGTCGACGACATCGTCGACGCGATGATGGACATGATCCTTGGCGACTTGGACTACTCCGGCAGCGAAGTCGCCCTCTCGGTAAACGGACTCGGGGGAACGCCCGCGGAGGAGTTGTATGTGGTCTACCGCAAAGCCAAGGAGATCTGCGACGCGAACGGACTTCGGGTGCGCCACAAAAACGTCGGCGAAATGGTGACCGCGCTGGAAATGGCCGGTGCCTCCATCAGTCTCGTCCGTCTGGACGACGAAATGGGCGCCCTTCTCGACTCGACCGTCAACACCTGCATGTACAAGAAGCCCTAGGAGCAACGAATGCCAACCCTGACCGGAGACTCCGTTCGACTCCTGCTCGAGCAGGTTGCCATCGACGTGGAATCAAACAAAGACTTCCTATGTGACCTCGACGGTGAAGTCGGTGATGGTGACCACGGCGTGAGCATGACGATCGGGATGCGGGCCGTCCGGCGAGCCATGGACGACCTTCCCCCCGACCCCAGCGTCGAACAGGCCTTTCAAGCCGCGTCCGATGCGTACGCGATCGAGGTCGGGGCCACCATCGGTCCGCTGTACGAGGTCGCCTTCGCGGCCGCCGCTCAGNCGTGCTCGGGCAAAGCCGATGTCAGCTCGGTGTCGGACTGGGTGGAGATCTATCAGGCCATGTTCGATGCAATCCAGCAGTTAGGCGGAGCCGAGTTGGGAGACAAGACCCTGCTTGACTCCTTCCACCCAGCCATCGAGAAACTCGCCAGCCTCGAAGGGCAGGACCTCGTTCCGTCTCTTGAACAGGCCGCGGTGACTGCTCGACAGGCCGCGGAGGCCACGAAAGACCTGAAGCCGATGAAAGGCAGGGCGTCCCGCCTTGCNGACAGGGCAGTCGGCCACCAAGACGCAGGAGCGACCTCCCTGGCCATCATCCTGGAATCAGTGGCGGCTTTCGCTGCGAACGTGCGGAGCTAGCTCGCGAGCGTGTGACGCTACGTCGCGTACTCGCGCAAGCGCGTCACCAGTGCGCCGCAGAAGTTCGGGATATCGGCAACGACTCGTCCCCAGACGAGTTGACCGTCGACGAAAGCGCTCTCATCAACCCACACAGCTCCGGCGTTCTCCAAGTCGTCCTTGATACCCAGGGACCCCGTNGCTCGACGCCCCTGGACCAGCCCCGCTGAGATCAGCAGCCACGGTCCGTGACAGATCGCCGCTACCACCGCACCGGCTTTATACCGGTTGCGAATGAGTTCCAGGACAGGCTCGGATCTGCGCAGTTTGTCCGGTGCCCAGCCCCCCGGTAGGACAACGACGTCGTACGCGATCCCCGCCGCCTCATCGATGGTCAGGTCAGGCGTGATCTTCAACCCGTTCTTGCCCGCAAACGAATCCATGGAGAGCGCGACGGTATCCACAGCGACGCCTTCTTCTTGGAGTCGCATGAGGGTGACGTAGTACTCGAGATCTTCGGCGCCTTCGGCAGCAAGCACGCAGGCCTTCAAGCCCTCCAGTGTTTTGTCGTGGGTCACGGTGATATTTCACCTTCGTCATAGTCGGTAATGATCTGGACCTTCGCCGCCGATGGGGACGAGTCGTCGAACTCAAGGTCAAGCCACCGGTCAACGAGCGCCCAAGCCAATTCGGGAGCGACAACGCGAGCACCCAGAGTGAGCACCTGGCAGTTGTTGCTGAGGACCGATCGCTCGACGGAATAGACGTCGTGCGCCGTCGTCGCTCTGATTCCCTTGACCTTGTTCGCGGAAATGGCCATGCCGATTCCCGTTCCGCAGATCAACAGGGCCCGCTGGGCGTCTCCGGCCGCGACGTCCGTCGCTACCTTGAGCCCNATCTCTGGATAGGCCGTTGAGTCTTGCCCGTCNAGTACTCCGCTGTCGCTTACGCCCGCAACCCGTGGATCGGATGCAAGCTTGTCTCGTAGATACTCCTTGAGGGCGAAACCCGCCTCGTCGCAGCCCAAGGCCAACAACCACTGCTTCATTGATCTTCTCCTCTCACCCGGGCCTCGATCCCGCTCCATTTGGCGGGACTCCAGGCCGCGCGTCCGACAAATACCCCCGACGCTGCATCAAGAGATGCAATCTGAGCACAGTTGCCCTCGTTGACGCTGCCACCGTAGACGAGGGTGACGTCTTCTCCCAGCGCCNACCGCACACGAGCCATCCTGGCATCGATGTAATCCACCGGTGCCTCGCNTCCTGCCTCCCCGATCGCCCAGTAGGGCTCGTACGCCAGAACATCGCCGTCATGGAATTGACCGTCGGCGATCAACTGTGCCTGCGTGATCAGGTCGTCGCTGTCGTGATCTCCCTGTGCTTCCTCTCCCACGCACACCAACACATTCAGGTTCGCTTCCCGGGCTCGCTGGACTTGTTCAGCGAAGGACTCGAGCGACTCGCCTAACGCAACCCGTTCCGCGTGCCCCACCATGACGAAGTCGGCACCCATCGACGCAACGTCTCGCGCAGCTACCTCTCCCGTATAGGCACCTCGATCGTGGGTGGAACAGCCCTGGACCCCTATTCGCAACCCCGAGCCCTCAGCTGCGGCGACGGACTCACCGAGAAAGGGCATCGAGATAACGAGGGCTCGCATGACCCCTTCGTCCAGGCCCGCAACATGCTGAACCAGCCGAAGGGTTTCCTCGCGACCGAGGGCCATCTTCAGGTTGGACCCGATCCACGGTGCATCAGCCAACGGATTGCAGACCAGCCTCAATCTTTCGATCGTGGGCATCGAACAGGTGCAGATTCTCCCTCGGCAACTTGATCCAAATCGAGGACGAGGCATTCTTGCCAATGTCATGTTCGACCACGGCTTTGATTTCGAGGTCCTGAACCTTGACACCCAGAAGCATGCGGCCACCGATCGTNATCGCCTTATCTACGATCTCTGCCCGGACGTGATCTGGTTGCTCTTCCAAGGAGGCCGTCAACTGCTCGGGCCGGATGCCCATCGTGGTTGCGTGCTGCGCTTCGGCACCCACAGGAATCGGTGACGCCAACAGGGGGCTGTGCANCGACGANCCTTCNACNACGAAGCCCGTNCGCANGAAGTTCATACCNGGNCTNCCCAANAACCAGCCGGCGAACACGTCGTCCGGTCGGTCGTACACGACCCGCGGAGCATCGAGTTGGACGATACGGCCCGTATTCATAAGGGCTATCCTGTCCGCGAGACTCATGGCTTCGGTCTGGTCGTGCGTGACGTAGATGATGGTCTGACGCAACTCGGTGAAGAGCTGTTTCAACGAACGCTTGAGCTCTAACTTCGAGGTGAGGTCGACGTTCGTGATCGGCTCATCGAAAAGGAGGACTTCCGGCTGGCGGGCCACTTCGCGGGCCACCGCAACCTTCTGCCGGCCGGCGTTGTCCAANCGGTCCACGTTCGTTTCGAGAACATCGGTCAACCCGATGATCTCGGCCATCTCATTGATTCGCTTCTTGCGAGCTGCTGAATCCATCTTGGCGGCGATGAGTGGCAGCTCNAGATTTCGAGACACGGTGGTCCCACGGTAGATCACCGGGTACTGGAACACCATGCCGATNTGACGCTTGTTGGTGGGAACCCGCGTCACNTCCGTNTCACCGATCATGACACTTCCCGTNGTTGGCGTTTCCAGGCCGACGATCATGCGCATGAGGGTCGTCTTGCCACACCCGGACGGACCGAGGAGAACNGTCACCGTTCCCTCTTCGAAAACCGTGGAGACCTCTTTCACGGCCCCGAAGTCACCGAAGTACTTCGAAATGCCGTCTATCCGAACATCAGCCATGTTGCACTCCCTGGCCTACGCGGGTTCGACTCACCGGGTCGAACAGGACAAATGAGGTCGGGTCCACAGCGATGTCGACGCTTCCACTACCGATCGCGGCGAGAGCCTCGCTTCCCGAACCGAGGACCGTCGACATGGGTACACCGTCCACCTCNAGATAGAGGATTTCCGATCCCCCGACGTCTTCGGTGAACAGCAAAGTCGCCGAGCAGGCAACAGCGCCCTCACGCGCCCCGCCCACTTGGACATGTTCGGATCGGATTCCCACGAGAACCGGNCCAGGAGCGACATCGCCGCTCACCTCGACCTCGCCGAGCACTGTCGAGCACATGGTCGACGACCCGACGGACCGCACGTCACCGTCGANCAGGTTCGCGCTGGGGAATCCGAGGGCTTGCATCGACGACGCAGTCTGGGGAGTGTCGTACACCTCGTCAAGGTCACCCTCTTCCGAGATGCCGCCGTCCGCCAAAACTCCCACGCGGGAGGCGAGCAGCAAGGATTCCAGCGAGTCGGACGTCGAGTACAAGAACGTGACCCCGAGGGCAGANCGAGTCGCTTTNAGATCATCAATAAGCCGCTCGCGCAACTTGAAGTCGAGACCGACCAACGGATCGTCGAGGACGAAGAAGTCCGTTTGCTTGGCCAAGCCTCGGGCGATCGCTGTTCGCTGCTTTTGCCCACCACTGAGTTGGTCTGGCCGCTTATCCAGCAAGTCCTCAATCGCNAGGAGCTCGCACACCCGATCGAGGGTCTCTTGCATCTCGACTTTNCCGACCTTGTCCAGGCGCATCGGATACAGGATGTTCTCGCGCACAGACTTGTTCGGGAANAGCGCGAAGGATTGGGGAACGTAACCCACGTGCCGCTCCTGGGGTCCTGCTGATGTCACATCTTTCCCACCNAGATGGACGGAGCCGGCATCGGCGGGCTCNAGNCCAAGCACGATGCGGAGCAAGACGGACTTGCCTGAGCTGGGAGCCCCCGAGACGACGTAGAAGTCACCGGGATTCACGCTCATAGTGCAGTTCTCGAGAACCTGCGTGGANCCGTATCCCTTGAAAACGCCGGTGAGCGTTAGGGCAGATGATGCCGACACGGTTGCTTCAGACACAACTACCTTCCCATTTCAACGAGTATCGGAGTCACCCAAATACTGATGGCGAAAATGGCAATGATGACCGCGACAATGATGACGGACTTGACGACCGTGGCTCGGACNCCGGCTGTCGGTGTCACGTTGCTGACGGCGATCTGTAGGAAAACAGCGATTCCCAAAAGGAAGATCCCGTATCCGAATAGCTGAAGAGAGAAGGGCTGCGCCACGCACAGCAAAGAGANGATCAGGAATACCATCACCCAGTTCTGGGCGCGCCGCGCAAAAGCGACTTTGCTCTTGCCCTTCTCGACGGTTTCGGTAACCGGTGTCGACATCAGACCTCACCTCGCACGGTTCCGAAGGTCATACCAACCAGCAGATACTTCTGGAAGAAGAAGATGAGCACTGCTAGCGGCAAGACGTAGGCGGTTCCCAGGGATGCCACGTACGGCCAGTTNGTTGCCCCTCCGTCGTACAAACTCGTGAACAACGCGACGGGGATGGTCGAGGTGTTNCGACCACCCAACTGGAAGTTGAACAGGAACTCGTTCCAGACGAAGATGATGTTGAAGACGAAGGCGGCGACGAGCCCAGGCTTCACCTGGGGCAGAACCACCTTGAAGATGACGTGGGCTCTCGACGCTCCGTTTACCAGACCCGTCTCGTCGAATCTTTGCGATACGCCGTCGATGAACCCTTTGAGGATCCACACGGAGAACGGCACCGAGAACATGACATAGAAGATCAGCAGACCGTGGTAAGTGTCCTTAAAGTTCAAGATTCCAAAGAGCTGAAAGAACGGAATCACGAAGGCCGCAGCAGGAACGAATCGTGTGGACAACAGCAGGAACATCAAGAAGTCCGTACCTGCGGGCTTGAATCGCGAGAANGAGTAAGCCGCCAGGTAGGACACGACAATCGCAATAGCAACCGANCCGACGGACAAGAACACACTGTTGAAGAAGTACAGACCCACGTTCGGCTTTGTGATCAGGGCCGCAAAGTTCTCCAGCGTCGGGGTGAAGATGAACTTCGGCGGGTAGGCCAGGATCGTGTTNTCAGTCTTGAGCGCCGCGAGGAAAATCCAAAAGATCGGAGCGAAAAAGATGAGCGCAACGATCCACGCGATGACACCTGAGATAGTCAGGCGGCGTTCCTTGTCGTTNCGCTTGCTCGGAGCATTCTCCTCCGGCAGCACCACTGGCGAATCATGAATGGGGGATGTCATGCGTTCTCAGCCTCCCGTCGGGACCGCAGATTGAGCACGAAGAGGTAAATGGACGTCAGCGCGATCGCGATGAACAGAAGCAGCACCGCCAGCGCCGACGAGTAGCCAAGGTTGAANCTCTTGAACGCCAAGCGGTAGAGCGCGACCGCGATGAGTTCGGTGCGGTCGCCCGGCCCGCCGTTCGTCATCAGATAGACCAGGTCCATGGTCTTAAACACATCAATGGTCCGCAGCAGGATTCCCAGGATGATGATGAACTTTCCTGCCGGGATGATCACGTGGATCAGTCGCTGCCAGAACGACAAGTTGTCCACCTGGGCGGCTTCCAGTTCTGCCTTTGGGACCGATCCCAGGGCCGCTAGCGTCATCAAGGCCATGAACGGAATCCACATCCAGCTNTCCACNACAAGTACGGCAGGAAATGCCAGAGTTGCATCGGTGGTGAAGTCNATCTTCTCCAAACCAATGAGTTCACCGAAGTAGTTGATAACCCCAAAAACCGGGTCGAGCATCAAGCGCCAGAAGAGACCCGAGGACAAGGGGGTCAAGATCATCGGAGTGAAGAGCAGGGTGAGCGCCACGCGACGGCCGGGAACCTTGTTGCTCTTCCAGAATAAGTAGCCCACGACGGCCCCGAGGACTGTTTGAATCGCGACCGCAAGAACCATAAAGATGAACGTGCGGCCCAGGGATAACCACAGCGGACCGGCGCTGGCCAACTGGTTGTAGTTGTCCATGCCGATGAATCGCGGGTCCCCCGAAGACGTCAGCGTGTAGTTGTAGAAACTCAGCCCCAACATCCAGATGGTGGGAATGACATTCATCAAAATGAAGAAGACCAGCACTGGGACAAGCAGCCCCCATGACCACCAGGTCTTCTTCGATTTCGCCCTCGGCGGAGCAGACGCGGGAATCCCTTCTTCCATGCGGCTCGCAACCGACGGGGGTGCGGAACTCGAACTCATCGTCACCTTTCAGTTGGGATGTTCCCCGGCGCCTTTGTACAGGCGCCGGGGAACATCGTCAGTACCGCGAGGAACTACTGCAGAGTGCGCCCTGCAGTTCCCTCCGGAGGCGCTACCGTCGTGCGCCCGGCGTTGAACAGGATTTCCTGCTGCTTAGCCGCGGAGTAGTCGAGCGCCTCAGCAGCGCTGGACACTGTTCCTGTCGCGTAGCCGTTGAAGGCCTCCTGCTGCACGGCGAGCATCTCGGAGTATTCCGGCAAGTGCCAGAAGTCCTGCGAGCGTCCCTCACCAAGCATGTACAAGAAGGGCTTCAGGTACGGGATGTCGGCGTAAGCCGGGTTGGCTGCGCCGCTCTTNGACCAGGGCAGACCGCCGTTCTCCAGGATGAAGACATCCTGAGTCTCAGGCAGATACCACCACTTCAGGAAGTCGACCGAGACACGCATCTGGTCGTCATCGTTGAAGGAGTTGATCACCCACGGCTGACCACCCATTGCACCGATGATGTTGGCATCTCCATCCGGTCCCTNGAANTTCGGAAGCGGAATNGCNAGGTACTGATCGGGTGATNNCACGCCNCCNTCGGGAGCCTCCGGGTTGTGCATGAAGGCACCGACGGCCAGCCANTGGAAGGCGGAGAATGCGCGACCCTGCGTGAACAGGTCGATCATGTCACCGATTCCTTGGGTGGCGAAGGTCTCCGGCTGGTACTCGCTGAGCCCGACGAACTTCTCCATGGCGGCTGCGTTGACCTCGGAGTTCAGGATTCCGTAGACGTCGTTGGTCTCCGGGTTCCAGATCTCACCACCGGTCGAGTATGCGAACGGGTAGTACGCGCAGGAGAAGAAGTCGTACTCCTTGCTGTACATCATGGCCGTTCCGTACACGCCTCCTGACGGATCGTTGAAGAAGTCAACAATCTCCAGGAAGTCGTCCATGAGGATGTTCTCGTACTCCTCGTAGGTGGTCGGCAGATCCTTGCCAGTAGCGTCCTTGAACGCCGCCTGGTTTGCCGGATCCTCCAGCCAGTCCTTACGCANGAAGACGCCCTGGGTGTCGGGCATCTGCGGGAAGCCCCAACGCTGTCCGGAGCCATCCGGGTAGACCTGGTANGTGTTGGTCACCAGCGACGAGTAGGGCTCGATGTCGAGCTCGGGGTTCAACGCGAAGACCTCGTCGGCCTTCACAATCCACCCTGGCTCGGAAAGCGCGCCCAGCCACTGGCTGTCGACGATCATCAGGTTGAACTCGTTCGAACCTGAAGCGAGCGTCGGTGCGATCTTCTGGAACAGCTCACCGAAGGGTGCTTCGGCGAACGCCAGATCGCTTACGTCGTAGCCGTACTTTTCCTTGGCGTAGGACTGGAACGCCGGCCACATGGCCTCGGGCGCTGCGCTGGGCGGCCAACCACCGATACGCGAGTAGCCGAATTCGATCGACTTGCCCTGCATGTTGGTGTCGGAGCTACCGCACAGCGGGTTGTCTGGGTTATCGGCGCANCTTTCTCCGCCGTCACCNCCGCCGTCTTCATTCAGATTTTCGGAGTCGTTGCCACCNTCATCCGATGCAGCCGGATCGTCGGTGCCGCTCGCTCCATCATCCCCCGAGCTACAACCCGCGAGTACGGCCGTCGAAGCCAGACCAACAGCGGCGATCGCTGCGACCATGCGACGTCCAGTCCAACGCTTCGAGCGTCGGCTCACGGGAGTTTGGGTTGCACTGTGTGTCATCCCGCTTTCCCTTCCTCTCTCTCCTTNNTAGGACCAGCCTCCGTCGAGCNCCACNGANTGTCGTGGGCTTGAGAGACGCTGATCACATCCTTTCGGTTGACCCCGCTAACGCAGGGTCCATTTGTGTGACGACTTTGTAACNATCAATGTAAAACGGATATTTATGCACTTTCGGGTTGATGTCATCGAGCNCCCATCAGGTGTTCGACGGCCAACTGCGACANCTGCACGTAGCCGTATCCACGATNAGACAGCCGCTCNGCNGCNTCNGCNCTGAANGTGAGGTNGTCGATNGTCTCCCCCGGCGTCAGGGTCGGCTCCGCCAAGGACTCCAGGCCCGAGGCCCGCAACGCTTGCTGCACCGCCGGGTCTTCTCGGAAGCTTCGCGCGCGATCTCGCAACATCAGATACATGCGCATGTTGGCCTCCGCTGACGCCCACACACCGTCGAGGTCCTCTGTTCGCATCGGCTTGTAATCGAAGTGCTTGGGACCGGAGTAGTCGCTTCGCTCGATCAGGTCGACGAGGAAGAAGGCGTTCGTGAGATCCCCATGTCCGAACACCAGGTCCTGGTCGTACTTGATACCGCGCTGCCCGTTTAGATCGATATGGAAGAGCTTGCCGCTCCACAACGCCTGCGCGATCGCATGCACGTAGTTCAGCCCCGCCATCTGCTCGTGACCGGTCTCTGGGTTCAGGCCCACCATGTCGGGGTACTGCAGTTGATCGATGAAGGCAATGGCGTGACCGACGGTTGGGAGCAGGATGTCTCCGCGTGGCTCATTGGGCTTGGGTTCGATAGCGAAGCGCAGGTCGTAGCCCTGGTCGATCACGTACTGACACAGCAGATCGACCCCTTCCTTGTATCGCTGGAGCGCATCACGGATGTCCTTGGCGGCGTCCATCTCCGAGCCTTCGCGCCCACCCCACATCACGTAGGTGGGCACACCGAGCTCGGCCGCATAGTCGACATTGCGCCGGGTCTTGGCAATGGCCAGCCGTCGCACGTCGCGGTCGTTGGACGTGAAGGCACCATCCTTGAACACCGGGTGGGTGAACAGGTTGGTCGTCATCATCGAGGTGACCATTCCCGTTCGATCGAGGGCCGATCTCCACTCGTCGAATCGCGCCCGTCTCGCCGAGTCATCTGCGTCGAAAGCAACGAGGTCGTCGTCGTGGAAGGACACGCCCCAGGCGCCGAGCTCGGACAATCGCTCGAGCGACTCCACGGGATCCAGGGCCCGGCGGGTCGCATCACCGAAGGGATCCCGGGCCTGCCAGCCCACGGTCCACAGGCCGAACGCGAACTTGTCCGCTTTCGTCGGCTTGATGTCCTGCGCTGGCGTCAGCATGTCGTCCTCAACTCTTCGACGAGAAGGCCGCGTCGAAGGCCTTCTCGGCCGGCTCGATCTGGGTCAGTTTGCGGACAAAGTCCAATGCTTCCGGCCCTCCGGTGAGTCGATCCATCCCGGCGTCTTCCCACTCCACCGACATCGAGTGCTCGTATCCGATGAAGTTCAACATCCGGAAGATGCTCTCCCAGGGCACGTCGCCGTGGCCGGTCGAGACGAAATCCCACCCTCGGCGAGGGTCGGCCCACGGCAGGTGGGATCCGAGTCGACCGTTGCGCCCGTCGAGCTGCTTGCGCGACTCCTTCAGGTGCACGTGGTAGATCCGGTCTTGGAANTCCCACAGGAATCCGACCGGGTCNAGGTCCTGCCACATGAAGTGACTGGGGTCGAANTTCAGNCCGAANGCCGGCCGGTGGCCGATGGCCTCCAGCGACCGCTTCGTCGTCCANTAGTCGTAGGCNATCTCGCTGGGGTGCACCTCGTGCGCGAAGCGCACTCCTTCNTCATCGAACACGTCCAGGATCGGATTCCATCGGTCCGCGAAGTCTTGGTAGCCGCGCTCGATCATCTCGGCNGGGACTGGAGGGAACATGGCCACNGTGTGCCAGATCGACGATCCGGTGAATCCGACAACGGTGGGGATTCCCATCTTGGCGGCGGCTCGGGCNGCGTCNTTCATCTCTTCTGCAGCACGCTGNCGNACACCCTCAGCNTCACCGTCGCCCCACAGCCGCTCGGGCAAGATCCCCTGGTGCCGCTCGTCGATGGGNTTGTCGCAGACNGCTTGACCGACGAGATGATTNGCCAANGCCCACGCCTTCAGGTTGTACGAGGCCAGGATCTCCTTNCGNTCCTCGACGTACCCCGGTTCGTTNACGGCTCGATGAATGTCGAAGTGGTCTCCCCANCAGGCGATTTCGAGACCGTCATAGCCCCACTTGCTGGCCAGTTCACACACGGTCGTAAAGGGGAGATCAGCCCACTGGGCGGTGAGCAACGCGATCGGACGCGGCATGTCGATCCTCCTATCGATCGGCTANACGTTGGTTCGCACGGANTGAGCCTGGGCACTGCGCTCGACAGCATCGAGNACTCGCTGCACATACAGGCCGTCGGCGAATGANGGCTCCGGTGCNCGNTCGTTGACGATGTCGAGGACGAAATCTCGGAATTCATGGGTGAAGGTGTGGTCGTAGCCGAGCACGTGNCCTGGNGGCCACCAACCCTCGACGTAGGGATGGTCGCTCTCGGTGACCATCACGCGGCGGAATCCTGCATCCTTGCCGTCCACCGTGTGGTCGTGCACCCACAGTTCGTTCATCGACTCGAACTCGAACCGAAGGCTCGCCTTTTCTCCATTGACCTCGATTGCCATGCCGTTCTTCCGGCCGCTGGCAAACCGGGTTGCTTCNAACGTNCCGACGGCGCCGTTATCGAAATTCGCCAGGAACAGGGCCGCGTCNTCCACCGTGACCTTGCCNCGTTCNGCGCTCTTCGTCGCCTCNAGAAGGTGCGTTTCTCCTACGAGCGGCCGCTCGTCGATGAAGGTACGGAGNTCACCGCTNACGTTCGTGATCTGAGATCCGGTGACGAACTGGGCGGCATCGACGATNTGGGCACCGAGGTCTCCNANCGCACCCGANCCCGCTTCTTCCTTCACCAGGCGCCAGACCAGGGGGAACTCCGGATCGATGATCCAGTCCTGGAGGTANACNGCTCGCACATGNAAAATGCGGCCNAGTCTCCCCTGCCGNACCAGCTCNCGGGCATACGCCANGGCGGGCACACGGCGATAGTTGAAGGCGACCATGGACTTGCCCGACGAGGCCTGNGCNGCNGCNGCCATCCGCTCNGCTTCTGCGACCGTNTTGGCCAACGGCTTTTCACAGATGACGTGTTTTCCGGCATTCAACGCGGCAACGGCGATCTCCTCGTGGGAACTCCCCGGGGTGCACACGTCGATNATGTCGATGTCGTCACGGGCGATCACCGCTCGCCAGTCCGTTTCCGCCGATTGCCATCCNTATTTNGCGGCAGCNGCCGTGACGGCCTCCTCATTNCGGCCNCAGATGACACGCATNTCNACGTCGACCCCGAGGTCGAAGACGCGGCCCACGGTGCGCCAGGCGTGCGAGTGCACCGCCCCCATGAANGAGTACCCGATCATGCCGACACCCAGCGACGAACCGCCCATCAGCAGCCTCCATCCGTCGAATCAGGCGCCGCACACGCGGCAATCCGTATCCGGCCTTGTATACCGGTCATCCTTGGGGTCCCGTCGGCCCGTGTCAACCGATTTTCCGTATTCGGCGCGGCATGAGTCGCTGCCGGAATCGATGCCGGAGGAGTTGCTGCCAAAATCATCGTGACGTCACCCCCAACACCGAGCCCGCCACCTGAAGGATGGTCTCGACGCTCGATCGCATGTGGTTGATGTGATCGGTGACGGCGGCCTCGACCTCGTCTCGCTCACCCCTGGCCACGGCGCCGGCTATCTCCCGATGCTCCTGGGAGCAGGTGGTCAATCGAGTGCTCGTCTCCAAGGATCGGTTCCAGAACCGTTGGATACGGCGGCGAGTCACTCTCGCGATGTCGGCGACGGTGGGGTTGTCCGCTGCTCGGAGGATCACTTCGTGGAAGGACGTATCCGCCTGCACCCACGCCTCGGCATCTCCCTGCTCGGCGGCATTAATCATGTCCTGAGCCAGATCTTCGAGTGCACGGGAATCATCGCGGGACATGGCCTCGGACGCACGCGTGAACATGTAAGTATCGAGCAAGATCAGCAGGTCGCATGCATCGTTGAGTTCCTTGGTAGTCAGCAGCGAGACGGTGAACCGGTTGTTGTCTCCGCGCCGGACCAACCCCTCTGTCTCCAGCCGACGCAGGGCTTCTCGGATGGGAGTGCGACTCACCCCGATTTCCTGCGCGAGTCGGTTTTCCGACAGTTGCGCATTCGCCGGCAGTTGAAAGGTGGTGATGGCCGTCACGAGCCACGTGTAGGCGTCATCGCCTAGCGAAGCGGCTTCGTCCTGTTTGACAGTCATCGTGATTCCCGTGATTCCCGTGATCCCCGCGCTACATCACTCGATCGACGAACTCACGCGTGTGGACTTTCACCGGAACGGTCATCAACTCCATGACTCCCTTGGCGACGTGCTCGGAGTAACGGCGGAAGGCTTCGTGACCCTTCTCAGCAGTGGCACGCAGCGGATTCCCGATGACACCGTTCTCAACGAACTCGTGGTGATCCATCGGGAAGGTGAAGTACTGGTAACCCTCGAATTCAACATCGGGCATCCCATCGTTCTTCGAGAAGGTGCTCGGCAAGAAGTCCGGGATGTGTGCACGGGTGTCCTCCGCGCGCTCCATGCGAACCAGGGACGGATTCCAGGCCATGTCCTGTGATGTTTCGAGTTCGCTGGAGTGCCATCCGGGGGTCTCCTCCGGCGGGTTCTCCATCAGACCTTCGAGCACGCCAACGTAGCGCTCCATGTAGGGGCGCACGAAACCGATGAGGGCACCGGTCTCGTAGCGCAGTTGCCGCAACACCGGATCGACGACCTTGATATTCGATCCGTGACCGTTGACAAAGATGATGCGATTGAAGCCGTGGTGGATGAGGCTGCGCGCCACATCGTTCATGACCGCCAACAGCGTGGAACTCCGCAATGTGATGGTTCCTCGCCCNTGNCCGGGGTCGTACATGTGCTGCGGTGAATAGCCGGCCCAGATCGGNGGGGTGTGCAGCACTCCGATNGCCTCGGAGACGCGTGCNGAGATCTCGATCGCCGTGATGGTGTCNGTGTACAGCGGTAGGTGCGGGCCGTGCTGCTCCGTGCTGGCCATCGGCACCAGGACCGTGTCTTTGACGTCGAGGTAGTTCTGAATATCGACGTAGGAAAGATCGGCAAGGTTCCACGACACGAACTTGGACCGAAAATCATCATCGCCGCTGGTCAGGCGGGGAACCTCGCGTCCCGGTGCGTAGTTGTGGCTCTCTAACGAACTGCTCATGTCCTGNTTGTCCCTTCTGATTGTTGTACGAGGTNGAGGAANTGTTGACCTACACGCCGACCGAATTCGGGGTCATTGACGTGCAGTTGTTCATGAACGACGGTGATGTCCGGCCGAAGACGAGCGACGAACCTTTCGAGGAACGCCGNATCCGTCGCCGGATCGTAGAACTCTCCCCCCGGCACGTTGGGNATCGAGAATCCTTCNGTGGGGATNACCACCCTGATCNGACCCTTGGCACCGTTGATGCGNTCAGCGAGATCGTCCGCGATGGCCAGCATGTCNTCGAGATTCGCNCGAACNAGAGCGAACTCNGGNTTGTGGTCGTNNNTNGNGCGNTCGGNCAGGTGGTNGGGGATCGAGTGNGGCGGGAAGACGGCGAACTCCACACACCCNGGCACCACCACCTGGGGTAGGCCACGTTCGCCCGCGCTACGCAACCGATCGTCTCCGCCCACNTGCACGCCACCCATNACGTTGCCGACNAGCTCGGACACCGTGAGGTCCACAACTCCCACGAAGTGACCGGCGTCGACGAGNTCTTCCATGGCCGGGCCGCCGACACCATTGGCGTGGAAGACCACGCCNTCCAAGCCGGCTTCCGCGAGCACCTCTCGCATCGCCATCGACGCGGTTGTTGTGTTNCCCAGCATGGTGATGGCGACCGCCGTCGAATGCTCAGGTGCTTCGAGGGCTGTTTGNCCNTGCTTCACCATTCCCGCCATCGCCGCNGCAGCGTTGTCGAAAACCGAGCAGGCGATGGCGTTCAGGCCGAGGATGTCGACGACCGTGTGCATCACGATCATGTCCGACGTTCCNACCAGCGGGTCGAACAGNTGTCGTCCCGATGCGATNGGCGACAACACCATCTTCGGNACTCCCAGCGGCAACTCCATCAGTGCCGCGGCAGACATCACAGCGCCCTCTGCGCCCCCGAGACCGATGCCCCCGAGGACCAGACCTTGCCGGTGCAGATCGGCAACCTTCGCCCGCACGAACGTNCGCATCTGGTCCACGGCCCGGCCGCGAGTGCCCGCTTGTTGCAATGCCTCCAACGTGGTTCCACCGAACTCGGCCAAGTCGGCGTGCGAGACGTCCGGCTCGATGGACANCGGNTCGCCCAAGATNCCCGTGTCCATCACGAGAGTGGGAACCCCCAGGGCATGGAGCCGGGACCGGAGGTAGTCCACCTCCGGTCCCTTGGTGTCGAGTGTCCCGATGAGNAGGACGCTCGGCTCTCCTAACCCCATTCGACCAAGCCTGCGTGTNGGTGCCCGGNCCTAGTTGCTNATCAGTGGCAACAGGGCCTCGGAGTTCTTCATGACCAGCCAGTCGTAGAACTCCTCNGTGAGGGTGCTGCTCCCGTGATCGATGATGAACTGCAACTGCTCCGGGCTGATGTCCGTGAAGTCCGTCTCGAGTGCGTTCGGGTACTTGTTCGCTGGGGTGCGGTCGATCGGNGCCACGAACTCCGCAGTCAGAGCGCCGTCGTACCCGATGCTGGCGAGGGTTTCGACGACCTTCTTCCAGTCGTANTCACCCATGCCCGCCGGCCACCGGTTGTTCTCGGCGACGTGGAAGTCCGTCAGGCGCCCCTTCGTCGAACGAATCGCCTCGTACAAGTCCTCTTCCTCGATGTTGATGTGGAAGGCATCGAGGCACACGCCGCANTTGGGTCCTGTCGCNTCNGCGAGAACCATGGCCTGCTCAGCTCGGTTGATGAAGTAGGTCTCGAACCTNTTGAGCGGCTCGATGGCGCACCGNACGCCGGCCGCTTCCGAATGCTCGTAGACCTCNTTCATGCCGTCGACGGCCCACTGCCACTCTTCCTCGGGTGTCGCGTCGGGAACGATCTTGCCCACGGTGGCAGGGACGATTGTCATCTCNTAGCCATCGAGCTCCTTGACCATGGTGATGCAGTCCTTGACGTACTGCACCGTCGCTGCGCGCTGGGCCTCGTCCTTCGCCGGCATGTTGCGCTCACCGAGCATCAAGGTGACAGATCCCCAGCAGGTCAACCCGTAGTGGTCGAGCAGGGCCTTGACCTCTTTGGAGTCATAGATGTCAGGCTCNCCACTGATCTCAATACTCTTGTATCCGTACTTNGCGAGCCGTGCGATCGTCGTCTCGATCGGCTCCGCCCGCATCCAGTTGTGCATCGATAGGTGCATTACTCACTCTCCCTTGTTCTTCACTTCGTCAATTCNCGCGCCTAATTCATNCGTCGAGGTGGCCCAAAGCCGAGTTTTCCGGGNTTCAAGATTCCATCGGGATCCCAAGCCGCCTTCAACGACTTNAGNAGATCGAAAGCCTCCCCNTGCGCNTCGCGCATGAATCGACCNAGTTTCACGCCGACGCCGTGGTGCTCGTTCAAGGTTCCGCCGTTCTCCAGTGAGGCCCGGACNGCNGCNTCCCAGAGNCGNTCATGGAGTGCCATCGCTTCATCCGGATCGCTCGGAGCTTCATCGANGTAGAACCTGTCGTAAATCATCGACCCCCACGGGAACCAGTGGGAAAAGTGAGCGGTGTACGTGGCCCCGTACTCGGCGAAGCCTTCTTCGATGACTTTCTTCTTCGCCCAGTAGATGTCTTCGAGTCGATCGAAGCGGGCGCAGGTGTCGGTTGTGCCGAAGACCATCGGCGGGGCAGGTGCCTTCCCGTGGGCGAACGGCTCGTACTTTCGGTCCCACCACAACTGCCCGAGTTCGGGTCCGTAGCTTGTACCGCCGACCTCACCGCAGACCTGGGTGATCTGCTGGACCTCGTAGTCCACCAAGGGACTCGGACCGTCGCACATGAGGACGAGCAGGACTCCCTCTACATCGGCATCGATCCACGAAGCCAACTTCTGCGTGTCCTTCTCGTCGTACAGGCGCACAACCGCCGGTCGGAGCCTGCCGACCATGATGCGCCGGCCCGCCTCGATTCCCTCGCTGATGGACGGGAAGCCGAAGGACAGGAATTCGCGTCGCTCCGGAAGCGGCTCGAGCTGCATGGCTGCCTGGGTGATGACGCCGAGGGTGCCTTCCGATCCGACGAGGACTTGGACGAGGTCCGGGCCGGATGCATGGTTGGGAGTAGGAAGGGTCTCGACCAGACGGCCCGGCGGCAGCGCCGCCTGCACCTGCAACACCAGATCCTCGGCCTTGCCGTACTTGGTCGACAGCACCCCTGATCCGCGCGCGGCGAGGAAGCCGCCCAGGGTCGCTCCGAAGTGGAACGAGCCCGGATAGTGGGGCATCGTCAAACCGACGGCGTTCAACTCCTCCTCCAGAGCCGGGCCGTCGATGCCGGCTTCCGCGGTGACGACCAGGCTCGTGTGGTCGATTTCCAGGATTCGGTTCATCCGGGTGAGGTCCAGTGCGATCCCCCCGTACGGGGCGAACGTTCCCCCCTGGGTTCCGGACCCCCCGCCCCGAGGGACCACCGGCATGCCAAAATCGCTGGCGATGCGAACGCACGCGGCGACTTCCTCCGCGCTTGCGGGGTGAACGGCGATATCGGCGGTGGGGTGGGGCAAGTTCTTGTAGCGCATGTACTGGCTCATCCACGACCAGTCATCGGCCTGGGCTTCGAGATCCTTCGGGTCGACCGACACGTGGTCCGGCCCGACGGCATCGGCCAACTCACGAGCGACGAGGCCGATCACGTACCGACGGCGAATATCGCGTTCAGGGGCAGCGTCCAGATTCTCCACTACGTATCCTTATCTGTATACAGGGCGAGATACTAGAAGCCGGTACGCTGTTGCACAAGCACTTTGGCCATATTCGCCGAAAGGAACAGGAGGCCCGGCATGTCTGACCCCTGGGGTCTCGAGGGCGCAACGGTGGCCATCACCGGAGCCTCGACAGGAATCGGAGCGGCCCTGACCGACGCCTTTCTCGACTCCGGCGCGATCGTCCTGGGCATCAGCCGCACCCCGGACAAGCACCCGACGACATCGCCGAACTACCGAACCTACGCCGCAGATCTATCCGTCCGGTCCGAGACCGAGGCCTTGATCGACACGCTGAAGGCCGATCACGAGCGAATCGATGTCCTGATCAACAACGCAGGACACGCGTTGCGGGCACCGTCGGTCAACTACCCGATGGACGACTGGGATCGACTGATCGAGCTCAACCTGACCGCACCTTTCCTTCTTTCCCGCGGTCTCGCGCCGCCGATGTTGCACCGGGGTGCGGGCAAAGTCATCTTCACGGCCTCCTTGTGGTCGTTCCTCGGTGGCCGCAGCGTGCCGGCCTACACCGTGACCAAGTCCGGGATAGCAGGAATGATTCGGGCTCTGTCCAACGAGTGGGCGCCCCAGGGGGTTCAGGTCAACGGCATCGCCCCCGGATACATCGATACCGATCTGACCCGACCGGCCATCAACGATCCCGAGATAGGGCCGGCGTTCCTTGCCCGCATCCCCGCTGGCCGCTGGGGAGAACCGCAGGACGTCGCCGGTGCCGCTCTCTTCCTCGCGAGCCATCACTCGAACTACATCACCGGAACCATCGTCCCCGTCGACGGCGGGTGGCTCGCCCATTAACACCTCGACCGCTGCCACGCGCCGCATCCCGTGCGCACCGAACCTTCGCCGCCGGAGACCGACACCGTGAACATCCCCCGGGTCATGACCGGAGTTCAACTCGTCGGCCACGGTGGACTTGATCAATTGATCCTGCGTCACGACATTCCCGTCCCCCACCCGCAAGCAGATGAAGTTCTGATCCGCGTGGGCGCATCGTCGGTGAACAACACGGACATCAACACACGCACCGGTTGGTATTCACACGATGCGGATGCAGCCCACACCTCATGGTCGGGACAACCCATGTCATTTCCCCGCATCCAGGGTGCCGACTGCTGCGGGCGCATCGTCGCGGCCGGATCCGCCGTGGATCCATCACGGCTCGGTGAACGGGTGCTCGTTCGGACCATGCAAGATCCGGTGACGATCGACAGCAAGGAAATGCCCGTCACGCTCGGCTCCGAGATCGACGGCGCGTTCGCCGAGTACCTCGTTGTTCGATCAAGTGAAGCGTTTCGCATCGAGAGCCCCCTGACCGATAGCGAGCTCGCGACCTTCCCCTGTGCTTACTCCACGGCAGAGGGGCTGCTGCAGCGTGCCGGCGTTTCCGCCGAGCGGGTTCTGATCACCGGAGCCTCCGGCGGGGTCGGATCCGCTCTCGTCCAACTCGCGGCCATGCGGGGGGCAGACGTCACCGCGGTGGCGTCCCCGGATAACCACCAGGCCCTGCGAGACCTCGGAGCGCATCGGTTGATCGCACGAGATGCCTCGCTGCTTGAGGAAGTCGGTGAATCGACCACCGACGTCGTCATCGATGTCGTCGGGGGCGATTCGTTCCCCGATGTGCTGAAGATCCTCACCCCTTGGGGCAGGTACGCAACGGCGGGAGCGGTCGCCGGACCGGGTGTCGCCCTTGATCTACGAGATCTATACCTAAATGACCTGACGCTTTTCGGCTGCACCTTTCATCCTCGTTCGGTGTTTGCTGATCTCGTCGGCTACATCGAAGCCGGTGGCATCACACCCATCGTTGCTGACGAGTACGACCTCACTGACATCCGGACTGCTCAGGAACGCTTCATGTCGAAGGACTTCTTCGGCAAAATCGCGATCGTCTCGCCGTAGGGCAACTTCCGTTCTACAGCTTCACGTCGATGGTTCGCATCAACTCCAGTGACGCTCGAACGCGAGCAACCTCGTGCACTCGGAGAATGCCCACGCGCCCGAGGAAGGCGAGCACCGCGAACACACCTTCGGCGGATCGGAACTCCTCCTGAAAGACATCGAAGGCGTGCGGCATGACCTGGCAACTCGGCACCCCTAACGAACGCAGCCGAAATGAGTGGAGCAACACCTGAGCCTGATGGCGAATCTTGCTGATCGGATCCACCTCGGGTCCGTAGAAGAAACCCAGACCGGCGTCGATTGCGATGCTGCGCACCCCCCGGGACCGAGCGTGCTCGATTCGCGGCTCGAAATGTTCGATCAAGGCAGGTATCGGATCTGCTTCGATGCGAATTGACAGTTCGTCGCGGACGGTCTCACCGGGCGTGAAACACATCAACAGCGATGCTCCAGCCGATCCGATGATGTCGAAGATCGCATCGTCGTCACGCGTGCCGGTCAGGTTCACCACACACGCGCCGGCACTGACGGCAGCGTGGATCACGTCGGTGTCGTAGCTCTCGATAGACACCGGTACGTGATCTGCCGACAGTTCTTCGACTACGGGGATCAGTGCGTCGATCTGGTCGTGGGTTGATACGCGAAGGCCACCGGCACGCGAGGATTCCGCCCCGACGTCGATGACGTGGGCACCCTGGTGGAACAAGATCCGCGCCCGACGGACCGCATCCGCTGGGGTCGGCGCGACGCTGTCGCGGTAAGTCGAATCCCACGACCGATTGACCACACCCATGATGAGCGGCTCGTTGTCGGTCTCGAACGTGCGCCCGCCGATCGTGAAAGGCTCGATCGCAGTGGTGAACGCACCCGCATTGGCGGTCGCTAGGGCCTCAATGTCTTGCATTGTCAGCATCGACGGATGCTAACCGCCACAGAAGAGACGGCGAAAGCGTTGGTGGCAGGTAGTGGATTCGAACCACTGTAGGCATACGCCGACGGATTTACAGTCCGCTCCCATTGGCCGCTCGGGCAACCTGCCGTGCTGTCGTACAGCGCGGGAAACCTTACAGGTGGCTCATCAACTATTCGAGGCCGAGCCCTTGCAGTGCCTGATCCATGGTGGGCGCCGTTGCGATGGACTCGCGTATGTCTTCCTCGAAGCCGTCTGCAGGGACTCCCACGAAGGTGGCCCCGGCGGCGAGAGCCGCCTGCGCATCCCACGTGGAATCTCCAATCATGGTCGCGCTGCCCGGTGCGACACCGAGAATCCGACAGGCGTCGATCACTCCATCTGGTTCGGGTTTGGGTCGCATCTCTGGGTCCCGTCCCACCACCACGTCTATCTCCTGCCCCACGCGCAGGCCGTGGAATTCCAGCACATCGGTGGCCACATCTCCGGGAAGCAGTGTGATGACCGCCGTCTGTTGAGAAACCAAACGCCCGAAACACTCCTGCACGGTGGGCATCAGGTGCGACTGAGGAATCGCGGCCCGCTCGTGGCGCGCGATGGTCTCGGAAATTCGACTCCACCGAGCGTCGCCGAAGAAGGCGTGCAAGACACTCATGCAACTCGTCGTGGCTCGATCCCAATCCGTCGTCGGGACGTCGACGTCGGACCACTCCCCCACAAGTTCCTGCACGTCGGCAAGGGCGGCCGCATAGTTCGTGAAGGACTGGAGGTCCACCAGGGTTCGATCGAGGTCGAGGAGAAGGGCGTGGGTGTCGGTCACATCACCAGAGTGCCATGACGCCATCGCCCATGCACCAAGGCGTAACCCCACGAGCGTGAGTCCTCGCCGCCCCCGGCAGTAAGGTCTCGTCTCGAAACGACTACGAACGCATCAAGGAGTAGGCATGGCGGACAGCAGTTTCGACATCGTCAGTGAAGTGGACAAGCAAGAGGCGGACAACGCCCTGAATCAGGCCGCCAAAGAGGTTGCGCAGCGTTTCGACTTCAAGAACACGGGAACGACAATCGAATGGAAGGGCGATCTCGTTGTGGAGGTCACCTCCTCAACGGAAGAGCGGGCGTCGGCTGCTCTTGATGTTCTCAAGGACAAGATCGTCAAGCGGGGCATCAGTCTCAAGGCTTTCGATCACGGTGAGCCCCGCTCCTCCGGCA
>NZLD01000005.1 GCA_002694095.1 Micrococcales bacterium | reverse complement strand
GCTCTTGCCGTTACCACCGAGGTTGTACTCGTAGGTGGTGATGTGGTCCGCGCCGTGAGCCTCGATCGCTTCGACTTCGGTGAGTCCGACACTGGCAACTTCTGGCTCGCAGTAGGTGACGCGGGGAATGTTGATGTCCGGGATGGGCATCGGTGCCTCGCCGGCGATCTCCTCGGCGACGAAGATGCCGTGCTGGAAGCCGCGATGCGCGAGTTGCAGCCCGGGGGTGATGTCGCCGACAGCGAAGACTCCCGGAAGATTCGTGCGTAGGCGCTCATCGACCAGCACCCAGCCCCGGTCCATTGCCACGCCCTGCTCGTCGTATCCCATGCCATCGGTGCTGGGGCCTCGACCCACGGCAACGAGAAGCAAGTCGGCGTCGATGGTCGTGCCGTCTTCCAACGACACCTGCACACCGGATTCGTTCTGGGTTGCCCCGGCGAAGCGGACACCGAGGGAGAGGTTGATGCCTCGCTTCTTGTATGCCCGTTCGAGAGCTTTGGAGCAGGCTTCGTCCTCGTTGGGAACGAGGTGCGGTAGCGCCTCGACGATGGTCACGTCGGAGCCGAAGGACTTCCACACGCTGGCGAATTCCACGCCGATCACGCCGCCGCCGAGGACGATCACGCGCTCGGGTACGTAGTCCAGGGTGAGTGCTTGATCGGAGGTCATGATCCGGCCGCCGATCTCGAGGCCGGGTAGCGATTTGGCGTAGGAGCCGGTTGCCAGCACGAGGTTCTCACCGGTGTACTGCTCGCCGTTCACCTCGACCGTCGTCGGCCCCACCATCTTCCCGTAGCCCTCGACGAGGGTGACGCCTCGGGACTTGATGAGTCCTTGCAGTCCTTTGTATAGGCGGCCGACGACGCCGTCGCGGTACTTGTTGACCTGAGGCATATCGATGCCCTCGAACGTCGCCTTGACACCGAACTCATCGGATTCACGTGCCGAGTCGGCGACTTCGGCCGCGTGCAAGAGTGCCTTGGTCGGTATGCACCCCCGGTGCAGGCACGTGCCTCCGAGTTTGTCGGCATCGATGAGGATGACGGACTTGCCGAGTTCTGCTGCTCGGAGAGCGCAGGCGTATCCGCCGCTGCCTCCACCGAGAATGACGATGTCTGCCTGGGGCACAGGTCTCACTCCTGTTCGGGTTTCGGTGGTCTCATTCTTCCACCGAGTCCCCCGGCGGTGAACATCAGTCCCGGGTGAAGTCCTCGACGAGTTCGACGAAGGTTCGAACGGCCGCACCGGTGCCGCCCTTGGGGGTGTAGCCGTAGGCGGACTTCTCGTTGAAGGCTGGTCCGGCGATGTCGATATGGACCCAGGGTTGGTCGGCGGGGATGAACTCGGACAAGAAGATGCCGGCCGAGAGCATGCCGCCGAGCCGATCACCGATGTTCGCGATGTCCGCGGTTGCAGAATCCAGCGACGGACGCAGATCCTCCGGTAGCGGCATCGGCCACATAGCCTCACCGGCCGCGTTCGCCGCATCGATCACCTGCGTGCGGGCGTCATCGTTGTTGGCCATCACTCCCGCGGTTCGTGAGCCGAGCGCGATGCGTTGTGCACCGGTCAAGGTTGCGACGTCCACGATGAGATCGGGAGCGTCGTCGACGGCCATCCCGAGTGCGTCGGCGAGAACAAGTCGACCCTCGGCGTCGGTGTTGAGAACCTCGACGGTGGTTCCGCTGTAGGTCGTGAGTACGTCACCGGGGCGTTGCGCGGTGCCACTGGGCATGTTCTCCGCGGCCGGCACCCAACCGGTGACCTTCACGCCGAGCCCGAGTGACGCGATCGCGCGCATGGCGCCGATCACGGCAGCTGCACCGGACATGTCGGCTTTCATTTCGTCCATGTTGGCCGCCGGCTTGATGGAGATGCCGCCAGTGTCGAAAGTGATGCCTTTGCCGACGAGGGCCACGTGCGAGGTGGCACCGCGGGGCGCGTACGTCATGCGCACCAGGCGCGGCGGCCGCGACGAGCCCTTGCCGACTCCCAAGATTCCGCCGCAGTTGTCTTTCTCAAGGGCCTTCTCGTCCCAGACCTTCACCGTGACCGGCAGACCTGCCACGGAGTCCTTCGCCGCCTGCGCCAGATCTGCCGGAGCGAGGGCATTCGGCGGGGTATTGACGAGATCGCGGGTGAAGCACACGGCCTCGCCGACCGTCTCGGCTCTGTCGATGAGCTCTCGCGCGGCCCCCACAGGAGCCGGGACAAGGATCGCGACGGTGCGCACGGGACGAGCGGTCGCCGGGTCGCTGGACTTGAACGCGGTGAACGCGTAGGCACCGAGGCGGGCGGCCATCGCAATATCGGCGATCGTTGAGTCATCGGTGTCGGGAGGAACGATCGCGATCTTGCGCTGTCCCGTTGACCCGCGAACGGCCGAACCGATCGCGCGGCGGAGCTTTTCGCCATCGGTGTCCGCGTCTCGATCACCGAGCCCGACGGCGACGATGGTCGATGCCTTGATCGTGGTGGGCGACGGCACGCGGGTGATCTCGCCGGCCTTGCCCGTGGCTGACACGGCCTGCAGGGCTTCGGCGATCCTCGTGCCCTGGCTCGCGGTGATGCCCGCGCCGTGAACCACCACCTTCTTCCCGCGACCGGGGGTGATGGTGACGAGGAGGGAGTCGGCAGAGGTCGTGGCCGGTTTGGTGGTGGCCAGGCTGAGAAGAGACATGCGAGGAACCTTAATCTGCGGCGCTGGTCGGTGGCCGAGGACTACGGTCGGACGATGCTCTCTCGCACTCCCTTGCACAGCCGACACCTCGATGCCGGCGCGAAGATGGCCGATTTCGGTGGCTGGGATATGCCCATCGAATACAACGGAACGGTCGCCGAGCACGCGAGCGTGCGCGAGGCGGTCGGGATATTCGACGTCTCCCATATGGGCAAGGTTGCGATCTTCGGCACCGGGGCCGCGGACTTCGTGAATTCCATCGTGGCCAATGATCTTGATCGCATCGGTGCCGGTCAGGCGCAGTACTCGATGGTGTGTAACGACACCGGAGGCGTCGTCGACGACTTGATCGTCTACAAGTGGGGCGACGATGGCGTCTACATCGTCCCGAACGCTGCCAACGCGGCGACCATCGTGGGGATCTTCGAGGATGCGGCTCCCGAATCGATCACGATCGATGACCAGCAGTTGACGCACGGCATCATCGCGGTTCAGGGACCGAAGTCCGCGGACGTGCTGGCAGCCGTGGACCTTCCCACGGACATGGACTACATGGCGTTCGCGGTGGCGTCGTGGCGGGACGAGCCGATCACGGTGTGCCGCTCCGGCTACACCGGAGAACTCGGCTTCGAGTTGATCGCCCCGAACAGCGCGGTGGAGCAGTTGTGGGATGAGCTAGCGGGAGCGGCCGAGAACGTCGGCGGGGGATTGGCGGGCCTCGGCGCCCGCGACACCCTGCGAACCGAGATGGGTTACCCGCTGCACGGGCAGGACATTTCACCGTCGATCACTCCGGTGGAGGCCGGCATGTCCTGGGCCATCGGCTGGGACAAGCCCACCTTCGGTGGACGCGAGGCTCTGGTGCGTCAGCGGGAGAGCGGTCCGGCGCGGCGACTACGGGCGTTGCGTGCCACGCAAAGGGCTGTCCCTCGGTCACACATGGATGTTCTGAGTTCCGAGGGCGCGACGGTGGGGGAGGTCACCAGCGGCACTTTCTCTCCGACATTGAAGGAGGGAATCGCGTTGGCCCTGGTGGACGCATCGGTGAGTAGCGATGACGAGGTCGTGGTCGATGTTCGTGGCCGACACGTCCCGTTCGCGGTGGTGAAGGCGCCGTTCGTCGCGAGCAACGTGCGGGCGGACGGCTGAGGCAGCCTGGTTGATCGGCGAGGAATCCTCGATCAGCGGGGGGATTACGCAGGATCGACGACGTCGAGCAGCGACAGAACTGCGCGTAGCGATGTCGCGTTGCCACCGTTGGTGCCGAAATGGGTCGCCGGCTCGATATCGAGAAGGATTTGGGCCTCGCGAATAGCCGGGTCGGTGGAGGACGTGGCAGGCAGCATCCACTCTTGGGCACGTGAGTCAGCGGTGCTCACGAGCGCGGCGCCCGCGTGGGCTGCGAGACCATCGAAGATGATCGCGGTCTCGCGCTGGGCAGCGGACGTGATCGCGGCCTGGGCGGCGTGGGCTTTGGCGGCAGGGATTCCGGGGGCGGGGAGAGCGTGTGCGGCCGAATCGACGCCATCGTCCTCGGGGGAAACACCCCGGAAGGGCTCCAGGAGGTCGCGAACTTCGGCCACGGCCTCCATCCATGCGTGATCGGTTGTTCCTGGCCGCTGTTCGACGACGTCGGTCGCCGGCACATTCGCTACGAAGGCGATCACGGCCCGTGACGCGGAATCGTCGCCGTCAATGTGCAGGGCGATCAGCGTGGCGCCGCTGTCGATCGCGCGGTCCACGGCTCTGCGCGCCTCATCGTCGTCCGCGGGGTCGAGGATCCAGGCGATGGATCGTTCTCTGTCACCCCGGCGGTTGGCCCACCAGTCACGCAGTCGGGCGAGGTCGCCGGTCACCGCGTTGGGGTCGTCGTTGGCCACGGGGGAAGCGTAGTTAGCCGGCGGCCAGGCCAGCCCGCAACTTCTCCAACGATCGAGTGAGAATCCGCGAGACCTGCATTTGAGAGACGCCGACGCGCTCGGCTATNTGGGTTTGGGTCAGGCCGTCGAANAANCTCAACGTCACGACGGTGCGCTCNTNTTCGCTGAGCGNCGCAAGNAGTCGCTTGATGGTTTCGGCGTTCTCGATGTNGGTCAACGAGGCATCNAGATCTCCGAGNGTGTCGGCGAGGGGANCNTCGCNGTCGGNGGTTGCGTCGATNNGNGCCGTGCTTCGGGCACGACTNAGTTCNAGNGAGTCGAGNACATCGGCTGGATCGACNTNGGCGCGTGCGGCGATCTCGGNGACGGTGGGGGAGCGCCCCAACTCTTGAGCCAGNGCGTCGTGCGCNGCGTCGATTTTTCCNCGCAGTTCCTGCACACGTCGCGGCACNTTCACCGACCACGTGGCGTCGCGGAAGTGNCGTCGNATGGCGCCCAGGATCGTGGGAACGGCGTATGTGGAGAAGGCAGAACCANGNTCGGGGTCGAACTTGTCGATGGCTTGGATCAATCCGATGGTCGCGACCTGCGTGACGTCCTCGATGGGCTCTCCGCGATCGGCNTATCGACGCGCGAGGTGGTGGACGAGCGGCATGTGTGTCTCGATGAGCTCATCGCGCACTGCGGACCGCTCGGCATCGGAGGCGTCCGCGTCGTGCAGTCNCTCGAANAGTTCTCGTTCAGCCGCCANCCGCTGATCATCGGCGGACTGTCGTGTCTGCGACATGGGTCGTTAGGCCTGGACNGAAGCGTCGCGNGCCACGTTCCACTGNAGCCGAATNGATCCNTCGTCCACGCGCAGGTCCACGTCACCGACGAGTGCGGTNAGCACTGTCCAGGCGAAGGGATTGGGCTCGGCGANAGTCGNTGAGGNGACNGTGCTNGCGAGTGTCGCGGACACGANGCCNTCGGCGACGCACANCTCGCANGTGACNATCGCTCCNTCGGGAACNACCTCGATNATGTACGCNAGGCCTTCGTCCATGGCGAGACGAACATCNTCGATTTGGTCCAGCGTCAAGTCGGCNCGGGCGGCCATNGCTGCGGCCACCGTGCGAGCGATGGCCATATTGATCGTNGCGGCNGGNATCTCNACCCGAACGCAGTNNGGTGNGNTGCTCACCNCGTCATTCAATCACTGAATGACGACGCGNTTGNGTGAATNTTTCNGCCCGATGGGCCCGCNATGGCCCCNNTCGGTNAGTNGATGCTGCCGNCGNNCTAGGCCGGNGGNACGAGGGTTCCCGAGAAGATCTGCCACGCGAGGGCCGTCTTGGCAATCAAGCTCAACAGGATGTAGCTGCGTTCACCGCGCAGATAGTCCCGCCACTTGCCGACTTGCTTGTATTGCAGCCACTGAACGAGAGCAAAGGTGTTGAAGAACACGAACAGGGANATNATGATNCCNATGACNAAACCTGGAATCTCCGGCTTGTTTGACGATCCNGGGGCNAGCACCCAGACCACGATGATGAGCCACGGAACGATTCCGGACATGCACCCGAAAATGAAGGGCAGCATTCCGCCACCGGGCTGCTCGTACTTTTCTTGAAGCCAACCGAACAAGATCATCGACGCATTCACGCCGAAGATCGCCATCAGCGCGGCAACNTCGGAAATTCCGGTGATCTGAGCAATCAGCACGATCATGATGGATGACGACAGCGAGTACTCCACCCAGCGGAAGTAGTTGTGTCCTGACTGCAGGCCNCCGACATAACGCGGGTAGAACCACCGGCTTGCGACAACAAAGTGGAAGAAGGCCGACAGCGCGAAGAACAAAGCCACGCCCCACGCGATGCGGGATTCGAAGATGGTGACCGGGTCGTTCGGCGGAGTTCCCGGCGGGCCNAANACGTANGCCGCGGTGATGGGTAGGGAAAANTCGCTCGCCAGCACGAGAACCAGCACCATCTGCNCNAGATGGGCGAATCCGGCAACCANNTTGAGTTTNCGAAGGCCNGCGAACGAAATGCCGGTCTCTGANTTGGCTTTNAGGTCTGTTCCATCCATGGCCGNAGTGTCGCACCCTCTGCCCCTCGGCGGCCNGAGGCGCGCTCCAAGATGCTCGCGCGGTGAATTCTTGGCACAGTGGNNTTNATGANGCTNATGTCTCGGGTTNNCCTNGCNGCCGCTATCGCNGCGGCGGCGCTGGTGGTGGCGCCACCGGCGGCGGCTCACCAGCCGGTTCCGCTCGGCCCAGCAGAATCGTCTCCGGCGAAGGGCCCGCTTCTCGTGGACGGCACCATTTCTTTCGCGCTCTTCACNGATATNAANCGGGGCGATCGNCGAGGCTTTCGTTTTCGNTTGGAAGAAGGCGACCGGATGGCCGTGCAGNTGTTGATTTTGGACCGGCCGCCGAGCAACGAGATCCGCAANGCCCGTCTNCCTCGGGTGACGATCACCGATCCCCGGGGTCGCAAGANGCGGATGATCATCAACGAACGAACGGAGTTCTACGAGCCGTACGGCGGTACCGATTACCTGTATCTCTCGCGCGTGGAATCCGACGCGATACCGGGGGAGTACCGGGTCAANGTGTCCGCCAGGTCCAAGCGTGTGGTNGAAACAGTGATCTCCGTCGGCTACCGAGAGGTTCCCGGCGAGGTGCGCTACCCCTGATGTGATCGGGGATGCGGGTCGTAGGACTGCAGTCGACAGGTCAACCCCGCGCACCTTTGGCGCCGTGACGTATGCGGATGGGTGGTCGCTCACAGCGCTTTGCAACACTTNCACGATGACCAAGCGAGGCTGGATTGGAATGGCGTTGGGTGTCGGGCTTGTGATCTGGGGTCTTTCTCAGATCATTTTTGGGACGTAGTTCTACCGGCGAGGGCGATCAGAGCATCACCNGTNACGCGGTGGGGTACCCATTCTCGGAGCGCTCGGGCTCCCTGCGANTCGTAGAAGCGCCANGAGGANTGCATATTNGGNTCNTCCAGCACCCACCATTCCAGGCGTCCGTACCCGCGCTCGACGCAGATACGNGCGAGGTTCGCCAGTAGTGCTTTGCCGTACCCGGATCCCCGATGCTCTGGTTGAACGAAGAGATCCTCGAGATAGATGCCGTGCGTACCGAGCCACGTTGAATAGTTCAAGAACCAGAGNCTNAAACCGACCACGCCGTGCTCNGCATCATCGGCNACGTGNGCGAACAGNGCTGGCCNCGGTCCGAANAGCGCCTCGTGCAGATCAGCNGGGGTCGCNGTGACNGCATCNGGCTCCATNTCGAACNCCGCNAGGCCGACGATCATGTCGTGAATTGCNGCCACGTCGTCTGGNGTGGCNTCTCGGATCACNTCGTCACGCTACCCAAGGCANGACCTNACGATCGTGCCACGGCCATCTTTTGGCTGAGGCGCAGTGGTTGCCGGTGCCAAACAAAGCCAAACCATCAGGGGATTCATCGGTCACCTCGTAGGTCTCCCACTCGAAACCATCGGGGTCGACGACGTAGATCTTGTCCTGCTCTGCATCGCAGCACACCACGCCTTCCTCACGCCTTACCTGCAGATCAGCGTCACCCAAAGCGACATTGATATGCGTGCTATTCGCCACCGTGACCACGACGCAGAACTCAACAGTGACGAAGCTTATGCACACTGTTGGGGGTGTCCGTGATCGATCATGCAGGGAGCCCGAGTACGAGGCTGCCGACTACGCCGAACTGCTCGGGAAGCGATCAGGCAGGTAGTCAAGACCTGAATTAGTATTCAAAGTGGTGCGACCGGCGATTGCTGAGGGGTATCCCCTTGTTCACTCCGTAGCAAACAAGTCGCCGGTCGCGCTCCTTCCCTATCAGTAAGGAACGACCGATGTCCACCTACAATCTCATAGAAGAACGACTCGAACGACTGTCAGAGCGCCAGCAGCGCCTCGCGCGCATGCTTGTCCGCACACTGCGCCCGGGTGAACGGGAACGCGTGCTTACCGAGAAATCTCTGGTGGACTCAGAGATAAACCGTGCCCATCAACAACTGTCATATGCGCAACGCGTGTACACGCCGACTCAGAAGGTGCCGGGGCAAGAACAAATTTCCTAGCGCGCTCGGGACCCGGCTCGACGCTAAATTCACAGATCTGCGTGCCTAAGCGGCCACTGTCCTGAGGCCGAAAAGAATCGGCCCCAAGACGTCTGTCTCATAGGTACTCACTCCCAAACGTGAATCAAGGGCATTCCTTCTCTTGGTCCGCTGAACTAGACAAAAATAGCGGCAGCGCAAGCGAGTGCTGCGCCGCCTAGGCGGATCGCATCCGTTCGCTGGAGGCGCTGCTTTAGTTTTGCAGTCGGGCCGTCTCTCGCCAATGTCTTGTGGAGTGGTGCCGCCACGAGGCTGGTCGTTAAAAGGACCAACAAGATTGCGCAGATTGCCACGAGAAGAGCCAGCGACCATCCCCTTGAGGAGAGAGTCCAGGCTAGAGCAGAAATGACGGCGACGTATATGGGAACAACGACATAAGCGATCCGCCTGGAATGTGCGGAGTGGCGATCTCGCCAGTCTGCCTGCGAAACCTCAAAAAGTGCTGGATACACCACGACGGTGACGACGGCCTGGAAGCTGAAATGCGCACCCGTCGAAAGCAACATGGCCTGCTGAGCCGCATTCACGCGCCCGAGTTTAGGAAATCCCGTGCGGGTGGCCCGGCTTCGTCCTGAAGTCAGCATCCACGCGTCCAGGAGCGGCATGTGGCCGCACTTTTCAGGGCACCCGTCTGCGATCCCGAAATACCACGCCTTCCCCTAGCAGCTCGCA
>NZLD01000004.1 GCA_002694095.1 Micrococcales bacterium | reverse complement strand
AGCGTCCTTCGACGGATTCGCTGAGACTTCTTTCTCTCGCAAGACGCTCAGACTCAGCCGTCATCTCTGAGCCTGACCAGGGCCTGGCGGACGACCGACCCGTCCGTGGTGAACCACAACGGTGGCAGGGACGCACGCAACGCTCCCCCATATCCCGCCGTGGCCATGCGCGAATCAAGAACTGCTACCACCCCTCGATCAGACTCTGAGCGAATGAGTCGACCCGCACCCTGAGCCAACAGCAACGCCGCCCGGGTCAGCGCTACCTCGCGAAAGCCGGAGCGACCCTCCGCATCAACCGCTGCTTGCCGCGCGCTCATCACCGGGTCATCGGGCCGAGGAAACGGAATCCGGTCGATCGTCACCAGCACTAACGAGTTGCCCGGCACGTCGAGGCCCTGCCACAGGGCGACCGTTCCCACGAGCACGGTTTGGGGCTCGGTCATGAAACGCTGCACCACCGGCGCGACCGACTCCCCGCGGCGTTGGACCAGCAGCGGCCCGAGATCACCGGAGTCCAGTCGCGAGCCCAACCGGACACGCAGGTAGTCCGCTGCCCGATCGACACCGTTCCAACTGGAGAACAACGCCAAAGTCCGCCCGCCGGCGGCTTCGATAAGGTCCGCGAGTTCGTCGAGTGCTTCCATCGATGCACCCTCGCGATTGGGCGGTGGCACCTGGCCCGCCACGTACAAGATTCCCTGCTGCGCGTAATCGAATCCGGAACCGACATCGAGGCACGTCGTGTCCGGTGCGAGTCCGAGTGCCGTCAGGGTCGGGGTGAATGAACCACCGGCTTTCAGGGTGGCGCTCGTCAGGACCACCGGTTGCTCCGGATACAACGACTCGGCAAGAGCGTCNCCGACGCTCAACGGCGCGATGCGCAGAACCGGCCCCCGNCCACTGTCCTGCGACCACCACACAACATCAGAATTCGNGAGCGCGANGAGTCGNCCCGNCACGGCNAAAACNTCCTCGGCACCGGCGCGGACTCGCTGGAGGGCGGCCGCATCGGTGCTCTCCTGGTTGGTTGCGGCCGGCGTNGCGGACAAATCGGCGGATAGATCGGCNGNCAGNGCCGACGCCAATGCCCGCGTGGAGTCCCGAATCCGNGCNAGGGCCAANGACAAAGNCGGCGTCCACGCGGTGATCCGGCCNGAGGTNGCCGNATCCGCTTCCGCGAGCTCATCNAGAGCGATCGCCANATCGTCGACCGCATCAGCCAGCGAGCCCTNATCGTCNCTCACCCGAGCGGCTTCGCCNACCAATCGCTCNAGNGCGGANACCGACAACTCGCNNGTGACGGCNCTGGTGATCCGATCGACCAACTCNTGTGCTTCGTCGACNACGAGGGCCGATCGATCGGGCAACACCGGAACGCCTTCGATGGCGTCGATCGCGAGCAGGGCGTGATTNGTNACNACGATGTCCGCCTCCATCGCCCGAGNCCGCGCCTGGGCCGANAAACANTCGTCACCNAACGCGCACCGGCTCTCNCCCACGCANTCTGCCGACGACACCGANACGGCTCGCCACACNCGAGAGTCGATCTCGGCATCGAGNTCATCCCNGTCACCGGTCTNGGTGTGTGCCGCCCANTCGTGAACCATCGCCGCTTGCTCNTCCAGCGATCCCCGGGCCCGAGANCNGNNCTGCTCNTGCGAGATNAGCGACTCTTGACCGTCGGCCTCNCCCATTCGTTGCCGGCACAGATAGTTCTGNCGCCCCTTCAACACCGCCCAGGAAACGTCCCCGCCTGCCTCGGCCAGGCGNGGCAATTCCCNCTCGATCAGTTGCCGCTGCAGAGCAAGGGTCGCGGTCGCGATCACCACTGGGCCCTTCTCGCGGGCCATCCGTGCCGCGGGCACGAGGTAGGCGAGGGATTTACCCGTCCCGGTGCCTGCCTGNACGANGANGTTGTCGCCGGCGGAAAAGGCCTCCATCACCGCCTNGGCCATCTCACGCTGACCGANTCGGGANTGGCCACCCATCGACTCGACGATCGCCTCCAGGCTCGTCGACACCGAATCACTCATCGCANGATCGGTCACGCTANCCCGCGGCNACCGAATCGAGTTCGCGNGCAAGATCCTCNGCNACCCTGGCTTTCAGGTGGGAGCCGTGCTCTTCGTGATCTACCGAGACCACATCGCCCTCCCGGTACACCCGGGCNAACAGATCNCCGCGTTCGTAGGGCACGACGACATCCACGTCCACCAGNGTNCGGGGCAGGTCTGCGTCGATNGCAGCGAGCAATTCACCGATGCCCACGCCACTGCGCGCNGAAACNAGAACCGCGTGCGGCTCGTGGCGCAATACCTCCGCGGTGACGTTCTCGTCCGCGACGTCGGCCTTGTTNATCGCGATGATCTCCGGCACNTNTCCNGCATCNATCTCNGNGAGCACCTCCCGGACCGCGGCGATTTGCTCCCTCGGTACGTCGTCGGACCCATCGACAACGTGGACGATGACNTCGGCGTCGCGAATCTCCTCGAGGGTCGAGCGGAACGCCTCCACGAGTTCGTGAGGGAGATGACGCACGAAACCGACGGTGTCGGACACCGTAATGTCACGACCTGCCGGCGTCCGGACTTTGCGCACCGTCGGATCGAGGGTGGCGAACAGCGAGTCGTCCACCAACACACCCGATCCCGTCAACCGGTTCAACAAGCTGGACTTCCCGGCGTTGGTGTAACCGGCGAGGGCGACCATCGGAACACCCGAACGGCGACGAGCGTGTCGTTGGGTCGCTCTGGTGCGCTCCATAGTGCGCAATTGCGATCGGATCTTGGCCATGTGCGACCTGATCCGGCGACGATCNGTCTCGATTTTCGTTTCNCCTGGTCCACGCGTTCCCACGCCNCCGGTGGCTCCACCAGCGCGACCGCCCGCCTGCCGCGACAGCGACTCACCCCATCCCCGCAGACGGGGCAGNAGGTACTGCATCTGCGCCAGACTGACCTGCGCCTTACCTTCTCGACTGCGCGCATGCTGAGCGAAGATGTCCAAGATGAGCCACGTTCGGTCGACAACTTTGACCTTCACGATGTCCTCAAGAGTCCGCAGTTGACCGGGGCTCAGTTCACCGTCACAGATNANCGTNTCCGCGCCGCTGCTGCGCACNAGATCGCGTAATTCGTTGGCCTTTCCCGACCCCACGTATGTCGCTGGGTCCGGTGCATTNCGACGTTGCACCACGCCACCAACCACGGCCGACCCCGCAGTTTCGGCGAGTTGTGCGAGTTCTCGCAGCGATCTCTCCGCTTGANTCAACGTTCCTGAGGTCCACACCCCCACCAGCAGCACCCGCTCCAGTCGNACGCGGCGGTACTCGACCTCCGAAACATCCTCGAGTTCGGTCGATAAGCCCCCCACGCGCCGAAGGGCCTGGCGATCGAGGAGTTCCCCTTCGCCTACCGTCAGCTCCGTCGGCTCCGTTGGCTCCGTCACCTCCACCGCCCGCCTACACGCCGCGGGGCCACTGCACCGTGCCGCGAGCNACNAGTTCGGCCGGGCCGCGCAGCACCAGCGGGCCATCCNGNTCNATGTCCACCCACACGGTCCCCCCGGGCACATCTACCTGGAACGAACCCGTCTGGTCTCCAGCCTCCACGGCCGCCACCCAAGCAACGGCACAGGCACCCGTCCCGCAGGAGCGCGTCTCACCGACACCTCGTTCATGGACCCGCATGCGGACATGCCCAGGTGTCACGCGTTCTACGAACTCGACGTTCACCCCGTCGGGGAAGGCCGCTGCCGGAGTCACCACCGGGGCCTGTGCCAGGGATTCGACATCGGCGTCNAGCGACTCCACGAAGACCACGGCGTGCGGATTGGGCACCGATACCGGCACCGCATCCCATCTCCGNTCACCGAGTGCNACCGACACNTCCGGTGCGCCGTCCGGCATCGTCGCAACACCCATGCTGATCGCGATCTCTTCAGCCTCGTGTCCGCGAACATGTGCCTCCACTAGTCCGCCACGAGTCGCCACAACGGTGGTTCGGCCGGTCAGGGAGCCTGTCGCGTGCAGATACCGGACGAATACCCGCGCCCCGTTACCGCACATTTCTGCGATGGAACCATCCGCATTCCGATAGTCCATGAAGAACTCGGCGACGTCGGCGAAGGGCGCGAACTCCGGATCGTTGGCGCAGCGAACAACTCGCAGTACCCCGTCAGCACCGATTCCGCGGCGCCGATCGCATATCCAGCGAACCCGCTCAGCCGATAATGTGAGCCTTCCTTCGAGATCGGGTAGGACGACGAAATCGTTCTCCGTTGCGTGCCCCTTCACAAAGGGGATATCNGCGACGCGCGTCATTCGTTCACCCTAGTGCGCGGTGCCCCTGCGCTCGAACCTCGAAACACACGCGCGGNTCCCGTCGACGACGGCCGCTACGGCTACTACGACCGCGCAGCGCGACCAACGATCGCATCAACGAAGCCCTCGTCATCATGGTTGTGCCACTCGATGCGCTCATCACGAAGGAACCAGCGTTGCTGTCGCCGCGCGAACTTTCGGGTGTCGTCGATNGTGCGCTGCCGGGCCTGCTCTTCGCTGCACTCACCGGCAAGNAAATCCAGCACAGGTCCGTATCCGAGGGCAGCAGCGGCTGTCGGGGCATCCCGAAATCCAGCCGATTCGAGTCGCCGGACTTCATCGACGAANCCGTCGTTCCACATGACATTCACTCGNNCCTCAATGCGGCTATCGAGGCGNTCTCGATCGATGTGAACGCCGAATCGGTGCACCGGATACACNTCTTCCGGCGNTGGCANGCGAGCGACGAACGGCTCNCCCGTCAANTCGATGACCTCGAGNGCCCGCACGATGCGCCGTCCGTTGTTTCTTTCGATGGCNTGCGCCGCATCGGGGTCTCTCGCGCNCAGNTCATCATGAAGTGCNGGCGCNCCNACCTCACTTAGTCGAGCCTCCCAGCGTGCNCGGACGTCCGCATCNGTACCGGGAAAATCNAGTTTCTCCAGCACNGCACGGACGTAGAGTCCACTGCCGCCCACNACGAGGGCNGTCGNGCCTCGCNCTTGGACATNGTCGATCGCCTGACGTGCCCGGTCGCGGAACTCCACGACGCTCACGGCCTGGTCGACTGGCCAGACGTCNATCATGTGGTGGCGGACCAACCGTTGGTCTGNCTCNNTNGGTTTGGCGGTGCCGATATNCATNCCGCGGTATGCCTGCATGGAGTCGGTGCCNACGATCTCGGCGTCNANGGCCTGNGCCACCCGCAACGCCAGGGCGCTCTTGCCGGAAGCAGTGGGNCCCACGATCGCGATNACNGNGGGCTGGGCTGCCTCGCTCATNTAGNGGGGGCGCCGATTCCGGGCATCCCCANTGGCACACCCGGCCACGTTCCGGGCGACCCTTCGCGTCGATACACATCGATGACCTCGTCGGCGACCAGGTGGTGCGGGGCCGCGTAGGTCACCACCGCCGTCACCAGGTCCCCTTCGACCATCGGGTCCAGGCCTTCCGTCGCGATGTGAACGAGTCGGTTNTCGCGCGCTCGACCGCTGGCGCGCATGGTGCGCTCNTCCTTGCGGCCCNCACCTCCCGCGATCAGCACCTCTACCGCCTCACCCTCCAAAGACCTGTTCTCTTCCCAGGCGATCTCGTTGACCAGTTCCACCAGACGGGTGTAGCGCTCCTGCACCACNTCNGGATCCACCTGCTGAGGCANCGAGGCTGCNGGGGTTCCGGGTCGCTGCGAGTACNGGAACGTGAACGCACTGGCGAANCGCGCCTGNCGTACGACATCCATCGTCGCCAAAAAGTCNTCTTCGGTCTCACCGGGNAAGCCGACGATGATGTCCGTCGTNATGGCTGCATGNGGCAATCGGTCGCGNACNTTGTCGAGGATTCGCAGGTAGCGATCACTGCGNTAGGAACGCCGCATGGACTGCAGGATNCGATCGGATCCAGACTGCANNGGCATGTGCAGGGNGGGCATGACGTTGTGGGTGGTCGCCATCGCATCGATGACGTCGTCGGTGAAGTCCCGCGGNTGCGGGCTGGTGAACCGCACGCGCTCGAGACCATCAATGTCTCCGCACGCTCGCAANAGGTCGGCAAAGGCGCCACGGTCGTCGAACTCGACGCCGTACGCGTTGACGTTTTGCCCCANCAGCGTGATCTCGGCGACCCCATCGGCCACGAGCGCTTCGATCTCCGCCAGGATCTCGCCCGGCCGTCGATCCTTCTCCTTGCCGCGTAAGGACGGAACGATGCAGAAGGTGCACGTGTTNTTGCATCCCACGCTGATCGACACCCACGCCGCGTGGGCCGATTGTCGCTTCGTCGGCAGATCGGACGGGAACACCTCGAGGGCCTCTTCNATTTCGATCTGGGCCATCTGCTGAACTCNCGCGCGCTCCAGAAGGATCGGAAGCGAGCCGATNTTGTGGGTTCCGAAGACGACATCGACCCACGGCGACTTCTCCACGATGGCTCCACGATCCTTNTGCGCGAGACAGCCGCCAACAGCAATCTGCATATCGGGGTTCTGCCGCTTCAANGGCGCCAGGTGGGACAGGTTGCCGTANAGCCGGTTATCGGCGTTNTCTCGGACGGCACACGTGTTGAAGACGATGACGTCGGCNTTCTGGCCGTCGGAGACCGGCACCAANCCGGAATCCTCNAGTAGACCGGAGAGTCTTTCGGANTCGTGCACGTTCATCTGACAGCCGTAGGTCCGCACCTCGTAGGTGCGGGCGAAACCCGTGTCGGACAGCGCTGCCATGAGTGTGAGCCTAGAAGAAGGTCANGCTGTCGGGTGAAGCCCCGCACCACGANGGAGACCGGGTCACACGTGCNCCCGGACGCCGACGGACAGCCTTGACGTGACCGCTACGGTGATGAGGTCACGTGGTCAACGACTCTCATGGAGGCCTCAATGTCCCTTCGCCTCTCTCGTCGAACCGCCCTGAAAGCCATGGGAGCAATGGCGACCCTTCTTGNGCTCCCAAACGCACGATCTGTTGCTTTCGCNGGAAGTAATCCCTTCTCGACCATGACGTTCGACCCGAATGAACGCCGGACGGTGGCAATCGTCGGCTCGGGGGTTGCCGGCCTGACGGCCGCGTACCTCGCGGCCAAGGCCGGGTTCCGGGTGGTGGTGTTCGAGGGTGATGATCGCTACGGCGGCCGCAGCCTGACCGTTCGTCCCTCCGATGCCGCGTACCGTGAATGGTGGTTCGACAAGTACAACCCGCACCGCCTGTTTCCACGGATGTATGTCTCGTCCTACCAAGAGAGTGATCGATCACCGGACCCTGCCCCGCAGGTCGCAAACATGGCAATCGAGACGTGGCCGGGCACCAACGAGCCGGTCGAACTCTTCCTNAACGCCGGGCCCGGACGCATTCCGAGCAATCACTCCGCGCTGTTGGACCTGTGTCAGGCCGTCAACGTGCGCCTCGAGCCCTACATATTTCTCTCCGGGTCGAATCTGCTCTCGAGCCCCACCTTCAAGGATGGCCAACCCGTTCCCTGGCGACAGATCNACTTTAGCCTGATGGGTGAATTGGCCGAAGTGATGACCGCCNCTGTCCAAGACGGTTACATCCTGCAGGGATACGAGGAAGCCTCGGTCTACAACATGCTCAAGCAGTTCGGTGATCTGCAGGCCAACGGCACCGTCGACGGCTCTACGACGTTGGGCTACCTGCGCCAGCCCGGCGGCTGGCAATCCGACATTNAGGTCACGCGTCCGGTGAGCCTGCAGGACATCCTCGGATCTGGGTTCGTTGGTTCAGGAGACGCCGAACAATCCACCGGATCATTCCTGTTTAATCCGAACCACATCACCTGGCAGCCCTCCCTGATGCAGCCGGTTGGTGGGATGGACCGCATCTGGCAACAGCTCCTCCTCCAGCCCGTCCCTGCGCAAAGCTGCGATTACGAACAGGACGCTCTTGGTCGACTCGATTTCGCGGGTCGTGATTCCGGGGATCTCGCCGGTCAGCGATTTGTCGGCGACCTCGTCCGACTCGAACACACAGTCAAATACGTCGACAACGTTCCCGAGGGCGTCATGATCGGCGTTGACGGCCTCTCAGGCCCGGTGGTGGCTGACTTCTGCATCATCACCGCCGCGCCAGCGCTCGTCGGCGGAGATCGCACGGCGCCCGCGAGCGGTGACAGCGGATACAGCATTCCGGTGCCGGACGAAATGGCCATCACCACGAACCTGGCGCCGCGTCTTAAGCGCGCTCTCGCGGATGTGCGAATGACCCCGGCCATCAAAGTCGGCCTGCAGGGCCGCACGCGCTTCTGGGAAGAAGAGGACGAAATCTACGGTGGCATCAGTTGGACCACGACGCCGTCGAGTCAAATCTGGTATCCCAGCGAGGACTTCAACGCTCCCACCGGCGTTCTCACCGCTGCCTACAACCGCGGGGATGCCGGCTACCGGTACGGAACATGGAGCCAAGCTCGTCGAATCCGCCAGGCGCTGCGCGGCGGCGAGACGCTGCACAACGACTACGCCAGCAAGGTGTATGCGGACAATGCCATGACCATCGCCTGGCAGTACATGCCCGGTCAGGTCGGAGGTTGGGGCGATGAGACCTACATCAACCAGGCCGAGATCTACCGACGCATCACCAACCTGCCGCGCGGCCGCGTCTATTTCGCGGGTGACACCTACAGCCAAGTGCCGGGGTGGCAGGAAGGTTCCGTGGACTCCGCACGACTCGCTATCGCGTCCATCCTCAGCGGAAAGCCCTCCACCGACCCGGACCTGTATTGATCCGGGTCCTAGACGTCTGCGTGCGCCGCCTCAGATCCGTAGCGTCAGGTGAGCAGCGTTAGGACGCACCGACGGGTTCGCGTGACTCGTCCTCTTCGGCAACTTCCTCGTCACCTGGCTCAATGGTGACGGTGGGCAGGATTCGCTCCAGCCACCCGGGCAACCACCAGTTGGCTTTCCCGAACATCGTCATCAGGCTCGGCACAAGAACCAACCGCACGACGAACGCGTCGATCAAGACCGCTGACGCGAGGGCAACACCGAACAACTTGATGATCCCGTCGGGTGACGGCACGAAGGCCCCGAAGACGACCGCCATGATCAGCGCCGCGATGACGACCACCCTGCCGGAGTTGCGCAGGCCCGAGCGAATGCTTTCGGCGTTGTCCTTGGTCTTCGCCCATTCTTCTTGCATCCGGGACACCAGGAAGACCTGATAGTCCATCGACAGCCCGAACAAGATCGCGAACACCATGATGGGAATGAAGGGCAGGATCGGTCCCGTTCCGGGAACGCCGAGGATCGAGTTGAACCAGCCCCACTGGAAGACCGCAACCGAGATCCCCATAGCCGCCGCCAAGGAGAACATCGATGTGATCGCTCCGATGAACGGCACCAGCAAGGATCGGAACAGCACGACCAGCGCGAGGAATCCCAGGCCCACGACGACCATCAGGAAGATCGGCAATGCGTCTGCCAGCACAGTCGTGAAGTCGGCGGTGATCGCTGCCGTTCCACCCACCAAGATGGTGGCACCGGTGGCCTGCTCCAGCGCTGGATTGACGTCTTCACGCAAGGTGGTGAGCAACTCACTGGTGGCGGCATCCTGGGGTGCCGTCGTCGGGTAGACAGCCATCACTTGGATCGGGTTCGCTGCTTCCTGCGGCGCCGCCTGGGCGATCNTGGCGATCACCGGCAGGGTTTCCGGGCTCGGGTTNGTGCCCGCAACTCCGGGTGTCTCGTTGAGCGTGGTGACGATCTGCNCGTAGGCATTCGGNTCGGTGGTCTCACTCAGATCNACCACNACCAGGTACGGAGCGCTGGCTCCAGGACCNAAGCCCTCTGCGCGCAGGTCGTAGGCGATCCTGGCGGGCGAGCCTTCGGGGCGACCCGAATTATCGGTGAANCCTTGCCGCAAGCTGAACGCAGGTATCGCCAGCAAAACGATGAGACCGATNGCCCCGATCGCGGGAAGAATCGGTCGCTTCTGCAGCNACCTGGCNTACGTCGACCATCCNTTNGAGGNCGCAGGACCGCTTCCGGGCTTGCGACCCCAGGGCAGTCGCCATCCCAGGGCCCGTGTGCCCAGCAGTCCGAGCAATGCAGGCAACATCCANACGGCAGACAGCATGACGATGACCACGGTCATCGCCGCACCAATGGAAAGCCCAATGAAGAAGTTGATTCCGATGAGCAGCAGTCCGAGCAGTCCGACGACGACGGCGAAAGCGGCGAAGACGACCGCTCGACCGGATGTCTTNACAGCCACCAGGGCTGCCTTCTGCTTGTCGTCGCCTTCCAACAGACCTTGTCGATAGCGGTTCAGGATGAACAGGGAGTAGTCGATGCCCACCGCCAAGCCGATCATCGCCGCGAGCGTCGGCGCGAAGGTCGCAACATCGAGGAAGTTCGCAACGAAGGTNACGAACAGTACGCCTGTTCCCACGCCCACGATTGCCGTGAGAATCGGCAGTCCGGCNGCGATGACCGANCCAAAGGCGATAAGCAAAATGATGAGGGCGAAGATCACGCCGATGATCTCACTGCTCGGGGGCTCACCACCGGCCCAGTCGAGAACCTGACCTTCTGCGCCCACTGCNATGNAATCTGAGTTCGTCTCTTCGATCAACTCCAAGATCGCGGCTGCTTCCTCCATCGGCAGACCCTCGGTGCCATCACCCACGAACGACACCGACGCGTAGGCNACGGTTCCATCGGGGCTTACTGGTGCGAAGGAACTGGAGAGGATCTCTATTTCTTCCGGGGTAAGTAACTCGAAGAGGGCCGCGTTCTGATCCCCACTGGGACAATCCGATCCGAAACCGGTCGATGCCGGATCGAANGGATTGGTCACACAGGTGATGGACTCGAACTCNGCCATCTNCTGCAGCATCGGAACGATGGTGGTGGCCGTTTCCTCGGACAGGGCGGGCCCCTCTGCCGGTTTCCACACNATGGTGGCGCCGCTCTCGAGCCCGGAGGTGTCGGTCCCGCTCTCGNTCAGCAGGTCCGTAGCCGCCTTGGATTCGGTGTCGGGGAGATCGAAGCTGTCGTTGTAGTTGCCTCCGAATCCGATGCCNAGNACNCCGATCGCCGCCACGGTGACAAACCAGGCGATNAGTGCAAGAACGGGACGACGAACNGCCCAGGCGGACAATCCAGGCATGAGNCTCCTTNNNTGGGGTANCNGCACGCTAGCAAGGAACAGTTCCGTTCACAAATCGACACNGTAAGGAACGGATTCGTTCACAATGGCGTAAACTNCTGCCATGGCTACCCCCGTCNCTACTTCCTCNCGACGCACCGGCGACGAGCTCATNCAGGCCGTTCATGCCGCTGCNCTNGCAGAGATATCNGAGAACGGCCTTCGGGGAGCNTCGATGGACCGCATCGCCAAACGCGCCGGAACNGGCAANGCGNCCCTNTACCGACGCTGGCCCAACNTGCGCGCCCTGGGTTTGGACGTATTTCTCGNCACGATCGCTGAGGCTGTNCCGCAGGCCTTCCCGAACACGGGATCCTTGCGCGAGGATCTGGTCGATTCGATGAAGTCCTTCACGTCATCGTTCCGCGGGCCAATGGCCTTGGTGCTGCGCGAGCTAATGAGCGAATCGGCGCACGATTCCGCATTGATCGAAGAATTCAACAGACGCCTCGGGGAGCCTATGGAATTAGAGCTCGTCAATGTCTTGCAACGGGCAATGGCCCGCGGTGAGATCCCCACCAAACCGATCGATCCCCTGATTTTCGAATTGCCCGATGCGNTGATCTCACATCGACTCNTGNTGCGCGGCGAGATCATCGACGACATCACNTGTGAACATCTCGTCGACAACGTCATCTTGCCGCTGCTCGAATTTCGTCGCCAAGACGTCACGGGCGACGGTGAAACACACACTGGGTGAGTAACCNTTACGCGCAAGTTGCCCNGCAAGGCGATTCACNGCAGCCNGNAACTCCTCGCCTGANCGCAGNCGCGCCTTGCCCTCAGCGAACGACATGGCACGATGAAATTCTCCCTCGTCGTCAATGTCCTCAAGGGCCTGCTCGATGGTGTCAGCATCGACACCGCGCTGCTGCAACTCCCGCCGAAGCGCCGGGCGCGCGAGAGCCTTACCGCGGTGCCGGGATTCCACCCATAGGCGTGTGAAAGCTACGTCATCGACGAGCCCGACCTCCTCGAAGCGGTCTAATACGCGCTCGCTGGCATCTGGGTCTGCCCCGCGCTTGTTCAGGTCTTCGCGCAATTCGTGACGCGTGCGCGGAGCACTGGATAGTCGACGCAGCAGGATGGCCCGCACCGCGGAGTCTGGGTCAGACGATTCCTCCGACGGGCGGTCAGAGGGTGCTTCACGCCGGCGGCGCGACATCCGTTACGTCCTCGACGACGTCCGCAGCTTCTTCTCGATCATCTGCGGGCATATCGACCTGTGCGCCAATGCCCATCGTCTCCTTGATGCGCTTTTCTAGCTCGTTCGCCAAGTCGGGGTTGTCTTTCAAGAACACGCGCGCGTTCTCTTTGCCCTGACCCAACTGGTCCCCCTCATAGGTGTACCAAGCGCCAGACTTTTTCACCAAGCCCGCGTCGACCCCCAGATCGATCAGCGAACCTTCCCGAGAGATGCCCTCGCCGTAGAGAATGTCGAATTCCGCCAGTTTGAATGGTGGTGCCACCTTGTTCTTNACGACCTTTACNCGGGTGCGGTTNCCCACNGCCTCNGTACCGCCCTTCAGGGTCTCGATGCGTCGCNCATCGAGTCGAACCGATGAGTAGAANTTCAGAGCCTTGCCGCCGGTGGTNGTNTCCGGAGANCCGAACATCACNCCGATCTTCTCCCGGAGTTGGTTGATGAAGATCGCGGATGTNTGCGTGCTGCTGAGTGCGCCCGCCATCTTGCGCAGTGCCTGGCTCATCAANCGNGCCTGCAACCCGACATGGGAGTCGCCCATCTCNCCTTCGATTTCGGCACGGGGCACNAGNGCAGCNACCGAGTCGACGACGATCAGATCGATGGCGCCCGACCGAACCAGCGTGTCCGCGATTTCGAGTGCCTGCTCACCAGTGTCCGGCTGAGACACGTACAGATTGTCGAGGTCCACACCCAGCGCTTGCGCGTAATCCGGGTCCAACGCGTGCTCGGCGTCGATGAAGGCTGCGAGCCCACCTGAGGCTTGGACGCTGGCGATCGCATGCAGGGCAACGGTGGTCTTTCCGGAGGACTCCGGGCCGTACACCTCGATGATCCGACCGCGTGGCAAACCGCCGATTCCCAAAGCGACATCGAGCGCGATGGATCCGGTGGGGATCACCTCGATAGGAGCACGGCCTTCGTCTCCGAGTCTCATGACGGATCCCTTGCCGAACTGGCGCTCGATCTGTGACAGGGCGGTCTCAAGAGCGCGTTCGCGGTCATCGGACGCGCTGACGGACGTCAACGGTGTGCTGGACTTCGCGCTGTTCTTCGCGGCCATCGGTTTCTCCTCGCGGTTGCTGGTCGTATCTGTNGTGCNCTGNGGACGCTANGTCCACCCTGTGACAGTCACCCGGATNCATCCATTCCCCGCCTCGCCCTGGGGATCGGATGNCGCCTCGAACCCNCGTGTGGGGAACGTGGCNNGCGNAACTGCCGANGNGCCAGAAACTACATCGAACGGGTGTTCGAATGGCGCCGACACGCCGGNATACTGNCCCANACGGCCAGGGCCACNACCGGAATGGCGGCGACCGCCGTCAAGACCTGGTAACTCGCCAGCCACACCACCACCCCGGCGACCACGCCTCCCAGGGCCCCCGCCACGTTCATCGTCAGGTCCGAAAGTCCCTGGACNGCNGGGCGCTCGGGTGGATCCACCTCATCGGTCACCAGCGTNGATCCGGCGATCAGGGTGCACGACCACCCCAGGCCGAGAAGGAACAACCCGATNCCNAGGNTCACCACGTCGTCGGCAGGGGCAAGCCCGCTNACCNCGCACGCNGTCAGCAANATCACTACTCCTGCGCCGATCACCGTCAGCCGACCNAACCNGTCAACGGCCATNCCNACCAGNGGNGAGAGGGCGTACATNCCCGCGACGTGCACGCTGATGACCAGGCCGATCAACTGCAGGCTCACNTCAACATGNGCCATGTGCACCGGCGTCATCACCATGACCATCACCATCGCGACGTGCCCGATGGCCACGGCGCCGATACCCAAAACCGCTCTCGGCCGGTTCTTCAGGTGCTCGATGCCGTCGCGGATNCGTGGNCGCNNAACACCCGGGTCGACGTCTCNCCTGAGCCGTANCGACTCCCGATAGGGATCGGGGCGCAANAACACCAGCAGCAAGCCCACGGTGACGCCGCACACGACCGCGGCGACNAGGTACGGGCCCGCCAGCGGCGGCAGNCCGAGCGATTGCGCCCACCGCCCNCTNANGTCGAGCAGATTGGGNCCGGCAACCGCTCCGANGGTGGCGCCCCACACGACGATNGACAAACTGCGCGCCCGNCGGTTCGCCGATGCCAGGTCCGTCGCCGCGTACCGCGCTTGCAAACCAGCCGCCGAGGCGACACCCACGAAGAGGCATCCCGCNTACACGATCGCCAGCGAGCGATACACNGCTCCGNCGATGACGATGANCGATCCAAGGGAGCCGAGGAAGTACCCACCGGCGAGNGCNGCGCGGCGCCCGCGCGAGAGAGCCACNCGCGCCAGNGGGAGCGCCAGTAGTGCCGCACCCACGACTCCGAACGTTTGGGCGAGCCCNGCAGCGGCTTCNCTTCCGCTGATNGATTCGGCGATAAGGGCACCNGCNGGCAGCGAACCCGCNACGGCTACTCCCCCGAGNANCTGACTGCCGCCAAGCACCCCGACGCTCNTGCGCTGGAGNGTGCGAACATCGGCGGCNTCGAACGGATCGCCCNCCTCGANCTGGTNGTCNGGCTCGGCCGCCNCCGTCNCTGCATCGGTTTCGCCGGTGCCGCTCACCGACGCTCGCTGTTGTGGCCGTGCTCCAGGTGGGTAGCCAGGGACTCGCGAAGGAGAGCCTGCTGCACGGGGAATCCGATGCTCGTAAGCGCCGACACGAGGNCGNACGGATCGGCCGACCACTGCTCGTACTCGGTGAGGGCAACTCGGCCNGNGCCGAGAACATCNGTAAGNGTGNCGGCCGCGGCNCCAAGATGCTCGACCGTGCGCTCCAATGCNCTCACCGCATCGGGGTGCTCGCGCCACCACCCGCTGCGGGCAGCCGNCTNTGGATCGCGGACATTGATCACGTACCGCACGCCAGGAAGCAGGGCGTTGAGGAACAGCAGGTAGTCGGTCAGGCCGTCGGCGTCGGCNAAGTGACCGATCTCGTATCGAACTTCTTTGAAACCCANCCAGCGCGTGTCGGCCTTGGGTCGCAGCAGGTGGGTGATGACGTGGCGTCGCTGATCGGCGAGCACGGCGGGAGCATCGAGTCGGGCGGTGCCGAACCAGGGGTGGTGCGGTTTGCCGGAGTTGTGGCGATCGGCAGCGGCGGCGACGGCGTCGACATACGCGTGCAACCCACGCAACGCGTTGTAGTTCTCTCCTCGAATGATCGTCTGAGGGTGAGCGTTGAGCGCCGCCTGTAGTGCCGTTGATCCCGAGCGACCGAACGTCACGATCGCCAGGTAATCACGATCCGGTTCGCCAGTCGACACACCCGAACTCTAGGGCTCCCGATCGGGCATGGACCCGTCCTCTGGATACTCAGTGAGGGACCGCTGGCGTAACCGCTAGCGCAGCATGGACGGGACGTCGACCACGTCGCACACAGCCCGCCACACGACGACGGTGTCCTCGCCCCTGTCGAAGCAACCTTCNACCGTGTCACCGAGGGAGGGAAGCACNACGTCNCGTGACCAACTNGCGGCGTACTCCGCACCNAGGACGGCGTTCAATCGCTCCCAGAAGTCACTTCGACGCATGCGGGATATCCTCCGAGACGGCGGAGGAGTGCGCCGCACCGCCCCGCAGGAAGCAAGTCAGCCAAGGAGCGTGCGCCGTGCCACCAGCCCGAGAAGCAGTGGGCGCATCGGCGGTGTCCACACAATCGGGGAGCCACGTTGAGGCCGCCGACTCCGGACTCAGCGCCTGGGCCACCACCTGGGTGCAGCAGGCCCTCGGTGAACCAACCGCGATCCAGCGCGAGGCCTGGCCGGTCCTAGCCACCGGTCAGGACGCTGTCCTGATCGCCCCCACCGGCTCGGGTAAGACCCTTGCGGCATTNCTTGCCGCNTTGGACTCACTCGCNCACACCCCACCNGCGGACCGNAAGCGAGTGCTGTACATCTCCCCACTGAAAGCCCTCGCCTCCGACATCGAGCGCAATCTGCGNAGCCCTTTGATCGGTCTCGAGCAGATCGCNGCTCGCTCGGGCGTGACGATTCCGCCTATTTCCGTNGGCATCAGNACCGGTGACACGCCGCAATCAGAACGAACCCGGCAGGCGAAGAATCCCCCCGACGTATGGATCACNACACCTGAGTCGTTGTTTNTGCTTCTGACATCGAGGGCTCGNGACGCACTCCGTGACATCGACACCGTGATCATCGACGAAGTGCATGCCCTTGCCGACANCAAGCGCGGNGCCCATCTCGCCGTATCCCTCGAACGNCTCGATGCGCTNCTTCCNCAGCCCGCACAACGCATCGCNNTATCCGCCACCGTGACACCGATATCCGAGGTCGCTCGCTACGTGCGGGCNACCGACCCCGCGGGTGTTGCCGTTATTTCACCNGCGATCGACAAGNAGATCGAGCTCACCGTNGAATCNCCGGTACTCGATTTCCGCGACATCGGACATGCGCGAACNGATGATGCNGGCGTTGAGATCGTCACCGGGAGTGCAGCCGGGGACGCGGATCGGTCATCGGTGTGGCCGGCNATTGCCGACCGNGTCCTNGACATCATCACGNCGCATCGATCCACCATCGTGTTCGTCAATTCGCGCCGGCTCGCCGAACGTCTCACGGCGCGACTCAACGACGCTGCCGCGCAGCGCGAAGAGGAGTCTGACCAGTCCACGGCTGCGCGTGAGGCGACCGTGATTGCACGGGCCCACCACGGATCCGTCTCGAAGGATCTTCGTCGGTCCATCGAAGAGGACCTGAAGGCTGGTCGANTACCNGCNGTCGTTGCGACGAGTTCCATGGAACTCGGCATCGACATGGGCGCNGTCGATGTCGTGGTCCAGATTCAATCACCTACATCTGTGGCGAGCGGATTGCAACGAGTGGGACGTGCGGGACACGGTGTCGGTGAAGTCAGCCGTGGACACGTGATCAGCACGCATGCACACGACCTGTTGTTNTCCATCAGCCTCGCCGATCGCATGTCCGAGCGCCTTCTNGANCCAATGCGGCTTCCCAGCCTGCCNNTNGATGTCTTGAGTCAGCAGATAGTTGCCATGTGCGCGATGGANGACTGGNCGTTCGATGACCTCGCTCAACTNATCCGCAAAGCAGCATCCTTCACACACCTCAGCGANGCCCTCNTNACCAGCGTGGTCAACATGCTCGCAGGAACGTACCCGTCAGAACGATTCGCCGAGTTGCGCCCGCGCCTGGTGTGGGATCGCACCTCACAGGTGCTGACCGGACGACCGGGAGCCGGGCGGCTGGCGGTCACGAACGCCGGCACGATTCCCGATCGAGGACTGTTCGGCGTTCACGTAGCAACCGAAGGCTTCCCTCGCGTCGGGGAACTTGATGAAGAGATGGTCTACGAGACGCGCGTTGGCGANGTCATCACNCTGGGCGCAAGCACCTGGCAGGTGCAAGAGATCACCCACGATCGCGTNTTGGTNACTCCAACCCCCGGCGCNATCGGGCGAATGCCCTTCTGGCACGGAGACTCNGCGGGTCGTCCCGCACAGTTAGCGGAAGCGATTGGNCACACGATTCGATCCCCTGAGCCCAANACAGCNGCCCTTCAGATCTACCTCGATGANCAACAGCAGGCCACCGGAGTTGTTCCCGACGACCGCAANCTGTTGATTGAGGCCTTCCGCGACGACATCGGNGACTGGCGTGTTGTCCTCCACAGCCCCTACGGAGCNAAAGTCCATTCACCNCTNGCCTTGGTGCTGGCNCNGAACTTGCGTGATCGTTTGGGNATTGATCCCCANGTAATGCACGCGGATGACGGGATNGTCATCCGCCTNCCCGACTACGTTCANGCTCTCGANCCNGTTGNCNATNCGGCTGGCGATNCGGCTGGCGANNTCCGCTCGTCGGGCAGTGNNTTCGGTGGCCCTCTCGGCGGNACCACTGAGGGTGAGCATGTGCTTGCGCAGGTCGTCGANTCACTCGACATCGATACCGTCGGCCTTGAGCAGACGGTGCAGGACGAGGTGTCNGGGTCTGCGCTGTTTGCGGCACGTTTCCGCGAGTGTGCCGGACGGTCACTGCTNNTACCGCGCCGGCGCCCNGACCGNCGAAGCCCNCTNTGGCAGCAACGCCAGCGAGCNAACGCNCTCTTACAGGTGGCCGCTGACTATCCCGACTTCCCGATCGTGCTGGAGACCATGCGNGAGTGTCTCCACGACGTCTACGACCTNCCCGGGTTGANCTCTTTGCTGGAACGCATTCANTCNNNCGACGTCNCCGTGACCACCGTGACGACNGACCACCCCAGTCCGTTCGCGCGGTCTCTGCTGTTCGGCTACGTCGCNACCTTTATGTATGAAGGCGATGCCCCCCTNGCGGAGCGTCGCGCTCAAGCCCTCTCGATNGACACCGAGCTCCTCGCAGACCTGCTCGGCACCTCGGAACTTCGTAGCCTTCTCGACGCNGACGCCATCGCCGAGGTCGAGGATGAGGTGTCCTTTCAGGCTCCCCACACCCGAGCCCGTTCCCTGGAGGACGCCGCTGATCTTCTGAGGCTCCTCGGCCCGCTCGACACCGGAACCGCGCAGCGATGCGGTGTTGAATCTGTGTGGCTCGACGAACTGGTNGCGGCTCGACGGGCGATCACGGTGACCGTTGGCGGTCGTCGGTGTTGGGCAGCCATCGAGGATGCCGGGCGTCTGCGCGATGCTCTCGGAGTNGTACTGCCACCGGGAATCCCCGANGCCCACCTCGTCNCTGGAGACGNACCACTCGNGGGAATGGTGCATCGTTTTGCTCGAACGCATGGACCCTTTCGCCTACCCGACGTCGTCGAGCATTTCGGCCTCCCCGTNGCAGTCGTGGAATCCGCTCTCAACGACCTGNTGGCGCAGCGCAGCCTNCTCGCCGGCGAGTTCCGNCCCGGGGGACATGGACGCGAGTTCTGCGATCCGGAGGTGCTGCGTCGAATCCGACGACGGTCGGTGGCTCGACTCCGTGAGGAGATCGAGCCCGTTGGTCTCGCGCAGTACGCNGCNTTCCTCCCCCGATGGCACGGTGTNCTCGAATCAGGNATCCACGAGTCGAACGNACGCGAGCNNNTTNCCCNCGACGTGACCGCNCCNCNNGAAGACACCGCTTCGCGTGGCACNCCCGAGGTGAGCATCGTCGACGCCGTCGATCGCCTCAGCGGACTCGTACTNCCTGCCTCGTCGACCCTGGGGATCATCCGNTCGCGTGTNCCGAAGGCGACACTGACCGATCTCGATGCCCTGTTGACCACGGGAGACNTGACCGTCTGGTCGATGGGTGAAATGGGNAGCCGAGATGCTCGCATCGCNTGGGCGCCGNCACCGATAGCCGCCGGTATTCGTTCGATGCTGCGCGGATCGCACCNCACCATGGACGACGCCGNGNACCACGANCTCAANGACATCGACCGCTCGGTCCTCAACGTNCTGGNAGGNGGGGGNGCCTTTCTNNGCGACTCAGTACANGCNTCGCTCGTCTCTGCGGGNACCGTCGTNTCGATGGANACCGTCGAGGCGACCTTNTGGCAACTGTTCCGAGCAGGATGGATCTCNTGCGATTCCTGGTCGTTTGTTCACGCACGGGTTCATGGCCGCAAGTCACCGCGCCCACGTCCACGCACCGCAAGGGCTGGGTCTACCCGGCGTCGAGCCGCACCTCTCCCACGACGCACCCGCCTGGCGACCACCTCCGGCGCCACATCCGCCGACCCGCGCTGGTTCCTGGCGCCCGGCGTGTCCGCAACCGAGGTCACCGACACCGGGTCTCATGAGCGAATCGCGGCCGAGTACGCGGGTCTGCTCCTCGAACGATGGGCGGTGGTCACACGCCCAGCGGTCGCCAGTGAAGAGCCGGTGGGTGGATTCGCCGGTCAGTACCCCGTCTTGTCGACGCTCGCGGATGCGGGGATCTGTCAGCGCATCTACGCGATCGAAGGTGCCGGCGGCGCACAATTCGCCCTTGCAGACACCGTGGATGCCATTCGCGACTCTTCGTCCTCGTTGGCCGATGGCTCACTGGTGACCATGCTCTCCGTTGACCCGGCGAACCCGTGTGGCTCGCTGGTGCCGTGGCCGGAGGAATCGCGCCGCGCGTCTCGACGGGCCGGGTCCATCGTCGCCCGCTGCGGCACCGAGACACGGGCATGGCTTGACCCCAACGGGTCTCATCTCGAGGCGTGGGGAATCGACACGGTCGAACATGCCACCGCCGTTTTGGCAGCGCTCTCTCACGCGCGTGCGGTGCTTACCGAGAAGTCCCGTGCCACCCTCACGACCGTCAACGCCCAATCGCTGATCGACGCTCCCACCCATGACATGTGGAATCAGGCCGCACGATCCGCCGGTCTCTCCCCCGTTCCGCGCGGCTGGCGCTGGGAGACTCATGCCGGAAGGTGACACCGTCTATTTGGCTGCCAAGCGTCTCGACGCCCTCCTGGCTGGCCGTCGTATCGACCGCAGCGACGTTCGCTTGCCGTCGCTGGCAACCATCGACTTCGCGGGAATCGACTGTCTGGGCGTACGCCCGGTAGGTAAGCATCTGCTGTTTCGCTTCTCCAACGAAACGTCGTTACATACGCACTTTCGAATGGATGGCTCGTGGCACATCTACCGCACCGGGCAGCGCTGGAAGGGCGGACCAATGCATGCGGTCCGCTTGGTCTTGTACTCCGGTGATGCAGTAGCCGTGGGGTATCGGTTGCATGATGTTCTCGTTCTGCCCACCACGCGAGAAGCAGACATCGTTGGGCACTTAGGTCCGGACATACTCGATGACTCGTGGGACACCGGCCGTGCGGCAGAGAATGTTCGTGCCTGCGCGGGACGATCGATCGGTGACGTGCTCGTGGATCAGCGGGTGGTCGCCGGCATCGGCAACATCTATCGCTGCGAAACGCTGTTTCTTGCGGGCATCACTCCTTTCACCCCTGTGCGGGACCTATCCGACGACGAGGTGGCCTCCACCTTGGCGATTGCTCGCACCTTGATGATGCGCAACCGGGACCGATCGTCGCAAGCCACCACGGGTGACGAGCGGGATGCGCACTTCGTCTATGGAAAACGCCGGAGCACATGCCGGCGCTGCGGCACGCCCATTCGCTCTCAGCACGGAGTGGGACAGCAGCGCCCTAACGAGCAGCCGATCTTTTGGTGCCCCCGTTGTCAGGTGGGAACGCAGGCCCCATCGGGCCCGTGATCGACGCCGATCTTCGTCGGATCTAGGACAGGCGGCGCTGCGCGAGGGCACCATCCGGAAGGACCATCTGCGGAAGTCGCGTGGTGGGGGCGGTGTGTTGTAGCTCGGCTTGCGCGACGTGCGTGCTGACCGACGCCAGCAATTCCGACAACGAAACCTCGAGCGCGTCGCAGATGGCCGCGAGTAGTTCGGACGACGCCTCCTTGTGGCCCCGTTCCACTTCGGATAGGTAGCCCAGGGAAACGGCGGCGGCTCCGGACACCTCACGCAGCGTGCGTCCTTGATCTTGCCGGCGACGACGCAGCTCTTCGCCGATAACTTCGCGCATGACAATCACGGTGCCACCTCCTGCTCTTACTCCCCCACCATAACCGCACAGGGCGAGTTACCGCCCAGGCAGGCCTGCGTCACGGCGAACCTGCAGCCGGCTGGGCAGGGGACTTCCCGTGTCTTCACACAGGAGAACGCCTGTCGAGCCGAAACTATTCCCCGGCCTCGAGAATTTCTAGTGCCGCCTCCATAGCGGCCTGGGTGACCGCGTGTCGAACCTGGGAACGATCCCCGGTGACGCGCACTGTTCGCACCCGCTCCCCCCACGGGCTGCATACCGCGATGCAGGCGGTTCCGACCGGCATCCCGTCGTGGTCATCTGGCCCGGCGGCCCCCGTCGTCCCGATTCCCACGGTGGCCCCCAATCGCGAGCGTGCTCCCTGGGCGAGGGCACGTGCGACCTCCTCGGTCACGATTCCTTGCCTCAGCAGTTCCACGGGCACATTCAGGACTTCGGTCTTGACCTCCGGCGCGTAGGCGACGACTGCTCCTCGGAAGACGGCCGAGCAGCCCGGCACCGAAGCGATCGTCGAGGACACCAGGCCTGCCGTCAGCGACTCTCCGGTGGCAATCGACCAGGACCGTTCCCGCAGACGCTGGACGAGGCGCTCTGCAAGCCCATCGAGCGGCACCTGCTCCGATGATGCGGTGTCAGGACTCATGGGATGCCGATCGGGAGATGGCGTAAGCCCGTCGCAGGTAATCGATTCCGGTGATAACCGTCATCACGACCGCAGCGATCATCACCGCAGCTGCGAGGGCGGACCAGGCGTCCGCGACAACCTCCGGTGGAATCGCGAGATACAGGAAGATCGCCACGATCTGCAGCACCGTTTTGACTTTGCCACCCCGACTGGCCGGAATGACCCCGTGGCGCACAACGGCGAACCGCACGATCGTCACCCCGATCTCTCGACCCAGGATCACCACGGTTATCCACCAGGGCAGTTCCCCCACGATCGACAGCCCGAGCAGAGCGACCGCGATCAGGGCCTTGTCAGCTATCGGGTCGGCGAGTGCACCGAAGCGTGAGGTGATGCCGCGGCGGCGAGCGATGGCTCCGTCGAAGAAGTCGGTGACCGCTGCCGCGACGAAAACGATTGCGGCGGTATCTCGAGCCCAGGACTCATCGAGTGTCAGCAGCCAGGCAAGAACCGGTACGCACGCCAGGCGCGCCACCGTGAGCGCATTGGGCAGGTTCCACGTCACGGCCGAACCCACAAGTCAACGCCCTCGTTCTCTACGACATGTCCGTCGACCCACTCGCCCACCTCGGCATCGCTATTGACAAGGAAGCACGCGCCATCGTCTGGCCCTTGGTGCGCCGCCCGACCACACGGAACACCGTCGTCAATCGACTCCACGAGCACGCGCACCGATTCGCCGATGCGCTCCGCGGCCCTTTGCTCCATCAATTCGTCCACCAGGTCCACGATCCGCGATCGACGCGCCTCAATGACGTCCTCGGGCACCTTGGCGTCCAGGCCCGCGGCTTCCGTTTCGTCTTCATCGGAGTAGGCGAACACACCGACCGCATCCAAGCGCGCGGCCTCTAGGAAGACCGCCAGCTCATCAACGTCCTCGTCGGTTTCACCGGGGAACCCAACGATCACGTTGCTGCGGATCCCCGCGGTAGGTGTGAGCGTCCGGATCGCCTCGATCAACTCGAGGAAATCCTTCGTGCCTCCGAAGCGGCGCATGGCCCGCAAGACACGCGGGCTCGCGTGCTGGAAACTCAAGTCGAAATAGTCCGCCACCGCCGCACTGCCCGCGATGGCGGCCACTAGACCCGGGCGCATCTCGGCCGGCTGCAGATAGGACAAGCGAATACGGTCGACACCAGTGCCGGCCGCCAAGTCCGGGAGCAACGACTCCAGCAGTCGCATATCCCCCAGGTCTTTTCCATACGACGTGGTGTTCTCGGAGACCAGAATTACTTCGCGGACTCCGGTGGCAACCATCTCTCCCATTTCGGAGACGATGTCCGACGGCGTGCGCGACACGAAGGATCCGCGAAAGCGCGGGATCGCACAAAAGGCACACCTCCGGTCGCAGCCGCTTGCCAGCTTGACCGAGGCCACCGGTCCCGTGCCCAAGCGAATGCGGGGCACCGGAGGGCTGTAGCCGTGCGGCTCGCCTGTTGGTCCGTCCGTCGCCACCCCTGTACTCGCATCCGGCCCGACTTCCGACCTCGCGTCCGACCTCGCGTCCGATCTCGCGTCCGATCTCGCAACGGGACTCAGCGGCAATAAGGTCCGGCGATCAGTCGGAACCGGCGCGGGAACATCCTCTCCTCGCATCACCGCATCAAGTCGCGCCGCGATCTCGGGATAGTCGTCGAAGCCGAGAACCGCACGCGCCTCAGGCAGGTTGGCGGCGAGTTCGGTGCCGTACCGCTCGGCAAGGCAACCCGTCGCAATCACCGCGGGCGCATCATCACCGGCCAAGGACAGGACTGTGTCGATGGATTCCCGTTTCGCCGCTTCGATGAAGCCACAGGTGTTGACCAGCACCGCGTCTGCCGATTCGGCATTCTCGACCAGATCCCAGCCACCGATCGACAGGCGCCCCGCCAACTCCTCGGAGTCCACTTCGTTTCGCGCGCAGCCCAGCGTGACGATCGCAACCTTCTTTGCGGGGGGCATCCATACAGCCTACGGTCGGCCCGGGTGAGCGCCGTGACGGTCAGCCCTTCGGGACGGTATAACTCAACAACAGTTCTACGCACAAACGATGCAACGAGGTGATCGGCCGCCGACAGGCTGCACTTACCGGCGACGATACTCCCGAACGAGGTCGTCGCCATCAAGGCCAACCACGTTAGCGATTATCCGGAGGTGTCCGATGGCGTAGCTTTCTCCCCCACACAGTGAGAAATCGTCATCCTCGATCGCCTCGATCGTCAAGGGCCGCAGCCGCGTCGTGGCCGCTACGTCGTCGATGCTCAGCCCACGAGCTCGGCGGGCATCGGTGATGCGCTCTCCCACCATGGGGCCTCCACCTGATCGGTTTCGACGTCGGTATCAACGTGGGTATCGACGTGGGTATCGACGTTCCTCGTGCGCTTAGGGTGTCAGCAAGAGCGTCAACAGGCAAGAGGCTGAGCGAACTTCGGCTGAGCGCACTTGAGTTGATCGAACTTCGGCCGCGCGCCGTCGCGAGCTATCCCCGCAACGAGGCAAGAACGGCGTCGAGATCCTCAGGCTTGACAAGAACTTCCCGTGCCTTGGATCCCTCGCTTGGTCCCACGACTCCTCGGGACTCCATCAGGTCCATCAGCCGTCCGGCCTTGGCGAATCCCACGCGCAACTTGCGTTGCAACATCGATGTGGAGCCGAATTGGGTGCTCACCACGAGTTCGACGGCTTGCAGAAGAACATCGAGGTCGTCGCCGATGTCCTCGTCGATCTCCTTCTTCGCTGCAGCAGGAGACGTGACCTCGGACAAATAGTGGGCCTCGGCTTGATTCTTGCAGTGTTGAACGATGCCGCGAATCTCCTTCTCAGCGATAAACGCTCCTTGGATCCGCACCGGCTTGTTCGCTCCCATAGGCAGGAAGAGTCCGTCACCTTGACCCACCAGCTTCTCCGCGCCCGGCTGATCCAAGATGACCCGAGAGTCGGCGAGGCTGGAGGTGGCAAACGCGAGCCGCGACGGAACGTTGGCCTTGATGAGCCCGGTGACGACGTCGACGCTGGGGCGCTGCGTGGCCAAGACGAGATGAATACCAGCAGCCCGAGCGAGTTGCGTGATGCGAACGATGGCATCTTCAACGTCTCGCGGGGCCACCATCATCAAGTCGGCCAACTCATCCACGATCACGAGGAGGTAGGGGTAGGGCCGCAGGACGCGTTGGCTTCCTGCGGGTGCTGTCACTTTCCCAGCTCGGACCGCGGCATTGAAGTCATCCACGTGCCGGAATCCGAAGTGCGCAAGGTCGTCGTAACGCTTGTCCATCTCGGCCACGACCCATTGCAAAGCATCCGCGGCCTTCTTCGGGTGGGTGATGATTGGGGTGACCAGGTGCGGAACACCTTCGTAAACACTCAACTCCACTCGCTTNGGATCCACNAGGATCATNCGCACTTCGTCCGGGGTTGCCCGCATCAATATCGATGTNATCAATGCATTAATGCAGCTCGACTTACCCGCACCCGTGGCTCCCGCNACNAGGATGTGCGGCATCTTGGCGAGGTTCGCAACAACGAACTCCCCCTCNACNTCCTTGCCTAGCGCAACGACCATCGGGTGTTGATCGGCGGCCGCGGATGAACTGCGCAGCACATCCCCGACCGCCACGAGTTCGCGGTCGGTGTTGGGGATTTCGATACCGATGGCCTTCTTACCCGGGATCGGACTCAGAATCCGCACGTCGGCGCTGGCCACCGCGTAGGCGATNTTCTTGCTCAGGGCGGTCACCCGCTCGACTTTGACGCTCGGTCCGAGTTCGATCTCGTAGCGCGTCACCGTGGGTCCCCGCAGGAAGCCGGAGACTTCGGCGTCGATGCCGAACTGATCGAGAACTTCACGCAGGGCTTTGACCACCTGGTCGTTCGCCGGCGTTGACTTCTTATGTCCCGCACCGATCTTGAGTAACTCCGCCTTCGGGAGTCGATACCGGCCCGAGGTCATCACCGGCACCTGCGTAGGCGACCCCTCCGGGGTGGGATCGATCACCGGCTCGGGCGCCNCAGCCGCTGCTGCAGATGTAGCTGCGGCCGAGGCNGNNNCAGGAGCAGAGGCAGCGGNTTCCGNATCTACCGGCGTCAGTGTCACGGTGTCGTCGTTGGCTGCGGCGCCGTCACCNNNCAGCACGGGCGCGAGGNCTTGGGTGTCATCGTCCGGACCGCTGCTGTGTCCNACCGCNGGGATNACGTCGGTGTCCTNATCGGCGCNGAGCGGACCGGACATCGCGCCNAGTGCAGACCCGGTTCCCGCCTGCACGAACAGTCCGGNGGCGGGNCGATCGTCCGANGCTGCGTCGGTGGGCAGTGGNGTGGCGAACGGCTCATCCCCCACCAGCGGCGTATCGCGGAGAACNTCNGCGTCCCGAAGGTCACGAGCCGCCGGGGCGTCCATGAGTTCTTGTCCGTGNCCGGGNAGGACGAGCTCATCGCCATCGTCTTCGAGGTCCATCTCGCCCGAGGANTCGTTTGTCGCGCCGTCGTTTGTCGNGCNGTCGTTGGTNGCGTCGTCGTTGGTCGGATCCGGCGGCACCAGCAACGAGGCTGCTCCCCNCACCGACCGCCACCAGNCAGCCACGTAGCCCCGAATAGCCTGAACGGACGTGCCGGTGACNACCAAAATGCCGAATGACAGCACGATCGCGAGGACGACCCCGGTGACGATCGGCCCGACNGCGGCAACCACGGGGGCCGTCGCGATCCATCCCACGACGCCGCCNGCGGANTTCATCGCCGCTGCACCATCGGACGGTGTGGGAGAGGTGCGCGTGAGGTGCCAGATGCCAACGACGCCGATGATGACGGCNGANCTTCCGATCACTAGGCGTCCGGTGGTGGCGTTTTGATCCGGATGGCGAANGAATCGCCACGCGAGCGCGAGAAGGCAGAGCGGCGCGATCCACGCCAAGGCACCNAAGATGGCCGTCGCGATGGTCCCNGACCATGCAATGAACCAGCCTTCTACCCGAAACCACGTAGCGGCGGCAACGATTACCGCCCCGGCGATCAGTCCGAGCCCGAGACCATCGCGGCGGTGCTCGGGGTCGAGGTCACGTGCCCCCCGTCCGATTCCTCGGGCGATCGAGCCCACCAGGTGCGCGAGCCCGATCCACACGGCCCGGATACCNCGACCNATCCCCAGGACCNNCCGGGTGAAGAGCCCGGGCGAGGACGACCGNGCCGANCGCTTCTGCGGCTTGCTGCGCGCGGGGGCTCGCTTCGAGGAGGTNCCCGATGCGCGAGNCCTGCTCGAGNTTTTTCGGGGAGNCCGGCGAGGAGATCGNGACTTCGAACCGGACGTAGAANGCGACGTAGAACGGGAACGGGAAGAGCCGCTTGCCGAACGCGCACGGGACGAACGTGGGGAAGCGGACGTACGAGACGCCATGCAGGAAGGCTAGCGCCGGAAAGCACACAATCCCGGTAGTCACACGCGTAACACGCGCACCAGGAAAAANGGATATTTCNCCCCTGGCCNGNNGGACGGTCAACGNCTGCGGNCATGACCGGCGCTGACNGACNCCAGACCGGCGCCGATTCACGCCTCGACAACCACCGGGACGATCATCGGCCGGCGGCGGTGCGTCGCATTGACCCACCGACCCACCACGCGCCGCATTCGTTGCTGAAGGTCGTGCGGGTCGTCGATGCCGTCGGCGAGGGCCTGCTCGAGCGCTTCGCGCACCTTCCCGGTGACGTCGTCGACCCCTTCGGAGAGGACTTCCTCGCCGAATCCGCGTTCGTGGATTTCCGGACCGGCGACCACGGTGCCGGCCACGATGTCCACGACCGCGATGATCGAGATGAACCCCTCCTCACCGAGCACCCGCCGGTCTTTCANGGACGCTTCGGTCAGGTCACCGATGCTCGACCCGTCGACGTAGACGAAACCNACGGGTGTGTATCCACTGATCACCGCNCGCTGCTCGTCGAGATCGACCGAGACGCCGTCATCNACCACGAGGATGCGNCGCGGGTCGATGCCCACACTCTGCGCCACCGCAGCATTCGCNACCAGNTGTCGCCACTCTCCGTGCACGGGCATGACGAAGCGNGGTTTCACCAGGTTGTAGACGAANCGCAACTCCCCGGCGGACGCGTGCCCGGAAACNTGCACCAGAGCATTTCCCTTNTGCACCACCGACGCGCCGAGTTTGGTCAAGCCATTGANGACGCGATTGACCGCGTTTTCNTTTCCAGGGATCAGNGANGANGCCAGCACCACGGTGTCCGANGGCCCGACGGAAATCGCATGATCACGATTGGCGATCCGCGACAAAACAGCCATCGGCTCNCCNTGCGACCCGGTGCAGATCAGTACCGCTTTGTCGTCGGGTAGTTCGGCCAGATCGTCGGCCGACACCAACGTCNCNTCTGGAATCGACAAGAACCCNAGGTCACGGGCGATGTGCATNTTGCGCACCATGGANCGACCGACGAAGGCAATCTTCCNCCTGTGCTCGACGGCCATATCGATGATCTGTTGAATGCGGTGCACGTGTGAGGCGAANGACGCGACGATGACNCGACCTCGTGCCTTGGCNAAGACGGAGTCCAGGACCGGCATGATGTCNCGCTCGCTGGGAATGAACCCCGGNACCTCGGCATTCGTGGAGTCGATCATCAACAGNTCCACTCCCTNNTCACCCAAACGGGCGAAGCCGTTGAGGTCGGTAACCCGACCGTCCAACGGCAGCTGGTCGACCTTGAAGTCCCCGGTGTGCAGGACCCGGCCAGCATCGGTGGTGATCGCCACGGCCATGGCGTCGGGAATCGAGTGATTGACGGCGAGGAATTCGACGCCGAACGGGCCCACNTGAACCTGCTCGCCATCNCTGACTTCGTGCAGGTCCGGCGACAGCCGGTGCTCGGTCGTNTTCGCCTTCAGGAACGCCANNGTCAGNCGGCTTCCGTAGATCGGNATATCAGGACGCATCCGCAGGAGGTAGGGAACCGCTCCGATGTGGTCNTCGTGTCCGTGCGTNAGGATNATTGCCTCGACATCGGCCANNCGCTCNGCNATGGGNGTGAAGTCCGGCAGGATCAAATCGACGCCCGGTTGTGACTCTTCGGGNAAGAGCACNCCGCAATCGACGATGAGCAGCGANCCATCGAANTCGAAAACGGCCATNTTGCGGCCGATCTCTCCCAAGCCGCCGATCGGCAGAACCCGCAGCGCCCCCTCTTTCAGCGGCGCGGGCGACGGNATCTCGTCGTGCTGCACGGTCAGGCGCCGATGCCGCGAACCCCGGCGAGGTCGATACGCAANTGCTCCTCCTGGGCCGGGGTCGCGTCNACGAGCGGCAATCNCAAGCCGCCCGCNGGTAGGCCNTGCATGCGCAAGGCTGCCTTCGTCAAGATGACGCCTTGGGTNCGGAACANACCCGTATAGACGGGNAGCAGNTCGGCNTTGATGGCGCGGGCCCGGGAAACGTCGCCAGCCGCGAGNGCTTGGGCCATCTCNTTGAGNCGGTCTCCCACGACGTGACCNACCACCGACACCATNCCCGACGCCCCNAGCATGAGCATCGGCAAGTTCAANATGTCGTCACCGCANTACCACGCCAGGTCCGTGCGAGCCATCGCCCACTGCGTGGCNTCNAGGTCACCCTTNGCGTCCTTNTTNGCCACCACATTNGGGTGNTCNGCAATACGCNCGAGGGTTTCCGTCTCGATGGCGACNCCGGTTCNCTTGGGGATGTCGTACGTCAANAGNGGCAGGTCNGTNGCATCNGCGATCGCATGGAAGTGGGTGATCAAGCCTTCCTGCGGGGGTCGGTTGTAGTACGGGGCNACNGCCATGACNCCATGCGCACCNGCTGCGGCCGCAGCTTTGGCGCTCGNNATGGANTGTGANGTGTCGTTCGTGCCNACACCGGCCACCACCCANGCNCGATCGCCGACGGCCTCGACGACTGCGGCNACCAGGTCGCGATCCTCTTNGTCGGTCTTGGTGGCGGACTCNCCNGTNGTCCCGTTGANCACGAGTCCGTCGTGGCCCAGCTGATCGACCAGGTGCGCNGCAAGCACCTGTGCACCGTCGAGGTCCTGNCTGCCATCAGACGCGAAAGGNGTGACCATCGCNGTGAGCATCACTCCGAAGGGAGTTCCGCGGGNNGAGGCGTGTTCCGACATGNCCGNCAGGCTATCGGCTNGCCGGCATCACGGGGCCACACGCCCAGAAGCCACGAAAGCCTCGTGGGTGATCGGCATCAGTCGGGCGAAATGCTCCTCGTACGCCTCCGCGACCATCTCAATTTCCCGCTGGGGGTAACTCGGATAGGTCGCATCATCACTCTTCTTGCGCAACGACAGGAAGTTCATCAATGCACGAGCGTTCATCGTCACGTAAGCGGACGAATAGATGGTGACCGGCAGCACCATGCGCGCCACTTCCCGGGCGATCCCTGCATCNAGCATGCGCTGGTAGGCNTCGTAGGCCACCACNCACGATTCCCGCGTTGCCGAGTCNATGACGGCGTACTGCTCTGGNGTGCCGGGATGNAACTCATAGGCCCCNGGCTTTCCNTCCTGGACCACCGACCGCGNTTNGTCNGGNACGTANAAGATCGGACGCAGTTCGCGATAACGACCGGATTCCTCGTTGTAACTNGCAATCCGATGCCGCATGTGTTCCCGCCACACGAANATNGGCGCNTGCACGAAGAACGTCATGGAGTTGTGCTCGAACGGACTTCCATGACGCTCGCGCATCAAATAGCGGATCAGCCCCGCCGAACGCTGCGCGTCAGAATCGACATCCTCGACACTGGACTCACCGACAGTCGAGACGCGGGCGGCAAAAACGACATCGGCATCACGAGCGCTCGCGCGGACGAGTTCCACCGTGACGTCGCTGCGAAACGTGATGTCGCCGCTGGCATCGCTGGCGNCGGAAGCGTCGGNGGAGTCGTGATCGCTGCTGTCGGGGAGGTTNGGCACCCTNNNAACACTACCCGCGAGAGACTATTCAGATGGGTGATCCACNAGNNTCCGGCGAGCCAGGTTTCGTGCGACCGGCAACAGCCGCCGACGCCTCCGCCATCGCGACGATGCAAGAGACCTGCTGGCGTCACGACTATNCNTGGCCCGANTCCATCTTCGACGCCGTGACCGCGAGCGACGCCGANCTCGCCTGGGCTCGGGCAGTGATNGCTCCNCCCGGTCCNGCGCACCGTGTCGTGGTCGCTACCCGTGGCGGAGAACCGGTGGGNTTCGCGGGCATCGCGCCGTGCACNGACACCGATGCCGAACCCGACACCGTGGAGATCGTGGCCTGGGAGGTGCTGCCCACCGAACGTGGNGCAGGCCACGGTTCGCGGCTGCTGGCAGCGCTCGCTGATNCGGCAACGAGCGTCGGCGCCCGTGCGCTATCCGTGTGGATCGCCGCCGCGGACGATCACCGACTGCACATCTTGCGCTCCGCCGGGTTCNACTCCGATGGAGCCCACCGCGAGATCGCNTACGACGACACAGACAGTGATGNNCCGGNNGGAGCCTCACCGGTGACCCTGCGGCAAATACGCCTGNGCGCCTATTTGTAACNCGCGCGCTNGGGCAAAGAANNATCCGGCGACTCCCCCGCTGTCGCCGGANACCTNACAATAGCNATGCAAGANTGCNAAANNTTGCGGTNACCGTCCCGCGCAGCGTCNGATCTCCGACAGANNACNAAGTTNGCCAGACGGCANCGAANNCGACNNGNCCACGGACGGTTGCCGTCATGTGCTCTCTNANCGCTGTCCATCCGNACGGGTCACCAGNGCGCCGGGGTTCATGATCCANCCGGGGTCGAGGGTTGTTTTCATCGCGCGNAGGATGTCCTCGCCAACGGGGCCGATGGCTGCAGGNAGAAAGTCGCGGTGGTCTCGCCCCACTCCNTGGTGGTGACTGACGGCGGCACCGCACTCGGCCAGCGCGTCCATGATGGCGGCCTTCGCGGACCGCCATCGNTCCATTGATGCNCGTGGGTCGCTGCGCGCACCGGCCANGACCGTGAAATACAGCGAGGCTCCGACCTCGTANGTGTGCGAGATGTGTGCCATGNCGTAACTGTCGTCGCCNAGCTNCGTGCGAACAACCTCGGCAAGCGTGTGGTGGGTGTCGTCAATCGCGGACCACACCACGACGGTCTCGAAGGTCTCCACCAGGTATCCCGCATCCATCATCGCGTCGCGCTGATAGGGGCCGAGGAACCGGGACGCGACCCACGANCGACCGGGGCGCCCACCGATGGANACCGCACCTGCGTCGGCGAGGGTNTCGCGGGCNAAGGCGCGCATGGCTGCCAGCGTGGTGGCCGACTCNGACTCCCAGCCGANAATNATCAACGAACCCGGNANGGCTCGACGCATNCGCANGTACATCGAGAAGGCCCCNCCCAGCACACCGCCGGGTCNCGACATCGTCAGCAANGCCTTNGTTTCNGCTTCATCCGATGCCCGCACGATCGTNGGTCGCAGCGGTGAACGTGTCAACGCNCGAACAACANNGGCGGNCGCAGNGAAATCCCCGGGCACGATCGCCGCGGAGTACTCGCGAAACGTCGGGAACGCTCGCACGCGCAGGTCGGCGGAGGTGACGATTCCCAGTGCACCCTCACTTCCCAACACCACGTGGCGCAGATCGGGGCCGGTCGCGGACGCGGGATAGCCACCGACCGACAGTGTCCCGACCGGGGTGGCCACCTCGGCACCCACGAGAAGGTCTTCGATCCGTCCGTATCCGCTCGAGGATTGGCCGGATGAACGAGTCGCGATGTACCCACCGATGGTCGCTCGCTCGAACGATTGCGGAAAGTGGCCCAGGGTCCAGCCGCGATCTTTGAGGTAGGACTCGAGTTGCGGGCCCGTCGCACCGGCCTGGACGGTGACGATCCCGGACTCGGTGTCCAGGTTCTGCACCTCGGACATGCGATCCAGCGAACACACCACCACCGTGTTGAGGTTGGGAGTGTCCACGCCCCCGGTGACCGATGTCCCGCCACCCACGGGGACCACCGCGATGCCCTGCGCCGAGCACGCGGCGAGCACCTTAAGAACGTCGTCGTGACTCGTCGGGAAGACCACCGCGTCGGGTAGCCGAACTACATCCCCCGCCCGCCAACTCATCAAGTTCAGGTAGGACATCCCACGCGAAAACCGCGCACGCAGGGACGCCTCGAGACTCCACTCCACGCCCGGGAATAACGCGTGCATCCGCTCGGGCGTCAGGGCAGAGTTGTCGTGAACCGTCTGTCCAGCGCCCCTGCCGGCGGTCTCGCTCGGGCCGGGGGCACCGAGCGGCTCCCCCAGGCGTGCCCGAGCGAACGCTTCGGTTTTGGGGTCGAGAACACGTCCCGACGGCGCCTCGCCCCACGCCCCCAGCGGTGCCCCGTGATCCACAGCACGAAGCCTGCCATGCAGGCACCGAGCACCGGGGGTACCGTCAGGAATAATGAAAGCGCTTACTTCCGGAGGTGACGTGGAGACGACGTACGTGCCGATCGGTGATCCGTCCTCGGATCTCTCGCGGGAGCGCCGTCAACGGGAGTGGAGTGCGCTACNCGACAAGCACACACACGAGCACACACGTGACCACACAGCCGGCGCGACAACCGGCNACACAGGCGGCCCGACGGTGGACGTCGTCGTCATNGGCGGTGGCATCACCGGCACCGGGATTGCGCTGGATGCTGCCAGCCGTGGGCTGCGAACCGTCCTCGTCGAACGCGAGGACCTGGCCTTCGGCACCTCTCGNTGGTCGAGCAAGCTCGTGCANGGAGGGTTGCGGTACCTGGCCACCGGTCATGCGGACGTGGCATGGGAAAGCGCCGTCGAACGCGGTCACTTAATGACAACCATCGCCCCGCACCTCATTCGAGCNCTGCCGCAGATCGTTCCGGTGATGACCGACACNTCGATGCTCTCGGCGGCGGTCACCAGGGCCGGATTCCTCGCCGGAGATCTTCTGCGCGCTGGCGCNCGAACCCCCGCCCACGTCCTNCCCCCCGCGCACTGGATNTCNCGGAACAAGGTGCGCTCGCTCGCACCGTGCATCGATGCGCNNTCTCTGCGCGGCGGNGTGATGGCCTGGGATGGTCAATTGAACGATGANGCGCGCTTGGTGGTTGCCGTGGCNCGCACCGCCGCCTCCTTCGGTGCATCGATCCTGACCAAGGTGGAGGCAACGGACATCCACNCCCGCGGCGTTCGACTACACGACCGCGTGTCCGGCACCAGCGTCGANGTGTCCGCCAGTCATGTCATCACCGCCACCGGNGTCTGGGCCGAGGAACTCGACCCCCGCGTCCACGTGCGCCCCTCGCGCGGAACCCACGTCGTGCTCGACGCCCGTCGACTCGGCTCGCCGCGAGCGGCTCTGACCATTCCCGTTCCCGGCATGGACGCCCGCTACTGCTTCCTGCTNCCGCGACCCGATGGNACNGNTCTCGCCGGCATCACCGATATCGGCGTGGATCACATCGACGATGTCCCCCAGGCGCCCGAAGAAGAGGTCACCTGGATCCTGCGCCAGGTAAGTCGAGTCTTGGCGACCGAACTCACCGCGGCCGATGTGCTCGGCACNTTCGCCGGGCTCCGACCACTCGTCTCGATGAAGGATCCNGACGATCTCAGCGNCGACACAACATCGGATGTCTCTCGCAAGCACTTGGTGTCTCGATCGAGCACCGGATCGATCACGGTGACCGGTGGCAAACTGACNACGTACCGNCGAATGGCCGAAGATNCGGTCGACATGATCACCGACCGGCCCTGCCGGACGCGCTCGATCGCCCTGGTCGGCGCNCAACCCGGTACCCCTGATCGCTCCCCNGGNTTCTTCGACGCCGATCCCTTCACGATGCGCTACGGGGCNGANGCAGCGCGCGTNCGAGNACTCTCGNCNCTGTTCNCGGATNCACNGGCGGCCCTCGCGCCCATCACCCCNCACACGAGNGCCTCCCGCGTNGATGTCGCNCACGCGATCTTGCACGAGGGAGCCCTGGATACCGATGANGTTCTTNCTCGGCGGCTGCGGTTGGATTCGGTCGATGCCGACNTACCNGCCGCCCGCTCTGCGATCGAGGACGTNTTCGCGATCCTCACACGCGANGGGCTTACGCCAGCAGGTGCGTTCTGACCGCTGACGANTCNCTGCGCCCCATCACCGTCAACGCCGTTGGCATCGGAGTCGCCACCGGGGCGTACGGGCTGTCCTTCGGCGCGATCTCTGTNGCCAGCGGTCTCGACGTGTGGCAGACGCAGTTTCTGAGTCTGGGAATGTTCACCGGNGCNTCNCAGTTCGCCCTGGTCGGNATNCTTGGTACNGGCGGTGGNGCCNTCGTCGCCGTCGTGACTGCTCTCTTGCTGGGCGCNCGCAACTCNNTGTATGCNCTGAGTCTNCGCTCNTTCGTGACNACGCCCCGCCGGCCATCNATCGTGCGCACCATGGGNCANGCCCAGCTCACNATCGACGANTCGACCGCGATGGCGATTCGCTATCCGCAANGNTCGCCGCAAGCCCGGCANGCGTTCTGGGCCACCGGCATCGCCATCTACGTGCTGTGGAATCTGGGGACGCTCATCGGTGCNCTCGGGNCGGCAGCGCTCGATGACCCGCGCACCTTGGGCTTGGACGCNGCGGTNCCGGCCGGATTCATCGCGCTGCTGTGGCCGCGCCTTCGCGACCGGAGCACGATCGCCCTGGCCNTGGTGAGCGCAGCGGTCGCGATTGCNCTTGTTCCTGTGCTGCGTCCGGGGCTTCCCGTNNTGTCNGCGGTNCTGGTCGCGCTCGTCGCCGAGCGCTTGATGGCCAGGNGGCGCGNATGATCTGGCCCGCCGTGATNGTCGGCTCCCTCGGGGCCTACCTCCTGAAACTCTCNGGGTACGTCATCCCGGAGCGAGTGCTGGACAACCCGCGNTTGCNGCGACTGACGGCGNTACTGCCGATCGCTTTGCTGGCGGCGCTGGTCGGTGTNCAGACGTTCTCCACCGGTAGCGCCGTGACGGTCGACGCCCGTGTCGCCGGACTGGCAGCCGCCATCGTTGCGCTGATTCTGCGCGCCCCCTTCTTGGTCGTGATTCTCGTCGCNGCNGCAACNGCCGCNGTCCTNCGCGGTGCCGGCCTAGCTCCGTAGCGAGCGGACATACAGGTTCGATGCTTGGCGCATCGCCGCGCGGGCGCGCTTGCGATCCCGTGCGTCGTCGTAGGCCACCGCCAACCGAAACCACGCGCGCCAGTCCTCACTGTTGTCNTCNNCTTCCTGGGCGTACCGCNCGAAGTTGCGGTCGGCGTCNGCCTTGGTGGGTCGTCCGGACGGCGTGAGGTCNCCGTCGTACNTNGGAAGGGNGTTCTCGGCNGCCANCGTNTGGCCCATCTGGCGCGTGCGCCAGCCGAACCAGAGTTCACGAANGATGAGGGCCAGTCCGATCACCGGAATNACAATGATNGCCACGGCAAGAGCAACCTGCAGCGGATCTTTGGANACCAACAGAATCCACGCTCGACTCGCGGCAATNACGGCGTANGCGANGCTGGCAATNACCATCGCGGCAGTGATGAGCCACACCCACGCCTTGGTCATCAGCNGTGACGCCTACAGATCGAGGTAGTCGGCGAGCCCCACNGTGACNCCCGGGTGTTCACCCACGCGGCGAGCCGCGAGGATCACGCCCGGCATGAAGCAACCACGGTCGAGGGAGTCGTGTCGAATGGACAACGTCTCTCCCGGCCCGCCGAACAAGACCTCCTGGTGCGCGACNAGACCACGCAATCGGATCGAATGCACGGGGATGNCNTCNACTNGAGCCCCCCGAGCACCGTCGAGTTGNCTCNNTGTCGCGTCGGGGGCCGGNGGTANATCCGCGCGCGCGTGGGCGATTGCCGCAGCGGTGTGCGCGGCCGTGCCCGAGGGCGCATCGACNTTGTCCGGGTGATGCAACTCCACGATCTCNACCGANTCGAAGTAGCNGGCGGCGAGCGCGGATAGGTGCATCATCACNACGGCACCGATGCTGAANTTCGGAGCGATCAGTACTCCAACATCAGNGTGCCCGGCCGTCCACTCCTTCACGCGNGCGAGGCGNTCGTCGTCGAACCCGGTGGTGCCGACCACGNAGTGCATTCCGGCACCGATGGCGAACTCCAGGTTCCCCATCACCGCGTCGGGGGTCGTGAANTCAATGACNACNTCGCATGACTGCGCGACCAACTCATCGNGGGAATCNCCGATGTCGATGGCCGCNGCCAACTCCATCCCCGGTNCGGCCAGACACNGCCTCCACNACGGCNGCNCCCATGCGGCCGCGGGCTCCGGTGACNCCCACACGTAGGGGTGNCGNCGTCGTCATNGCGTCCAGCCTACGGGCATGCCGCAAGGCGAAGGGTGGGGCCGATCACCGGTCGACCCCACCCTCGCGTTCTNNCTTCGGTTAGCACTTCGAGCGGTAAGCCGCCTTCTGTCCGAAGTTGGTATTCACGTTCTTGGGAGTAATGATCGTGAANCCAGTCGTGATCTTGCTCTTGTTCTTCTTGCCCTTGATGGCGCGCANAGCCTGGGTAACACCCTGCGTTCCGATGTTGTAGGGCTTCTGAGCGATCAGNGCCTGGACNGTGCCGTCCTTGAGGGCCTTGATCTGGTCGGGGCCGGCGTCGAATCCGATGACGATGATCTCGCCTTCCTTGCCGGCCTGCTTGATACCCGTAGCAGCGCCCTGTGCGGAGAACAGGTTGCTCGCGAAGATGGCCTTCAGATCAGGGTTGGCCGCAATGGCTGCCGTGGTGATCTGAGCCGCGATCGCGGGCTCGTTCTGCGAGTACTCCTGGCCGATGAACTCGAAGTTGCTGTCCTTCGCCACTGCATCCTTGAAGCCCGCATCGCGAGCGTCTGTGGTGCTGATGCCCGGCCGGACGCCNATGCCCATGACNTTGCCGCTGCTTACCCCGGCGTTCTTGATTGCCCTGAGAGCAGCGGCACCACCGGCGTAGTTGTTGGAGGAAATCTGCGACACAGCGACCTTCTTGGGCTTGTTGACGGTCGTGTCAACGAGGACCACCTCGATACCAGCCTTCTTGGCCTTTTCTAGTGGCTTCTGCATAGCCTTCACATCGTTGGGTGCGATGAGGATGGCGTCCGGCTTCGATGCGATCACGGCATCGAGAATCGGCTTCTGCAGCGTGGCGTCGAACTTCTCCGGTCCGACGGTCTTTACCTTGGCGCCTGCTTTCTTGGCTGCAGCCTTCACACCACAATTCATGGTGATGTAGAAGCCGTCACCCTTGACGCCTTGGATGAAGGTGATGTTCTCCCCGGCAGCCATCGCCCCGGGCGCAATACCCAGGCCTAGACCTCCGAGAAGACCAACACTGAGCGCGCCTGCAACGGCCCGCTTCACAGTTGCTCTACTCACTATTTCCCTCTTTCCTTGTTGACCCAATCGTCAGGCCCCCTATGGCCATCGGTTTGGGGTTTTTCCCTGATGATCGGCGGGCCCTCGCCCGCCTGACACCGTCAATNTANACAGCGCCGATCAGGAAGATTCCNACGACGACCTCCTGCCAGAAGGCCTGAACACCACTGATGACAAATCCTTGACGCAAGGTGACCGGGATGAGCAAGCCGATCACCGTGCCGAAGATGGTTCCGACACCGCCGAACAAGCTCGTACCGCCGATCACAACACCGGCGATAACAGCCAGGTTGGTGAGCGAGTTACCTGCGATCGTGGTCTGCTGGTAGAGCGCGAGGCTGAGATAGCCGCCGATCCCGGCACACACGCCTGAGACGATGTAGACCCAGATCAACTGCTTATCGACCCGTATACCAATACGCCGAGACGCCTCCATGTTGGAGCCGAGAGCGTAGGTATAGAGCCCGAACTTGGTCTTGTGCAGCAATATGCCGCCCAATACGGCGATCACGAGTGCGATNACCGCGAGTGTGGGGATCTGCCAGACGATGTCTCCGAAGCCGACGGTGTCTACGAGAACCTCCGGCACGTTGTATANATCNATGCCGCCGGTGATGACCTGCGAAATACCCAGGGCCATACCCATGGTGCCCAGNGTGACGATGAAGGCGGGAACATTCGCTTTGGCAATCAGGAAGCCGTTGATGAGCCCCCAGAGCGCACCGGCGAGCACCGCCACCACAGCGCCGACCGCCGCGATAGCCCATCCTTCGGTGCCCAGACTCTCCATCACCAGGGCCGACATGACGCTGGCGAAGACCAGGACCGAGCCGATGGACAGATCGATCCCTGCAGTGACGATCACGAAGGTGACGCCCACTCCCAAAATGATGAAGATGGAGGCGTTGACGATGATTGATCGGAAGTTGAAGACACTCAAGAAGGCGTCCGGGTTGATGATGGTGAAGAGCACCATCATNCCGAGGAGGACAAGGACGATNTGGGTTGCTTGAGCGCGCGTAATGCTGCGGATGACGCCGCGATTGTTGTCGGCGACGATTTCCTCTGCTTGGGCTTCCCGGGTCGCGGTCACACCGCCTCCTCATCCAACGCACCCGTCATGGCACCGACGAGTTCTTCGAGCGANGTGTCTGCCGCTTGNTANGTCGCGACGCGTCGACCACGGCGCAGAACCTGGACACGGTCCGCGACGCCGAGTACCTCNGGCATCGAGTGGGANATNAACACCACNCCGATGCCCTTNTCGCGCACCCGCTTNATCAAATCGAGAACNTTNTGGGTCTGGACNACTCCGAGNGCTGCTGTCGGCTCATCNAGNAANATGATCTTGTTCGCCCAGGATGCTGCGCGAGCNACGGCAACACTTTGCTTCTGTCCACCGGACATGTCCCCCACCGGCACCGATAGTGCNCGCACNGTGGCACCCAGGTCAGCGAANGCATCGCTGGACTTCTCCCGCATCATCTTGTTGTCCATGAAGCCAAACCAGCCTAGGGGGCCACGCTTACGTACCTCACGACCGAGGTAGAGGTTGCGCACCGGGTCCAGGTGAGGACACAGCGCAAGATCCTGGAAAACCGTCTCGATGCCGAGGTCACGCGCAACCGAGGGGCTACTCATGGTGACGTCTTCACCCATGAANCGGATCTGGCCCTCNTCCATTTCCTCGGTCCCGGACATGATCTTGATCAACGTGCTTTTTCCGGCGCCGTTGTCACCGATCANTGCCGTGACCTCNCCCGNCTCGACATCGAAATCACACCCNTCGAGCGCGACCACCTGCCCGTAGGTTCGAACGATGCCTCGTGCCTCNAATAGCGGCATACCTANCTCGCTCCCGTCGTCGCGTGCGTCCATGGCGTGGCCCGTCCACTGATNGCCTCTCGGCATGCGTCCAAACGAGGCGCCGANTGTTCCGTGAAGAACTCGGCGCGTTCGCTCGCGCTCATACCGATTGACTCTTTCCACAGCGCGCGTCCNGCAATGAAACCAGAGGCACCTCCGTCATCGCAGGAGATGCGAAGAACTTCGGTGAATTCCTCAAANTCCACNCCNGCACTCAGAACCGCCCANGGGACATCGATGGAGTCGGCCAACCGTCGACANGCCNNAGGGCTGCCCGGGTACTCCAACTTNAGCAAGTCCATCCCNAGTTCCGACAGCGCGATGGCNGACTGGACGATCGCCTCNGACTTNGNCTCTCCCGCCAAAGGCTCCTCACCNGGCAGCGTGTAGACCAAGTTCTCGATCACACTGGGGATGCCNGCGGCCTTGCAGTCCTCCACCACGGCGCGAACAACGTCCAGCGCTTCGGCGACAAGATCGGGTTCCCCTGGTNCTGCCTGGCGAAGAGCATTCACCTGAACGAGAAACTTCACNGCATCACCGCCTTGATCGAGAACCCAGCGGCCGTTCTGTTCTTCGATGCGATGAGCGCGCGGTTCCCCGTTGTAATTCCCGCGGTCGGATGGCTCGGCCGCCACCAGCAACCCACAGGCCGCCGCCAACTGACCTGATTCGCGCACCGCNGGAACACCGAAATCTGGATCCAGCAGCAGCCCGGTCGCACCGGGTGAGAGGTTGGCAGCGACATCGACTTTGGCTTGGGCCATCACCTCGGGCGTCGCCTCCTCGCCCACGGCGTCGAACATGCGCCGCAAGGTGTTGCGCTGGTCCATCGCAATGATCGCGAACGTGCCGTTGTCATCTGCGATATCTGCCAAGGTCTTCACGAAACGGTCTCCTTTTGTTTCTCTTGTTGTGGGTACTGTCTTGGTGGTTGGACATGGCTCGCGAGTTCGCGAGTGAGCTCTTCATCGGTCATCCCGGCGGCGATGCCGGCAAAGGCTGCCGCACCCCGGACGCCCGGTTGCGAGACGGTGCTGCGAGACAGGTCCGCCAGCAGGCTGCCTTTGGCGCGCAGAACCCCATCGAGTTGCGCCCAGCCGCCCCCGGCAATGACCTGATCGGATGGGCCGGTGACAGATGTCATGGTCTCCAGGCAGCCACGCATGGAGTGGATTCCGTAGTCGATGGCCGCAGCGACGACCTGATTAGGCGAGCAGGTGTCGTGGAGCGAAACGCGAACTTCGTTGACCCATCCGCCGGGCTCGCTCACGCTGACAACATCGTTCCCTGATCCCTCGTTCCCTGATCCCTCGTTCCGCCACGCGTCCACCAGGTGGGCACGCTGCGCATGGTCGTGGACACCCAACATCGCCATGACGCGCTCCATCACCAACCCGAACCTGGTTGCTCCGAGCACCGCTGTATGACCACCGAGAGCGTGGCGCCCCACCGACAGCCCACCGGCCACCAGTTGTGCGCGCGAGTCGGCATCGATCACCCAGGGAACGCTGCGCACGAGGACGTCTGCCGTTCCGCAAGAGTTGAACAATTGATTGGACCCGACCGCACCCGAACCGATCGCAGCGACCAAATGATCGTGTCCGGTGACGGTGACGACCGCTCCCCGCATGCTCTCCGGACACCCATCTCCGACGACTCCGAGGCTGGTTCCCGCCGCAACGAAGGGTGGAATGAAGTCCTCCGACACCCCGATGAGGTCCAGCGCCTGAGTCCACGGCCGACCGTCTTGATCCCACAAGGCAGTCCGCGATGCTAACGACGGCTCGGTGGCGCGGGTTCCGGTGAGACGAAAACCGAGAAACTCCTGCGCATTCAGCCACACGTCGCCGGCGTTGATGGTGAATCCCTGCGCTTGCAGCCACAACAACTTCGACAACGAGCACTCGGCCTTAAGCGCCAGGCCCGTGGCCCCCGCAAACGCGTCGCGAATGCTCGGTGGCAAGTCGTCGAGTTCGGCGGCCCCACGCTGGTCGAACCACGCAAAGGCTCGATGTCGAGCAGCACCGTATTCATCGACGACAACACCGGTCTCAGCCATTCCCGTAATGCCGATGCCGATGCACTGTGTTCCGGTCGTCTCCACGAGTTCGGCGACGAGGTCGATGAAATCGCGCGTCAAGCGCTCGACATCCATATCGGCCTCACCTCCGGCGCCGACGTCCCAACAGGTCACCACGCTCGCCTCACCTACACTGCGCCCGTTCAGCGCGAAGGCCGCTGCCTTCATGCTCGTTGTTCCGACATCGACCCCGACGACAACCCTTTCGCGGCTCATCGGACCCCACCCCCCACTGCGGCTGTTGCAACCCGGGGGCGGATTTCACCGGATCCGCGTTCGATCAGACTCATATCGATGATCTCGTCCTCGGGAGTGTCCGCGTCGCCGTGCATCCGCCGTTGCAACCGCGCCAGTGCCCGTCGCGCCAGTGTCCGAGCACTGTGGTCAACGACGGTGACCGGAGGCGTGAGCAAGTCCGCCAGTTCCACGTCTCCGAAAGACACCAACGCGGTATCCGTCCGGTTCTGGTGGTGCAAGGCCTTGATCACACCAACGGTCGTTTCCGAGCGCGCACTGAATATCCCCGTCGGGGGTTGCTCGAGGTCAAGTAGCTCGAGCGTTGCCCGGTAGGCGTCGTCGGCCTGCTCACATTCCAGGGCCTCCAGGCGAGAGTCCACATCAAGGGACCACTCGCGCAGTGCGCTTCGGTATCCCTTGAGCCGATAGGCAGATGTCTTGACTCTTATGCCGTCCGCCACGATCGCTATCCGCCGATGACCATGCCGACACAGGTGCTCGGTCGCCTGCTTGGCCCATCCGTGGTCGTCGACAAGAATCGCTCCGGAGTCCAGCCCTTCGGGTCGACGGTCCAAGAAGACCACCGGTGTTCGCACTGCCGTGAGAAACGAGTAGTCGGCCAAGAAGGGAGTGACGATGATGCCGGCGACGCGTCGCGCCAAAAGGCTGTTGATGACCCGCTGCTCTTCCCGGGGATCGCGCGAGTTCGTGGCCACGAGCACCTTGATCCCGCCCTCGAAAGCGGCTCGCTCGATTTCTTCGATCATGCTTGCGAAGAACGGGTCACCGATAGTGGGGACCACCACGGCGATGGTCTCGTCCACACCGGTGCGCAGGGAGCGGGCGAGGACATCCACCTGGTACCCGAGCTCGTTCATCGCGTCTTGCACCCGACGCCGGGTGTCGTCGGCTACCCGCGGATCACCGTTGAGCACCCGCGACGCCGTCTTGGTGCTGGTGCCCGCGCGCTGGGCAACATCAGCCAAGCGGACGGACTGCGTACTCATCGCGCCCCCACCGCCTCGACTTCCGCCACACCCATCTCGGCCGCGATGTGCAGCGCTCGAGATCGCTCGACTCCACCCGCACGCACCACTTCACACGAAGTGCTCGCGCAGGCGACGCCGAAACCAACCGCAGCCGGCCAATCGACGTCTCGACCCGATTCCATATCGTGATGCCACCGTGCGGCAAGGCCCGCGACGAACGAGTCTCCTGCCCCCACGGCGCTTACTACATCCACGCTCGGGGCATCGATCCAGCCGCGCTCATCACCGCTGGAGAAGGCAACGCCCGCTGACCCTGCGGTGACGCACACCATGCGCGTGGTCTTCTCTGCGCACCGGTCGGCCAACTCCATGGCTTGTGCACGGGCGCGCGCGTCATCCACCGTGGAATCATCGAAAACCGAGGTCGCCGACGAGGTCACCGCCGCATGGGCCTCGTGAATGTTCGGCGCGACCAGGTCGGGGTGCGCAGACATTGCGGACGCCAGCCACGTCGGGGCGGTATCGAGGATCACCCGGGCTCCACGGGCATGGCAGGCTCGTACGAGACGTGCAGCGGCATCAGCGGGCAGCCCGGCCGGTAGTGAACCCATGACCAGGACCAGGTCTTTCGACTGCACCCGATCTGCGGCGAACTCGACGAAGGCGTCCCACTCGGCTTCGGGGAGCAGGTGACCGGCATCGTTGACGACGGTGACTCGATCACTGGTGGACTCTCGATAGATGCTGGCGATGCGCACGAACCCACTGACATCGAAAGCCTCGACGTCGGCTCCCTCCTCGGCCAGCAGACGCTCATACCGCTGCCCGTCGTCCCTGCCGACGGGGGCGATGAACGTCGCGGGCACCTGCAACGCCCGCAGCGCCCGAGCCACGTTGACGCCCTTGCCGCCGGCGGTTACTTCCACTTCCAGGGTGCGCATCACCGTTCCAGGAACCAATCGCTCGACGACGATGGTCCTGTCGAAGACCGGATTGGGATTCACGACGACTATCGCCATCGGGCCTCCCTGTCGTAGGTAATCGATGTCACACGCATAGGTAATCGATGTCATTCCTGTAGTGACGGAAGTCTGTGCCCCTCGAGTGCTATCGGGCGAGCAGTCTCATCCTTCGTTACCAAAACGTGATCTAAGTGAGGCGACGATCTCGGGAACGGGAAGCTCCCCGTTCACCGCATGGTAGGGCACCGCGGGAGGTGGTGTGGGGACGGCCGCATCACGACGCCCTGCATCCCGAGCCGCGCCGCGCGAGGCGATCCGCTCGCTCAGGGCCCGTGCACCCGTGTGGATCCAGACCAGCTGCACGGGCTCGCCTCCGATGTCACGGACAAACTGCAACCACGGCGCTTCGCCCGAGATTTCCTGCGTGAAGGGTGCAACGGCCATCACGGTCGCGCTCTGCCGCTCGGTTGTGATCGCATCGATCAAGCATTGGTAACGCTGAGCGCGGTAGGCAGCGTTGATCTGCCACGGCGTTGCTTCGGGGTGCTCGTGCAACGCCGCGTCCACGACGTTCGCTGCGACAACGTCGAGGTCCACGACTGCGGCGCCCATCGTCGGCGCCCACGCATGCGCGAGTGTGGTCTTGCCACTGCCGGCTACCCCACTGATCACGTAGACCGGATGCGTAGACATCGATNACCTTTCTCCTNGTACGACGCNCGCCNAGGACTTCGCACTAGTGTCCATCCAACCGGACNTCCAACAAGGGTGGTGCATCGNGATGNATCTGCGCTCTGTCCACGGNGCCGANTCGGTGTCGATTACCAGTGCCCGTGCCACCGCAGAGATCACGCTGACCGGTGCACACATCGCACCGGTCACNTTCGTNTTGGGCGACCGTGANGTTCAGCCCTACTCCNTGCCACCGTGGCANCCACAGGACTTCCCCGACNCCGAGCCGATCCTGTCCCACCTGCGCGGGGACTTCTTCTGCATGCCGTTCGGCGAGACGGCTGCGGGGCCCATCCACGGAGAGGTGGCNAACAACCGATGGCACGTGGATCGCCACGGACCCTCCAGCNTCACCCTNTCGATGCGCGCCTCNGATCTCGACGCNGACATTCACAAGACCGTCTCGGTCAACGACGACGATGCGGTTCTNTACCAACAGGTGCGCTCGAACGGGCTCCAGGGGCGATGGAACTACGGCACNCANCCGGTGCTCGACCTTTCCGCGCTCCCGCCCGGGTCGGGCCGNTTGTCCACGAGTNCCCTGCNGTACTGCTCGGTCCACCCGACGCTNTTCTCGCTACCCGAACGCGGTGAAACCCAGGTGTTGCAGCCNGGGGCNGAATTCACNGACCTCGCGGCCNTCCCNCGNATGGACGGTTCCACCCTCGATCTGACGCACTACCCGACCGANCCTGGCCACGANGATCTCGTGATGTTGGTNAACGANCCCGNGGCGGGAGACCTGGGGTGGTCGGCGATGGTNNTCGACGNCTACGTGTGGATCGCNCTNAAATCNGTNCGAACACTGCCGATGACGTTGCTGTGGATCACCAACGGTGGGCGAACCGCCGACCCGTGGCAGGGACGCCACGTCGGGCGCATGGGGATAGAAGACGTGTGNTCCTACTTCGCCATCGGACCNNAAGCCTCTCTCGACAANCCNTTNGTCGACCGCGGNATCGCGACGTTCCAGNCGTTCGACGANGAGCACCAACTNGACCTNCGCACCGCGCATCTGGTCGCANCGGTGGGGCCNGACTTCGACGTGGTCTCGCNGGTGACGACGNNNGGCAGTGGCACGGTGCGCATCGANGCGGTCTCNGGCGCATCGGTNANGGCGTCNGTCGANTGGGGNTTCGTCCTCGGCTANNGCGCTANCCGACGGCNGCGAACGTATGNCCGGNATCGAAGGGCCCGATCGCCGCGACGGTGAAGTTCTGGGTGAANAGGTCGNTNGCGACGGCGTGNACGTCGTCGCGGGTNACCNCATCGACCCGATCCAAGACGCGACTCATGTCATCCAGCGGCTCCCCGCTGAGTTCGGACTTNGCNTTGCGNGACATGCGTGATCCCGGGTCTTCTTGGCCCAGCACCATAGATCCCTTCACCTGCCCCTTGGCCCGCTCGAGCTCCTCCGGCGTCAAGCCGTCGCGCGCCACGGATTGCAGCTCGCTCACGCACACGTCCATCACCGTGTCCGCNTTCGACGGCAANCATCCGGTGTANANGCCGAAGACGCCGGCGTCGGCGAACGACTGGGCGTAGGCNTAGACCGAGTACGCCAGGCCGCGCTTNTCGCGNACTTCTTGAAACAGCCGCGANCTCATCCCACCACCGAGGGCGGTGCTNAGNACCGCCGCGGCGTAGCGTCGCTCGTCNCCGCGNACCAGCCCGGGTGTTCCCATCATCACGTGCGCCTGCTCGGTCGCCCGGCTCAGGATGCGNACCGTGTCGGCTTTCCACCGNCGCTTGCGTACNGNTCGAGCNGGTGCCGCGTCGANCGACGGNTCCAGCCGATCGGCGAACACCTCNCGGATTTGGCGCACNACCTGGGCATGGTCGACGTTNCCGGCCACCGANATAACCATGCGATCNGGGGTGTAGGCCTTGCGGTAGAAGCGACGAATCGCGCTTTGCGGCANAGCGGTGATNGTGTCGACGGTGCCGAGAATCGGTCGACCCAGCGGNGAATCNCCGAACATGGCGAGGGCGAATTCGTCGTGCACCAACTCACCNGGCTCGTCGTCATACATCGCNATCTCTTCGAAGATCACCGAGCGCTCNGCTTCGATGTCGTCNCCGGTCAANGTNGCGTGCAGCACCACATCACACACGACATCNAGAGCCATCGGTAGATGCTCATCGAGTACTCGGGCGTGGTAGCAGGTGTGCTCTTTGGTGGTGAACGCGTTNAGNTCNCCNCCNACCGACTCGATCTCNGCGGAGATCGTCATGGCGTCGCGAGATTCGGTCCCTTTGAACAACAAGTGTTCGAGGAAGTGCGCCGAGCCCATCTGTGATGCCGGCTCATCCCGCGATCCAGCCGCGACCCACACACCCAGGGCTACCGAGCGAACCCCCGGTACGNACTCGGTGATGACCCGCANGCCGCCGGGGAGAGTGGTCCGCTTGACCACTCCCCCGTCGGCACCNCGAATAAGCGTCGCGGTCTGGGCGCGATTAGGCAACGATCACGCCTCGGTGGACTCGTCGCTCTTNTCGAGCACCGGNGTCAGCGACAACTTGCCGCGCTGATCGATCTCCTTGATCTCCACCTGCACCTTGTCGCCGACGTTCAGCACCTCTTCGACGGTGTCGATNCGCTTCTTGTCGGTCAACTTCTTGACNTCGGAGATGTGGAGCANGCCGTCCTTGCCNGGAACCAGGGAGACNAANGCACCGAAGTTGGTCGTCTTGACGACNGTTCCNAGGTACCGCTCACCGACCTCGGGCATNGTCGGGTTGGCGATGTTGTTGATCGCCGTCCGTGCNGCTTCGGCCGAGGGGCCGTCCGTNGCACCGATGTAGATCGTGCCGTCNTCCTCGATGGTGATGTCGGCGCCNGTGTCTTCCTGGATCTGGTTGATGATCTTGCCCTTCGGCCCGATCACCTCGCCGATCTTGTCGACGGGGACCTTCACCGAGATNACNCGCGGTGCCGTATCCGCCATCTCGTCNGGNGCNTCGATCGCCTCGTTCATCACGTCGAGGATCGTCATNCGCGCGTCCCGAGCCTGGGTCANAGCGCCCGCGAGAATATCCGCAGGAATCCCGTCCAGCTTGGTGTCCANCTGCAAGGCGGTGACGAACTCGCGGGTGCCGGCGACCTTGAAGTCCATGTCGCCGTAGGCGTCCTCGGCTCCGAGGATGTCGGTCAACGTGACGTANTCGGTNGAACCGTCNACGTCACCGGAGATGAGNCCCATCGCGATACCCGCNACAGGAGCCTTCAACGGAACACCCGCGTTCAGCAGTGCCATNGTCGATGCNCACACCGAGCCCATGGACGTCGAGCCGTTNGAGCCGAGCGCCTCNGACACCTGACGGATCGCGTAGGGGAATTCCTCCCGNGTNGGCAGNACGGGCAACAGGGCGCGTTCGGCGAGCGCACCGTGTCCGATTTCGCGTCGCTTNGGCGANCCGACCCGACCGGTTTCGCCGGTGCTGTAGGGCGGGAAGTTGTAGTTGTGCATGTACCGCTTGCGGTTGTCCGGATTCAGCGTGTCCAACAGCTGCTCCATGCGCAGCATGTTCAGNGTCGTCACGCCNAGAATCTGCGTTTCTCCNCGCTCGAACANNGCAGAACCATGGGTCCGCTGCAGGATGTCTACCTCGGCGCTCAGCGCACGAATGTCGGTGAGTCCTCGTCCGTCGATGCGAACCTTGTCGCGAAGCACACGGTCGCGCACCGCTGTCTTGGTAACGGCTCGGAACGCCGCGGAGAGTTCTTTCTCCCGGCCTTCAAAATTCGCGGCCAATTCGGCGACCACGGTGGTCTTGATGTCGTCCAGACGCGCTTCCCGAGGAGCCTTCTCCACGATGACCAGGGCGTCACGCACGTCGGCGATGGCGAGGCGCTCCACGGCGTCGTAGGCGTCGTCTTCGAACTCCAGGAAGACCGGGTAGTCCGCGACGGGCTTCGCCGCCGCATCGGCCAACTCCTGCTGCGCGTCACACAGTGCGCGAATGAAGGGCTTCGCAGCTTCCAGTCCGGCGCCGACGATCTCCTCCGTGGGAGCTTGCGCGCCCCCGGCAACGAGGTCGATCGTCTTGTCGGTGGCTTCGGCTTCGACCATCATGATGGCGACGTCGTCCCCGGCTATCCGACCAGCCACGACCATGTCGAACACCGCCGTTTCGAGTTGCTCGTGCGTCGGGAAGCCGACCCACTGACCGTCGATCAGGGCGATGCGTACACCGCCGACGGGTCCACTGAACGGCAGCCCCGACAGTTGCGTGGACGCGGACGCCCCATTGATGGCGACGACGTCGTAGAGGTCATTGGGGTTGAGCGACATGACCGTGACAACAACCTGGACCTCGTTACGCAGGCCCTTCTTGAAGGTTGGCCGGAGCGGACGGTCGATCAACCGGCAGGTGAGAATCGCGTCCTCAGTGGGGCGGCCTTCTCGTCGGAAGAACGATCCGGGGATGCGACCCACGGAATACATGCGCTCCTCGACGTCCACCGTCAGTGGGAAGAAGTCGAATTGGTCTTTCGGATTCTTCGATGCCGTCGTAGCGCTCAGCAGCAAAGTGCCGCCGTCTAGGGAGACGGTGACTGATCCTGCTGCCTGTCGAGCGAGTCGACCGGTCTCGAAGGTGACGGTGCGCGTTCCATGCGCACCGTTGTCAATGACGGCCTCAGCCGTCGCGATCTGGGTACCCGACACGGGTGCCTCCTGTTCTGAGATGGACAGGGGCAACCACGGCAGACGTCCGGTGGCGGTCTTCGATCGAGGCCCTCGGGGATTCATCCCCACGGGAGCCACTACCGAGGACCGACGACGACGCTTCCGTAGCGCCCCGGATCCTTACTGGTCAGTTATTCGGTTGTGGTGTGCGGTCGTGCATGTTGCGTGCACGCCCGCGTTTCGTGAATGTCGACCCAGCACGGGGCTGAGTGGACGCCCATGGGTTGGGACCTAGCGACGGATACCGACCCGCTCGATGATGGAGCGGTACCGGTTGATGTCCGTCTTGGTCAGGTACTTCAGCAGCCGACGACGCTGACCAACAAGGATCAGCAAGCCGCGACGGCTGTGGTGGTCGTGGGGGTGGGTCTTCAAGTGTTCGGTCAGCTGGCTGATGCGCTTGGTCAACAACGCGATCTGCACCTCGGGGCTGCCGGTATCGCCGGGGCCGGTCGCGTATTCCGCGATGATCTCGGACTTGGTCTTGGCGTCGAGCGACATTCACGTTCCTCTCGGGCGCGCCGGCGAGCCGGCGATGGCCGCACCGTGCGGCCTGGTCACGAGTCGCCGAGCGCCCGCCCAGCAACCGTCGATTTAGAGAGTATCAGGAGGCCTCCGAAGCCTCCCCGATCGCCCGGGCGGCTCGGATGTCGGCCTGCATCTGCTCAATGAAGGCCGCTTCGGAGTCGAACACCTGCTGTCCGCGCAGGCGGGTGAGGAATTCCACGTCGATCTCCTGGTCGTAAAGATCCAGACTCTCTTCGTCCAGCACATGCGCTTCGATCCTGCGTTCGGTGCCCGCGTACTGCGGATTGCTTCCCACCGAGATGGCGGCGGTCATCGGCGGTCCGTGGGTGCCGGGCCGTCGAACCCTGCCCGCGTAGACACCATCGGCGGGTGCGGCGCGATCGGCGGCGATGGTGATGTTGGCCGTCGGCACACCCAGGGTGCGGCCCCGGTGATCGCCGTGGACAACGACGCCGCGGTAGCTGAAGGGGCGCCCGAGTACCTGCGTCACGGTGGCCAGGTCGCCACCAACCAACGCTTCTCGAGCGCGGGTGGACGAGTAGGTCTGTACATCGCGGCGCAGATCAACGTCGTGCACCGAGAAACCGTAGGTGCCACCGAGTTCTTCCAGCGTGCGGACATCGCCGAGCGCACGGTGCCCGAAGCGGAAATTGTCGCCGACCACGACGGCGTTCGCGCGCGCCCGCTGGTGCACGAACTCCCGGACGAATTCCTCCGGTGACTGCTCGCTAACCGCGGTAGTGAAGTCCACCACGACGACCTCATCGACACCTGCCGCCGTGAGCTGATCGATCCGATCGTCAATGGCACCGAGCATCAGTGGCGCCGCGTCGGGATTGACCACGGTCAGCGGGTGCGGGTCGAAGGTCAGCGCCACGACTTCCCCGGCTCCGGCGAGAGATCGCGCCTGCTCGATCAAGGCCTGGTGGCCGCGGTGCACACCATCAAAGACGCCGATGATTGCGACTCGCGGGCCCACGACGCAGAGCCTATTCACCCTCATCAGGAGGCGATCACGATCAACTGGGCCAGATCGAGAACTTCAGCACTAACGGCCGGTAAGTTCACCCCGTGCGCAAGTGGCTGCCGATCATGGTGCTCGGGTTGGCGAATTTCGTCATGGTTGTCGATGGCACCGTCATGAACGTCTCCATCATGGTGGTCGTCGCTGATCTGGACACCACCGTGAGTTCGATGCAATTGGCCATCGCCACGTTCACCTTGACGATGGCGGCCCTGATCCTTGCCGGTGCGGGTCTTGGCGCGCGCATTGGCCGGCGACGCACCTTCGTTATCGGTGCGATCGTGTACTCGGTCGGCTCCTTGATGACAGCGTTGGCCAGCGGCTTCGGCATGTTGTTCGTCGGCTGGTCGCTCATCGAAGGCATCGGCGCCGCGATGGTCATCCCGTCCATTACCGCCCTCGCAGCCATCAACTACACCGGCCGCGACCGAGCCGTCGCCTACGCCCTCCTCGGCGGCGTTGCGGGTGCAGCTGCCGCCGCCGGACCTCTCATTGGGGGCTGGGCAACCACCTATCTCAGTTGGCGCTGGGTGTTCGGGGCGGAAACCATCATGATCATCGCGCTGATTCTTCCGCTCAGCGGCAAGATCAAGGACCTGTCGACGACGACGAAGACCGGCCGATTCGACATTCCTGGTGTCGCCCTGTCGGCCGTCGCCATGGGCACCATCGTGCTGGCCCTCGTCTCTGCCAGTACCTGGGGCTTCATCAAGCCGATCAACCCACCGTTTACCGTCGTTGGCTTCTCACCCACGATCCCCATGGTCATCGTCGGTTTGCTCCTTGCCTGGGCGTTCGTCGAATGGGAGCGAACGGCAGCGGCACGAGGCTGGAGCCCCCTCGTGGGTACCGATCTGTTTGGAATCGGCACCCTTCGAGCCGGGCTCGCATCGCAGATGATCCTCTACTTCATCATCGCCGGCTCGTTCTTCGTCCTTCCTCTCTACCTCCAAACGGTTCTCGGTCTGGACGCTCTCCAGTCGGGCATCCGAATGCTTCCGCTGTCCGTTGCGTTGTTCCTGATGGCTCTCATCGGGTCGCGATTGGCAACGCGCTACCCACCCAGAACGCTTATCCGGCTCGGCATCATCGTCGCGTGCCTCGGACTGCTGTTGCTGATCGGTGCGATCACACCCGACGCGCGGGGCACGCTCTTCGCGATCGCGATGACCGCCATCGGCGTGGGGGTCGGGCTCGCCATCTCACAGATCGGCAACGTGAATCTTTCTTCCGTCGACGACTCCCGAAGCAGCGAAGCCGGTGGTTTGCAGGGCACGGCGCAAAACCTCGGGCAGTCGTTGGGGGTCGCATTGGCGGGAACCGCTGTCTTCATTGGCCTCGCCTCATCGTTTTCCACCGCGGTCTCTGAAAACCCGGACATCAATGCCACCTTGCAACAAGAAGTCGTCAACGCAACGGCCACGGGTGTGCCGATCGTGACGGTGCAGCAGGCCGAGCAGGCCCTCGTGCAGCAAGGCGTGCCGCCCGTGCAGGCGGAAGAAGTGGTCGATGACTACGCGGCGAGCAAACTCCAGGCCCTGCGACTTGGCCTCGGCATCGTGTTCCTGGTGGGCTTGGTAGGTCTGCCCCTCACTCGGGGTCTGCCACGCCAGACCCTGACGTCGGCGCCACAACCCGAGGCGGGATAGCCGGAAACACCGCGGTGATCAAGTATTGATTACCG
>NZLD01000003.1 GCA_002694095.1 Micrococcales bacterium | reverse complement strand
CACGCTGTCCAATGCGATGTTGTTGTCCCGGGCCAACTTGCGTGCCAGCGGTGATGCGAAGAGTCGGCCGTTGGCCTGTGGCGTGTCGACCCCGATGTCTGCTGCAGGACTATGGGCATTCGCTTCGGCCGGTGTNGGTGTCGCTGTNGGTTCCGCTGTCGCGTCGCNTTCTTCNACGTTGTNGTGATCAGCAANGTGNTGTTCGACAGCCGCGGCGCTTGTGGTCGCNAGACCCAACGCGNCCAGGACGCNGCCTTCATCCGACACGTCTTCCCCNACNCCNGCCAGCACGGCGATCGGTGCACCCACGGCGACGNCATCACCGGGTTCGATCAANGTCCGCCACAGAACNGCCTCTTCNTCGGCTTCGATGTCGACATTCGCCTTCTCGGTTTCCACCGTGGCGATGGCCNCGCCCGCGGCGACGGTGCTNCCCACCGNNGAACACCATTCGAGGAAGACGACTTCTTCGGCATCGGCGGAGATGCCGGGCATNCGCAGCAGNCGCGGCATCTATCGACTCCCGTGCGGTGTCGCGAAGTGNTCGACNAGCGCTTGGGCGACGGTGTCCTCNTTCGGCAGGGCCGCCTTCTCCANCACGGCACTGATGGTGGGCGCAGATTCCGCGCCGGAAATCCGCTGGATCGGTGAATCGAGCCAATCGAAATAGCGGCGCTGAATCTCGTCGGTCAGCCANCCNCCGTANGAGGTCCCCCGGCTCCCTTGCTCNACNATCATGACGTTGTTGGTCTTGCGGATGCTCTCTCCGATGGTGTCCCAGTCGACACTTGCTGCGTCTAGCCATCGCAGGTCGATAACCTCGGCGTCCACCCCNCTGGATTCGGCTGCATNGAGNGACTGCTGCACCATGGATAGGTAGGTCAGNACTGTCACAGCGCTGCCCTGTCGACGAATTGCGGCNCGNCCAACAGGGATGTGGAAATCAAGATCGGACTCGGGCGTCTCTCCNGAGGTCTTATACAGATCGGCGTCGTGTTCGAGAACAACCACGGGATCCTTGCAGCGCAGGGCGCTATTCATCATGCCGATGTAGTCCAGCGGCGTCGCAGGCGCGGCGATGCGCCACCCCGGTGACGTGTTCATCACTCCGGCTGGATCCATAGAGTGCTGGGATCCGTACCCGGTGCGCGTTCCGATCTTCACGCGCATCACCAGCGCCATGTCGTGCTGCCCGCCGAACATGTGACGCGCCTTGCCGATCTGGTTGAAGATTTGGTCGGCNGCAACCCAGATGAAGTCGGCGTACATCAATTCGACCACGGGNGTGTATCGGCCATCCAGNGCGATGCCACCGGCCAGACCGGTGAAGGCGGCTTCGGAAATCGGCGTGCCAAGCACCCGATCGGGGAAGGCGTCCTTNAGTCCTTTCGTTGCTCCGCGCGGCCCTCCGTTGAGCTTGTGGATGTCCTCGCCCATNACCACGATCGAGTNGTCTTCTTCCATACGGCGCAACATNACGTCCGCGATCGCNGTGACGAACTNCCGCTCGACGGTCTGACCGACGAAATCCTGCTCTTCTTTGAACTTGACTCCCTCGAATTCGGCGAGGTCGCTGCGGATGCCGTCGTTGATGGTTGTCGGGTCCGGCCACAACGACGGAATAAAGCGACGTGTTCCGGGAGCGTCCGGGTTGTCCTCCACGAGTCGACTCGCCACGTCGGACATCAAAGACGTGCACCGGGAGCGCAGGTCGGCGATCTCGTCNTCGGTCATGATCCCGCGNCGCACCACGTGNGACTGGGTTTGCTTGATGGGGTCTCGATCGCGCCACGCAGNTTCCTCTGCTTTGTCGCGGTAACCGAAGGCGCTTCCGGGGAACGGTCCGTTCTGGTGGAAGTAGCGNTACACATCCGCCTCGACGAGCGTGGGGCCGTTGCCCGAGCGCATGTGCTCGACGGCCTTCTGCATCGTCAAGTACACCGCGAGCGGATCCATNCCGTCGACTCGCCAACTNGCGATCTTGAAACCGGGGCCTCGTCCGGATAACCGTGGCTCACCGGTGGCNTCCTCGACCGTGGTGGACACCCCGTACTGGTTGTTCTCGACGAAGAAGCACACGGGCAATTTCCACGCAGCCGCCAGGTTCAACGACTCCAGGACCGATCCGATGTTCATGGCCCCATCACCGAAGTAGGAGACCGAGACCGCCTGAGACCCCGAATGCTTGTTCGCCCAGGCGAACCCCGTCGCAAACGGAACGGCGCCACCGACGATGGCGTTCGTGCCGAGTGCACCGGCCTCCTTCCACTGCAGGTGCATCGACCCTCCGCGGCCNGCGCANTAGCCCTGCGCCAGGCCGCAAATCTCCGCCAGAGCCCGCTGCACCACCGTCGACACGTCATCGGAGAAATCAGNCCGGGGNTCGAGACCATCGGGTGANATGAANCCGAGTGCCTTGGANAGGAATTGGTGATGNCCTCGGTGGGAACCGTTCACCTGATCCGACGGAGCNAANGCCAGCACNGAGCCCGCGGCNCCNCCCTCTTGNCCNATGCTGGAGTGCAACGGNCCGTTCACCAGTTTCTCGCCGGCGAACTNAAGNGCNGTCTCTTCGAACGCACGAATAATGTGCATATGGGTGAGCATGGTGGTCAACAGAGCNGGATCAGCGGCATCCCAATCCTTNGTCGAGACCTGCACCTGCGACCACGGCGCATCCATCNATANNTNACGCGTCTTCGGCATTACCTACTCATCTCTTCGTTCACTCTCGCTCNGCGAAANCTNCGTTGGTTGGATCNTTGNNCGTTCGTCGTTCNACTAGTCGGTCGCGACGCCGGCGGCTTNNGCGGCCATCGCAAACGACACNGCGCCGGGGTCGGGGGAACCGACCGAGCGCTCACCGAGNACCCGNGCCCNNCCCATGCGNGGCACNAGNGCTTCNGTGNCTGCGGCGGCTTCTTCCGATGCCGCCGCTGCGGTCTGCCAGGCCTGNGAAACATCGCCGGTAGACGCAACGGCCGTCGCGAAGGCCTCCGTGAAGGGCACCAGCGCATCCACGATCGTCTTGTCACCCACGTTGGCTTTACCCAAATTGATGACCGAATCCACGAAGGCCTGAACCGCAGCAACAGCGGCAGCGTTGTCGACGTCACGATCGTCGCCGAGCGAGTTGCCCGCGGCCGTCAGGGCTGCGCCCCACAGCGCACCCGATGCACCACCGGAGTGCTCGGTCCATCGCGCTCCCGCACCCGCCAAAGTCGTCTGCGTTCCCGCGCCCTCGGCGACCAATTCACGGGCGGCTTGCGCCGCAGCCGTGGAGCCGCGGGCCATTCCGGCCCCGTGGTCTCCGTCACCGGCGACAGCATCCAAGTCTCCGAGCATCGACTCGTTCGCGTTGAGAACATCGCGCACCCGTTCGAGCGCGTCGGCGATGAGCGCCGCGGCGGCTCGCGAGGCTGCGCTGCCCTCCTGCTGAACGGTGAGCGGCTCGGGTTCGGTGTTGAACGTGACGCTGGCGTCCAGAGGTGGGTCCTGCAGCGCGGGGCGTGAGTACGCGGCGCTGTCACACGGAGCGAACCACAACGTCTCGAGATCGTCGTCCAACCACATCAAGGTCAGCGACAGTCCGCCCATGTCCAGGGATGTCATGAACTCCCCCACCTGACCGTCGACGACGTCGAGTCCGGCGTCGCGGAGTTTGCTGGTGACCGAGGTGAAGGTGACGAACAGTTCCTCGTATTTAGCTGATCCCAGGCCGTTGAGCATCGCGACCACGCGCGTGCCGGCGCCTTGCGGGACCTCGTTCATCAACGTGTCGACGAGGAGTTGGGCGACATCGTCGGCGGTTCCGAGGTCGGTTTCGTAGATTCCGGGCTCTCCGTGGACGCCGAGGCCGACGGCCATCTTGCCTTCGGTCACCTCGAACAGCGGCTCATCGGCCCCGGGCAGCGTGCACCCGGAAAACGCGATGCCGCAGGTCCGGGTCCGGTCGTTGGCCCGTTGACAGACGGCCGTGACTTGATCGAGGGTCATGCCGGCTTCCGCGGCGGCGGACGTCACCTTCAACACGGCCAGTCCGCCGGCGATGCCGCGACGCTTGTCTGTTTCTTCCACCGGTGCCGACGCGACATCGTCGGTGACTGCAGCACTTCTGACATCAAAGCCATCGGCTTTCAGGAGCTCTCCGGCCATGCCGAACTGCAGCATGTCGCCGGCGTAGTTCAGGTAGGCCAAGAGAATGCCACCGCCGTGGTCGGCAGCCTTGGCGACGCTATGGACTTGAGACGCCGCCGGTGATGCGAAGACCTTCCCGGTGACGGCCCCATCGACGAGTCCGGGTCCCACCCAGCCCATGAAGCCGGGATAGTGACCGAGACCGCCACCGGTCACGATCGCGACCTTCCCGGGTTTGGTCTCGGTGGATCGAACGACGCCGCCGTAGACGGGTCGGACGTAGCGGGTGTTGGCTTGAATGAAGCCATCGACGAGCTCAGCGGAGAACTCGACGGGATCGTTCACCAAACGGGTCATGTCACTACCTCACTTCGCGTGCACTGTTGTTATCGGCGGGGTGTTGTCAAAATCTGGGTGAGAACATCGAGCGTGACCTCGTGATCGACGCTGACGTCATGGGGGTTGGCGAGGACCGACGCCGCCGGTTCGGGGGAATCACCGAGGGACGAGACCACCAGGGATGCTCCCGTGAAGTCTTCCTCGCCCGTGAAGCTGCTGACGGTTACCACCGTGCGCAACTGCGCGGCGANGGCCGCACGTAGTCCGTTCGCACTGTCTTCCACGACGACTGCGTCATCGNCNGGGACGGCAAGTTCGTGCAGGGCGAGTANGTAGATGTCNGGTGCGGGCTTCTTCTTGGCCACGATGTCGCCGGCGAATACCGAGAAGTGAGCTGCCATGTNCNNNCCGACAGCATGNTCGAGTACTGCGCGCACGGNGTCTTCGTGCGACGTGGAGGCAACCGCGAGTGTCCATCCCGCNTNGTGAGCCGCNGTGACNATTCGGGCGATGCCCGGNCGGCCNGGCATGACACCGNCGGCGACCAGATCGGTGTAGACGCCGGTCTTGTANGCATGCCAGGANGCNACGGTNTNCGACAGNCCCTCTGGATCNGTAGGNAGGTGAGCCNCGCCGATGAACTCGGGTGTCAACAGGCTCTTNAGNCGCTCTTTCCCCCCGCCGATGGTCAGTTTCTGNGCGTANTCNTCNTCNCTCCAACACACGGGNAGATCGAAGTGCTTNAAGGTCGCATTGAANGCGGGCAGATGCCCATCGCGCTCGGTGTCGGCGAGAACACCGTCGCAGTCGAAGATCAANGCCGGCATGNNCTAGGNCGCTTTCCCTGCGCTGCCGAACTGCTCGGCGAGATCGACAACCATGGCGACGACGGCCGCNCGGGTNTCCCTGAACAAGGACGGCGGATCCCACTTGTTCTTCTTCTCCGTCTNCACCAAGTANGCCANCGTGGACTTCATGTAGAGCTCTTTGAGTGCGGTGGAGATATTCACCTTGGCGCACCCTCGAGCGATGAGTTCGGCGAACTGCTCGTCGGTCAGCCCGCTGCCGCCGTGGAGCGCGATCGGGATGGGCNNNCGGGNCACGATGTCCGATACCCGATCGAAGTCGATGACCGGAGTCGTCTTGTAGGAGCCGTGTGCGTTGCCGATNGACGGGGCGAAGACGTCGACCCCGGTTTCCTCGATGAAGGTCAGCGAGGTTTCGAGGGACTCNCGCNGCGCCTCGTCGTCNGAGCCGTGATCATCTTCAACNCCGGTGATGGCCTCGATCTCGCCTTCNACGGCNGCACCNACGGCGTGCGCTTCCTTGACGACCTCGATTGTCTGTCGCTGGTTNTCGGNNACCGGCATTTCGGANGCGTCNAANAGCACCGAATTCCACCCGTGCTCCAGGCATTCGGTGATGACGTCTCGGTGCGGGCAGTGATCGAGGTGAAGGGTGACCGGAACCTCNATGCCGGCGGTCATCGACCGCCACATGCTGGCGAGCACCTCGACCCCGATNCTGCGGACAGTCTTGACCGAGGTCTGCACNATCATNGGTGAGCGGGCNTCGACCGCTCCGGCGAGGACTCCTTCGAGGGTGAGGTCGTTGAAGATNTTGATGGCGGGGACGCCGTAGCGCTGCTCGAATGCTGGNGCGGTGATCTGATCGAGCGACACAACGCCCATCNGGGCCTCCTCCTTGACCGCCGCCCGCTCGGGGCGTGGCGANGTAAACAATTTTGACAATTTTTAGTGCATTTCTATTCACACGTCAATCTTTATGCATATATTCATCCTCGGGGGATGACAGGACAGCGGACATCCCCGGACGGAGGGTCCGGGGAACGGAAAGGACATTCGATGGCCGACAGTGAGAATTCGACTGACGTGCAGTTCGGCGGGCATTCGCTCGTCTGGGCCGGCGATTGGTCACCCGAGAGTGCGCGCTTCGCNGCAAGCAGCGCCAGTCGCGCNGGCTACAACTTCATCGAGATTCTGGTCGCCGAGCCGGAGAAGGTCGATCCGGTGATGACNAAGGATCTGCTCGAAGAGTTCAATTTGACCGCCACCGGGTGTCTGGTCTTCAACGGCGATACCGACATCTCCAGCACGGACACCTCAAAGGTGGATGCAGGTCTGGATCGTGGTCGCCGCGCTATCGACGTGGTCGCGGCCTGGGGCGGNACGATTATCGACGGCCCCATCACCGCCAGCCTTCAACCCTTCGAGCAGCCGGCGTCCAAGGAAAACCGGCAGAACTCGGTCAATGCCCTGCGGGACATGGCCGATTACGCAGCCGACAAGGGTGTCAGCCTCAACATGGAAATCGTGAACCGCTACGAGTCGAACCTGATGAATACGGCGAAAGAGGGAATGGTCTACTTGGAGGAGGTCGATCGCCCCAACGTCTTTATCCNCCTCGACACCTACCACATGAACATCGAGGAAGACGGAATGGTCGAGGGCGTACTCGCTGCCGGTGATCGCCTCGGCTACGTCCANGTCGGNGAGAGNCATCGCGGCTATCTGGGGACNGGCAACGTCGACTTCGATGCGTTCTTCGGTGCTCTGAAGCAGATCAACTACACCGGGCCCATCGCGTTNGAGTCGTTCTCCTCCGCCGTGGTCGATCCGGCGCTGTCGGATGCCCTGCGCATCTGGCGAAACCTNTGGACCGANTCCGATGATCTCGCGACCAAGGCGCTTGCCTTCATGAAAGAGCGCTACTANGCAGCCTCCATGANCCCGTGGGAGCGGGGGCGTTCTGAAGGGAACGCCCCCGCTNCGCNTCTGTGGGGGAGTATGTGGGNAAACCGCGCCGTTGCGGCGGCCTGCTGGAAACCGTCACCCCGCCTGACCNNCGANGGCGTGAGACAAATTNGCCCATANTGTNCCGCTCACAGCATTGTGTCGACGGTTGGCTGAGTGACACCCTCCTTGGGCGGGAGGNANTACGTGATGGTCGAAGCAGCAACCACGNTCATGTTTCAGTCGATGGACCCNGNGATTNTGGGCGCCGTCGTGCTGGTCGGCATCCCGGTGGTTGCGATCACACTCTTCGGTATCGCGGCGCGGTTCCCGATGGCGCGCCGCAGCACAANTGCCGATGCACCGTNTNGCGCACCGGCANNTGAACAGCGCTAGTTTCGATTCACGCCGGTAGANNCCGGCGCATNAAGGCNCGCCTCTAGATACCNAGGNCNTTGGCCTTGGCCGCCGCGAATTCCTCGTCACTGAGAACGCCCTTGGCGTGCAGGTCCGCGAGTTCTTGGAGCTTGGCCGAGGTGTCGTCGGCGGGCGCCGCAGGAGCCGCAGCAGGCACGGGTGCCGCAGCCGGCTGGCTCGGTGTGTTGCGGTTATGGGCGCGGGTNGCCGCACCGGATACTGCGGCGGCGGTTGCCGCCTTTCGAACGATTCCCATGATCTTCCTCCTCGTGTCGTTCTTCTTNTACATCCAAGNCAGCCAGAGCCAGCAGGAAACCGCAGCTGTGACAAGAGTCGCCAGCACCGCTGGCGTTCCCAATCGCACGTAATCCTTGAANCTGTAACCCCCGGGNCCCATCACCAGCANGAAACTCTGGTTCGAGAACGGGTTGATAAACGACAGGCACGCGGCCACCGCGAGCANCGCCAGCAGCGGCTCGGGAGCCACCGAAAGGCTCGCGCTGACNGCCAGGATGATCGGCACCAGCATGCTGACGGCCGCNGCGGTAGTNACCACNGCNGCGAGGACCACGGCCACCACCGCCACGAGAACAACGAGGATCGCGACCGAGTCTCCGGANGTTCGCGTGACCCAGTCNGCGATCGCGTCGGTTAGCCCGCTGCTGGTAGCGATGGCCCCCAGCCCNACCGCTCCTGCNAGCACGCCNAGAAGNTTCCAGTTCAAGGCGCGGAAGGCTGCCCGCGGNGTNATGACGCGAAACAGCAGCATNGCCAATGCTCCGGCCGATGCCACCCACTCNGTCGGGAAGATNCCCAGCATCAANACGACCACCACGACGCNGAGAATCGCGACACCCTTNGNNGTCTTGGCGACCTGGGGGGCACGGTTCCCCACATCAGCCACCATCGCGACNCCGTCGACGCTTTCCACCAAGGACTGNGNGTCGGCCGTGACGTANAGCAACTCNCCTGCTNGTGCTGGTGTTTCGCTCAGCGCCTNCGTGGCATTGCGGGCACTGATGACGTCCATNTCGTCACGGGCGTTCAACNCGCCNAGGTTTCCGGTCGCCTCTGCTCCCAGGGTGACCTCGTAGAGNCGTTGCTCCTTTTGGCCGAATCGNGGATTGCCCCACANNTCGCCCACACCGTCGGCGTTGGCCTGGAAGACNACNACGTCCCCGGCTTCCAGGCGTTCNTCGNTCGCNATCTCTTCGGTCGCGCGNATGACCGTGACGGCGGTGAAGTCTCNGGTCGANGCGAGTCCTTGGCTAGCNAGCGTCTTGNNNACCAGAAGGGCTCGTGGCGCGANGGGNAGNTCCACGCGCCACTGCAGCGCGCGCACNTCGATGGGNGGNCCTTTGGGAATNAACCGGCGCACCACNNAGATCACCAGAACGATCCCNACAATGAAGGTCGGGATCGCCACCGGGGTGAAGGCGAAAAAGTTGAGCTCCACTCCCCCGAGGTCGGCCAGCGACGCAATCAGGAGGTTGGAGCTCGTGCCGATGAGCGTGATCGTTCCGCCCAGGGCGGCGGCGAACGCGATCGGCATGAGGACACGTCGGGCGGGAATGCCCCTGGTTTGCTCGAGTTCTTGAGCGGCCGGAATCGTCATGGCGATGATCGGGGTGTTGTTCATCAGCGATGACGCCAAGCCCACGGGGAACAGCAGTCGGATCAGCGACTGTTGAAGGTTGGACGCGCTTCCCAGGATCCTGCGAGTCGCCCGAGAAACAATCCCGGTGTGCACAACGCCCGCCGCGACGACGAGCATCGCGGCCACGGTGACCACGCCCGTGCTGGACAGACCGCTGAGCAATTCACTGCTCGGGGCAACGCCCAGCACGCCGGCCAGGGTAAGCGTGGCCGCGAAGGCGAGCACCGGCGGCACACGCCCGGAGGCCAGGGCAATCAGGCAGCCGAGGATCAGCAGGCTGGCGACAAGCACGGGTGAAGGGCCCTAGAGACGACGGGCGGTTAGTCGAGGGCTTCGGATGCCGGAATGCGCGCGTTGAACAGCAACACTCCACCGGCTCCCGCGAGGGCCGACACGAGGTTCTTCACCCACAGGTGTTCGAAGACGAGCACCGCGGCGGAGTTACCCGGCTCGAGCATGTCTGCAACGTCCTGGAAGTCGTCGTTGTCGACGTAGTCGCCGTCAGGAACCACAGTCAGTTCTGCCCATCCGCCCTCTTCCATATCGGCGGCCTCGAGGGTGACGACGTCGCCGTCGACAGTCTTCGCGACGAACTCCAAATCCAGAATCGCTATCTGACCGCTATCGACCAGGTTCGCGAGCTCGGGGAGGATCTCGCCGCTGAATTGATTCCCGGGAAAGCCGAGAACGAGTACCTCAATGGGACCGGTGGACATGTGTGCTCCTTTGTTTTCGGTGATGTGGTTACTGACATTCGCTTGCTTGACCGAACGCATCGTCCAGATCGTCCTTGCGCTGACTCAAAAGATCGCCGAGACCGGCGAGTAGCTCCCGGGTGAGTGCCAGGGTTGTCCCTCCAGTGATGGCGGCTTGGGCTGCTTCGAGTCCCTTGTCGATGTTTGATTCAGCCGCCATCGCTGCCTCGATGTGCACGACGGTCTCGTCTTTCGCCGCGATGATCGCGGTGATGTCCGTACCCACGCTAACGACGTTCGCTGCGCTTTCCTTGTAGTCGATGGGGGCTTGGCCGACGGTGAAGGCAAGTTCCTCGACGGCTCCGTTGACATCGGCCATCTGGGCTTGCAATTGGGTGATGTACTGGTCGAAGACTTCATCGTCCGCGGTGGGCTCGTAGGAGAGGTCCTCTCCAACGGCATCGACGGTGGCCATCAGTTCGTCGAACGCCGTGCACACACTTCCGGCCCACAGGACTTCTTCGGGGATGGTGGGCTCGGGCTCGGGTTCGGCAACTTCTTCCTCGCTACTGCAGGCGGCCAGGCTCAGGCTGAGCGCGAGAGCGGCAGCCAGGGCGCCCAGGGGCGCCGTACGGCGTAGTACCTCCACGAAGCGACTCCTCGTGATTGATGGGCGTGCAGTGGAACCCCCACAACTAAGCACATCACCCCAAGCGCGCGCACGGGAAGAAACAAATGGGCCCTGTTTGTCTCATGTCCTTGGGTTTGAACGAACCAGCCCGCACAATAAAGACATGTCTAAAGACCATTGGGGCCGTCGAACGGTCGCCGCCGTCGCGGCGGGATTCTTGATTTTCGGCGTCGCCGCCTGTTCGAGCGACGGAGATTCGACCACTGCTGAGGTGTCCGAAATGTCCAAAGACGAGCTCTTGGAGTTCCTGGTGTCCGAGGGCACGACCCAGGAAGAGGCGGTGCGCATCATCGAGGACCTGGGGTACGAGTGGCGGGTGGCCTCCATCGACGGGGTCCCGCAGCCGACCACGAGGGACTACCGAGAAGACCGCGTCACGATGGATATCGACGACGGAGTCGTCGTCGGCGCACGCTGGGAGTAGCCGGCCCACGCTGCCCGCACTATCGGCTTGCTGGCACTAGCTGCTTGCCAGCGATATCGATCTGCGAGCGCTGTCGACCTGCGAATGCTGTCGACCGACGCTTCCCGGTTATCCACCCGACTCACCATCAGGTGAGACCGGCGAGACCACCCAGGAGCAGTTTCACGCCGAAGATCACCAGAACCACGATGGTGATGGCATCACTGTTGGACTTCATCCACTCGCCGAGGTTGGCGAGTAGTTCATCGGCCTTGGATCGCATCAGAACGTAGATGCCCATGGGCACGAGCACCGTAACGCTCGCGACAACGACGTAGGCGAAGCCGGTGATCCACAGTTCGCTCGACGAGAGGCCACTGGCTCCCAGGGTCGCGGCGGCTCCGAGGGTCAGCATCAGGTTTTTCGGGTTGATACCACCGAGGAGGAACCCCAAGACCGCGGCCTTGCCGGGCGCACTGTCCTGGAGACCGGACATCCACTTCGGCGGCGTGGGCTCCTCGCCGCTGGGCACACGTTGACGCCACTTTCGGATCGCGGCAACGAGTAGCAGCGCACCGAGAAGGGTCCTCAACCATTGCGTCCACCGTGCCGGATCGTCCGAAACGGCCAGGCCGAACGCGACCCCCGCAGCGCACACGACGCCGACACCGAGGACCCACCCCAAAGTGAAGGAGAGCCCTGACGACAGCGCCCGACTGCCCTGCAAGATGAGAACGAGAGCAATGACGGCGACCGCGCTCGCGGCGACGCCGATGGCGAACGGCAGAGTTTCGCTCAACGTGGATAACACTGATCCCTCTTCCTGAGCCGGTTCCTAAGCCGGCGAGACGATGTTAGGGCTCTTGTCTACTGACATCATTCACAAGGAAGAGCCCCGGGGCAGGCACATCGATCGAGATGGGACAAATTGGTACCCTTTGTTCCACCTGACCTTGGGGAATCAATCGCGAAGGTCCTTCTCGCGCTCGAGCGACTCTTGGAGTCCTATCCCATCGAGCAGATCACCTCCGGTCGGCTCGCTCGGGAGGCAGGCATTTCTCGCTCTACCTTCTATCGCCAATACGCCAGCGTGGACGACGTCCTGGTCCAACTGTTCGATCACGTCATCAACGAGATGACCGTCGTCAGCGACGGCTGGATCTCGGGCGCGAACATCCACTTGGAGCCGCAACTGCGGGGCCTTCATCAGGTCTATCTCAACCACGGACCATTGCTGCGGGCCGTTGCAGATGCTGAGGTTGGCGAACTGAAGGCGACATCCGAGGCCTACACCTCCATGATGGCCATGTGGGATGAGGCCGTGACGGTGAGGATCACCGAGTCCTACCCCTGGGTGAAGCAGCCGGCACTCGTCGCCCATGCGTTGAACGCAGCTGATGAGCGGCTGATGTACTACGACTACGGCAAAGGACCCGACTCGATCTCCGAGGAGCTCTTCGAGGACACGTTCAAGGTCATGTATCGAATGTGGTGCAGCGCCCTCGGCATTCAGCCAGGTTCAGAGGAACCGGTAGTCTAACGCGGCAATGTCCCTTCTTTCTGCTCTCGAAAACCTCCTGCTGACGACGCCTATCGACAAAGTGACCGTGGGGCGGTTGTGCCGACAACAAGGTGTGTCTCGGTCCACCTTCTACCGTCAATTCGACAGTTTGGACGACGCCCTCGACCAGCTCTTCCAGTCGGTGATCACCGAAATGGTGGCAGCCGGTGACCCGTGGCTCTCGGGCGCCGACCTGCGTCTCGAGCCGCACCTGCGGGCCGTCTATCGGGCCTACCTCAATCACGGCCCCTTGATGCGGGCGGTCGCCGACGCCGAAATGGGTGAGTTAAAGGCCACCTCGCAGCACTACCGAGAAATGATGGCTATGTGGGACGAGGCGGTTACCCGCCGGCTCTCTGATTCCTACCCCTGGGTGGACAAGCCCGAGATGGTCTCGCACGCGTTGAACGCCGCCGGTGAGCGCATCATGTACTACGACTTCGGGGGCGGGCCCACGCACGTGACCGATGAGGACTTCGACGCTACGGCGCAAATCATGTACTCGATGTGGTGCAGCGCCCTGGGCATAGAGCAGGGATCCGAGAAGCAGATCGCGCAGAGGTGAGAGCGAGTTCGTGTCCGACAAGACCCCTGAGCCCACCGAGAGCAGTAGTTCACCTCTTCCAGTGGCGTTGCCCTCGTCATCGGCGGACTGGCGTGAACTCGTCGCCGTCATTCTCATCTCTGTGACCACCATCCTCACCGCGTGGACTGCCTTCCGGGCGAGCAAGTGGGGTGGGTCGATGTCGATTAACTTCAGCCAGGCATCCGCCGCGCGTATCGACGCGGCACGGTTTGAGAGCGATGCGAATCGACAGGCATCCGTCCAGATCGCCTTGTTCACCCAATGGCTGAGTGCCCAGACAACCGAGAACGAAAATGGCGGGCCTCCTGCGCGAGGCATTCCCGGAGCCCTTGGCGACTGCCACGTCCGACTGGCTCGACGAGAGAGCGGCAGACGCGTAAGCCGCCACGCAGACGCCTTTCGACATGCCCATTTACGTGCTCGACAACGCTGTCAGGGCAGAGGAAAAGCAGGCATAAGCCGAGCAGTTGTCGGCCCAGGCTCTGACGCGCAACCGCGACAGCTACAGCTACACGGCCTTAACGATCTTGTTCGCCACCGTGTTGTTCTTCGCCGCGGTATCTAATCGCGTGAAAAAGTCGACGAGCTCATGGACGCTCATCGGCGTCGCACTCGTCGTGTTCGTCAGCTCAGCGACCGTGTTGGCGTCGCTACCGAAACTCTTCCGGCGAGGCTAGAACGGCTTGGCGCCGCCCGCCCCGTCGGATGGACGGCCCGCGGAACCTGTCTTCTTGTACCGGCGCCACGGCCCGGGCAGCACCCAGATGAACATGCTCAGCACCCACACCACGAGCGTGCCCCACAGCCAGCCCCAACCACTGATGGAGATGCCGTCGGTGAACAGCGCGGTCACTGCCAACGCCAGGAACGTCGACGCCAGTCCCGTCAGTGGCACCAGCGACCCCGCGTGACGCAGCAGCGTNCGGAACATCAGCCACGTGAAGAGGGCGGAGAGGATGGCGAACACCACCAAACTCACCAGGAAGCCCGTGACGCCGTCGATACTGAAANCACTGACGATCAGCGAAGCGAGAAGAAGGCCCAGTGCGTTACCGCCGAGGCCGAGAAGCCAACCCATAAACCATCTGCGCATAACCCGAGCCTAGAAGGTTCGACGGTGCGCGTCCACGNCATCGCCNAGAAAGCCNCGCCGACGACACGAACGCCCCCCAGGGGNCACTCCTGNCTCGATACAGANGCACCTCGNGGCTGGTGCTCTCCATCGTGCTNAGTGTCTTTTTGCTCGGNGCCNNGGGTCTGCACGTCACGGAGATGATCCGNGATCGCAACTTCGCCTNGGGGAACACNTGGGTTCTTCTNNACGACGTCGGGCTGCCCGTNTCGCTCATCGCCCNGNTGNNCGCCGGCGCCGCCGAGAACGGCCGAAGCGGCCGTCGCGCCTTGGGGTGTACGACGACCGCTCCGGGTCTATCGCCCGGCACGCCCCCCTGCGGGGTGCCGGGCAGTCTGGNCTANTTCACTCGGAAATTGTAGAACTCCGTAAACGACTTGNACTTGCGTTTCACCTTGCTGNCTTTGNCTTTCACGGTGCAGGTGCCCTTCTTCTTACCCTTCGNGGAANCTCCAAGCGTNGCGGNCTCTTGTCTTTACACGTACTCGTGCTTGCGCAGGAAGCGAATCGCGAAGACGCCGTAGATCGGTGGCAGGTAGAAGGTGACGAGGCGGAANGTGGTCGCCGTGGTNAAGGCGATNTCGGCGGGGACGCCNATTGCTTGCAGGCACAGCGTGTAGCCGGCTTCGGCGACGCCGACGCCGCCGGGGATGGGCATGAGNCCGGCGAACAGGCTGACGAGGGTGTTGATGAGGATGAGTTGCGACAGGCTCGCGTCGTATCCGAAGCCCTTCAGGCAGATGCCCAGGACGATGGCTTGCATGACTTGCGCTCCAGCGTTGCCACCCAGGAGCATGAGGATCTTGCGTGGCTTGCGGACAACGCCGATGGATTCGCGAACGTTGTTGAACGAGTCACGGATCATCTCTCGGACTTTGGGGAGTATCGAGCGAACGAAGGTGCGGATCCGCTGGACGACAAGGGCGGTGAGGATGACCAGCAGAATCAACACCAGTGCGATTTCAATGATCGTGATCAAGCCGGAGAAGTCTCGCCCGGTGTTTTCGGTGATGATCGTGCCCAGGCTGACGGTGAAGCCCGAGAGCCCGAGAATCCAAATGGTCAAGAGGAAGAGCACCTGGACAAGGAACCCGCTGAAGCCGTCAATGACGCCGATGGATACCGCCTGAACGGGCGGGAAGCCGAAGCCTTGGAAGAAACGAATGTTCATTGCCATCCGAGCGGCCGTTGCAGGCATCGTGACGGCGATGAACTGGATCGCGTATTGCAGCATGAGAGCGGGGAAGTACTTCACCGGGCGATTCGCCGCCCCCAGGGTGGAGAAAGCNAAGAAGGCCTGCACGACCGGGGCNAATAGGAATGCCACGAGAATGATCTGGGAATCCGCNTCCCTAATGCTGCGGAGGATCTCCACGAAATCGACACCCGTGATGAGTCCGTAGAGGGACACAGCAATAATGGCGATGATGCCNATCGTGATGATGGACCGAAGATCCACGAGCCGGACCCGCGCCAACTGAACGTCCTCGCCNCCGGTGGCTTCNACCACNNGNAAGCGCAGCTCTTTCGCNTTGACATTCTTCGCNGCGCTNGANGANTTANTGATGGCGGCTTTCTGNAGGTAGGGAATCAGTTCGCGTAACTCGTCNGTGGACAAGGACTCCNGAGCGATNGACACCGACTCNTCGACCGATANNCCCATCGCGGTGAGCGCGAGGACGTTGACCTTGTCGAGGACTCGACCCGTCGTCGAGTCGGAGATGTAGGCGGAGCGAAGATCGTTGAAGGCGATGTCGCCGTCCCGATCGACGGAAATCGCCTGGAGTGAGATCTCGGAGTGGACCAGGCCGGCTCGGTGCAGGCCTGTCACNAGCGCCCACATCTTTCGGGCAAGGTCCGCTGTCATGTCCCGGTCGGCGAGCGTTTCNCCGTAACCGTCGCTGACGAGCAGCACGTCGGATCGATCCGTTTCCAATAGGCGCAGAACGGGGACAGCGGGGACATCATGTTGACGAGCGAGCGCCGCTATCAGCATCCCGTGTTCGGCCTGATCGAGGCGCGCCCTAACCAGTCGAGACTTTGTTTCCCGGTTCTTGAAGTGAGCCGTGACTCCGCCCCACAACTGCGAGTCGAGTGCGTCGTAGGCGAAGACATTGACCGAGATCNAGGAACCGTCCATGAGGTGACCGCGCATGCGGTGGATCCCCGGGGCAACAACGTCTTCTTCCATGTCCTGCGCGTCGATTCCGGAGGACACCAGGTAATCGCGCACCTCGTCGGGTGTGGGGCCACCCGAGGGCGTTCCAAAGATCAGNTGGGTGATGGCTCCCGCGCCGATAGCGATGAGAACGAGCGCCACGGATCGGGTCGGGAGGAAATCCGCCAAAGCTATGGAGCCGAGGAGCGCTCCGCCGATCAGTACTCGGCCGATGATCCGCGCGGGGCGGCTGACGAACGGTGAGGCAGTGGACACGACCGCCGAGCACACGGGAATGATGAGTGTGTACGACCAGCTTGGGGTCCAGGCGCCTAATGATCCGATCTCGAAAATCTCGATCATGTCGATCTGGCGGGCGGCGAGAATGGAGAAGACCCAGCCGACGGCGACCGCGATCAGTAGTTGCACGACGAGCACACGGTGGGTCTTGCTGAGCACGCTGGCGCCGACGATGACCAGGCTCCAGATGATCAAAGCGATGGATCCCATGAGGAGCGTGGAGTCGACGACGGTTCGCAGTCCGGGGTTGACCGACAATCCCGTGAGGAGATCTTCTGGAAGCAGGAAGAAGATCAGAATCAGGCCAACGGAGCAAGCCGCGAGAACCAAGAGGTCGGTCGGTCTTCTCGCGACGTTGGCGATCTGCGAACTGGACCACAATTGGAATTGCGAGAACCGTGACCGGAGCGGGCGGTCGAGATCAATATCACCGATCTCGGAATCGTCGAATTCCTCAGCCATGGGCCAGGCCCCCGTGCGCTGCGGTGAGGCCACGCGAAGCAGTTGCACTGGCGCGATGGCCGACCAACATCACAGTCGCTGCACTCCTTGATACGGGGACGAGGACAAAGGTAGCGAAAGCCCGCTTGCTAGGGCGTCAACTCGATCTCACCCGGGCGCCATGTCTTGTCAAACCAGGCCTCTTCTGGGCCGTAAAGGCGCAAGATCGCGAACCAGCTCTTCTGCGGGCGGGTCTGAATCCAGTTCCCCTCACCCTCCGCCGGCTGCTGCGGCCCGATGGTGAGCAGAACGCTGCCATCGGCATCGGTCCGTAGGTCTTCGCGCATGCTGTTGACGCTCGGGAACTTCTGGTCCGGGGTTTGCAGCATCGATCGTGTCTGCGGGTCGTAGACGACGAAAGACCAGAAGTTCTTCGCTGGGACGTTTGCCGGGATTCTCAGGGTGTAGGTCTTGTCCCCGTCGAACCACTCACCGTTGGCATCGCGTGCGATGATCGCGTACTGNGAGCCNACTCCGGGGATGCGCCACACCATCGCNGGGGTGTTCACGGTCGCGACGTAGAAGAACGCGAGGCGGGAGTCCATGTCGGTTCCGCCCGCACCATCGTCCACCAGGAAGCGGTAGTCCCATTCGGGGAACAGGGTGAACCACTTGCTGTTTTCTTCGCCNTACAAATAGGCNGCGGGGTTGCGCGGNGCGAAAGCGACCGCGCGTGCGTACGNACTGGCTGTCGCGGCGGCCTCTTCGAACNTCTCCCGTTGTGGACCATCAGGGGAGAAGGGCTGTCCCTTGCGTATCCCCAGAGCGCTGGCGATGCCGAGTACTTCCGGGTCGAATGCGTCGGCCGGCTCTTTGCTGATGGCTCGGTGGATTTCCTNGAAGAAGGACNCATGGTTGGAGTGAATGGTGTTGTGCACCAGGCCGGACCCGTTCACCCAGTTCATGGCCGGCGGATTCGACTTGTCCTTCAGCGCATAGGCCTTGATGCCTGTTCGNAAATTNGTGGACGCTGGTTCGGGATCACCGTTGACGAGCAGGCCTCGGCACGGCACCCAGTTGGTATANGTCGGNNTNTGGGCGATGAAGTAGTTCTCNCCGTCGACGTCTGCGACCTCGCCGTTTGCGATCTCCGTCAATGGTCCGTCGTAATTCGGGCCGAGGATCAAGTACTTTCCGCCCTCACCGCGGTCCGGGCCAGGCGCGCCCATGTCGGTGACGAACTTGAACGTGGCATCGTTGATCGTGCTCGGGCCGCAACCCGGTGGCACCTCGATGACGACGGGGCCGGATTTCTCGAGATCGAGCACGCAGAACGCGTACACCGTGTCGGTGTTTCCCGTCAGGTACAGACTGTTGGAGTCCATGAGGTTGTCGAAGATCATCCAGTTCTGTTCGGGCTTTCCTCCTGAGAATTGCTGCGAGGTACCAAGGCGAATTGCTTCAAGGCTGGCGACCGGCACCATGTTGATGAACAGGGATACCGCTCGGTGGAAATCCACTTCGCCGTACGACGCGGCGACCGTCGCCGGCATGGGCATGCCGTCGCGAAACTGCAGGGTGACGCCGTCGACGGATGCATCGTCGTCTGTAAACAGATCTCCGGGGATCTCCGTGTTGTAATTCGCGCTCGCCATGACATTTCCCTCCTTGCGCTCACGGGGCGGTGTGCGTATTCACACCGTGGCACAGGCAGGCCGTCGTNGGTGAGCGGTGAGACAAAGTCNCCAAATATGTCCCATGGTCGTTNACGNGTCCGTGACTCGCAGTTTCCCTTCACTACTGCACGATGGCCCATTTGCGTGACACACGCAGGCGACCGTGCCATCGTGGGCGNCGATGAAGGTNCTTCCNAANGTCTCACAGGCGGCAGAGAACACCCCCGAGCACCGTGATCGCATCGTCGATGCCGTCCGCGGGGTCAGCCTCGTCGTCGTCGTTTTCGGCCATCTGCTGCTCGCCGTCGTGTATTGGCCCCAGGACGATCCGCCGCGACTCGGCAGCTTGATGCTTGCCTACCCCTGGACNCAGGTGCTGACGTGGATCCTCCAAGTGATGCCNCTGTTCTTCGCGTTCGGCGGCGCCGCAAACGCGCGGGCATGGATCCGCGCGAAGGAGACGCACACGCCNTACTCCACGTGGATGTGGGGAAGGATTCAACGGCTCCTTCGACCGGTCACCATCTACCTGCTGGTCGGGGCAGCAGCGGCGTGGATCACCNCTGTCATCTGGGGCGACATGGTCGCGCCACTGCTCGGCCAACTCGGCGTGCAACTGTGGTTCCTCGGCGTCTACATCGTCACCACCGCGCTGCTGCCGGGGATGCTGNCGTGGCATCAACGATCTCCNGCCGGGCCCTTCCTCGTGCTCGTCCCCATCGTCNTTGTCATCAACCTGGGCACCACGATCGCCGGGTGGCCGCTCCCCGTGGGCATCATCAACGTGATCCTGGTGTGGTTACTGCTGCAACAGCTGGGGTTCTTCTGGCGATCCAACCCGCAAGACGCCCAGCCCCGACGGTGGGCTGCGGTGGGCNGNGGCTGCCTGGCGCTGGCAGTGCTCTTAGTGGCCTGGGGTCCCTGGCCGGTCAGTTTGATCGGCATTCCCGGAGACGTCGTCACGTTCGATTCGCTGTCGATCCTCGGGTCCACCATTGCGGTGCCCGGATTCGATGGGGAGTACTCCAATATGTTCCCGCCGAGCATCATCTTGCTGTTGCAGGGAGTAGCGCTGGTGTCGGCGATTTATGTCTTCCAGCGGCCGCTNAGCCGGTTGCTGCACCGATCACGCGTGTGGTGGNCGGTCACCGGGATCAACATGACGGCGATGAGCTCNTNNCTGTGGCACGTGCCGGCGATCATGTTCNCNTTCGTCCTGCTGCACGCGATCGGTCTCGATCCGCCNACGGAGATCGGCGAGGCCGGTTACCCCGTGCCCATCNCTGCNGGCCCNTACTTCNNCTGGTTCGCTCTCGCGCTGGTCGTCTTCGTGGTGTTGCTTGCGGCGTTCGTGTCGGTGCTGTGGAGCACCGAGTACCGGCCGTTGCCGTGGTGGGACTCCCCCGTTCGCCTCAGCGTGTTCGGTGCCGGTGCGCTGCCGCGGAACATCATCGTTGCGGTGGGGGTCATCGTCTTGTGGCTGGCGTTCATGATTCTCGCCATCGTGGGCTTGCGGGGCTTCCCCACGGAAACTCGCTACTGGTCCGGGATTCCGGTCAATGCGCTGTGGGGAGTTGTCGGAGTGTTCGTCGGTTCGGCCATTGTTCGACTGNCGTCACGNCCAGCNCAGNTGNCGTCCGCTACCCAAGAGTCATCACCGCTTCGACTATCTGATGGTCTGAGGCCTCGAAATCGGGGTTGAAAGCTCGGCCGGTGTCGTGCATCNCCGTTTNGTAGCNGACCGGTGTCGCNCCCAGACCCATCACNTAGTCGATGCGGGGCGATGTNTACTGGATCTTCATNGCNAGNCGGAATCGTTCCATCGGGTCGATCTCGTGATCGGCGCTGTCGTCGCCGACGGCCAACTCCACGAAGTGGATGTCGGCGCCGGNCAAGACACTGTCGCTGATGCTGTAGGANCCCACCGGGGTACCGGCATCGCGGCCGATATTGGCGGTTTCCTCCGCTGACCAGATCATCGGATGGGTGATCTCCACGCGGCCNTNCGCCACCGGGGCNCCGTCGACACTGAGGGTGNCGTCTCCTCCTTTGCCGAGTCCNCCACCGTCGTAGGCGAACTCGAACATGACCCGGTGCTCACCGACAGCAATTCGTGTGTCGGCGCGCGTCTCGTACTGGTGGATGCCAAGGGTGTTGTAGACGTAGCACAGGTGCCCGTCATCGAGGTAGACCGACCAGCCTCCGAACCGCCCACCCTGAGCCATGATGACCCCGGTNGCGCCTGCCTCGCGCACANCGATCTTCGCCTCGAGAGACCAACTCTTGTTCTTGGTATTGACGACGGAGTTCTCCGACAATCGCCCCATCCCAGCGAACAGCATCTGCCGATTCCCATGAATCAGNGTCGGCCTCCCGGCCANNTCTGGGATGAGCCTTTCCGATGCGCGGTCATCCAGNGGGATCACGTCGTACTTCGTCGCTTCGATCAAGAAGAGCCGNTGCAACTCGGCCAACTTCTCTGGATTTTGAGACGAAATATCCCGAGCTTGCGTGAAATCACTGGACCCGTCGTACAACTCCCANTGGTCCTCGTCGAACGGTGGAGGTTGACCGACGAGATCCCAGGGTGTCCTGTGCTTGGTGACGGCGCTCCACCCCTTGTAGTAGACGCCCCGGTTGCCNACCATCTCGAAGTACTGCAGGTCGTGCTCCTCNGGAGCCTGGCCGTCGTTGAAGGAGTAGCACATGCTGGTTCCCTCATAGGGGCTTTGCATGACACCGTTGACGAATTGTGGTTCCGNTATGCCCGCGGCCTCGAGNACCGTGGGGGCGATGTCGATCACGTGAGTGAACTGATCGCGTAACTCCCCTTTGGCGTCGATACCTGCGGGCCAGTGCACGATGGTTCCGTTCCGGGTCCCTCCCCAGTGGGAGGCCACCTGCTTGGTCCANTGGAACGGGGTGCACATCGCCCACGCCCATCCNACCGAGTAGTGGTTGTAGGAGTCCGGGGAGCCGAAGTCGTCGATGACGGAGGCCAANAACTCCGGCGTCTCCAANGACGCCATACCGTTGAAGTTGGCCATCTCGTTGAAGGAGCCGTTCATGGTGCCTTCGGCTGACGCGCCGTTGTCNCCGAGGATGTAGTAGNTGAGCGTGTTGTCCAGGGCACCCATCTCNTCGATCGCGTCAATGACCCGGCCGATGTGGTAGTCGGTGTGCTCCAAGAACCCGGCGTANACCTCCATCTGCCGGGCCAGGATCGGCTTCATCTCATCCGGCATGTCCTCCCACGCAGGGATCTCCTCGTGCCGNGCGGGTANTTCGGAGTGTGCGGGGATCATGCCNTGGGCNTTTTGCCGCTCGAAGATCTCNTCGCGCACCGCGTCCCACCCGGCGTCGAACTTGCCCTTGTANNTGTCCGCCCACTCCTTCGGCACGTGATGCGGCGCGTGNCATGCACCNGTGGANAAGTACGTGAAGAANGGCTTGTCNGGCATNAGGGCCTTNTGCTGGTGNATCCACCCGATCGCCTTATCCGCAAGATCCTCCGTGAGGTGGTAACCCTCCTCCGGAGTCTTGGGGGGATCGACGGGATTGTTGCCTTCATACAGGGCGGGGTCGTATTGATTCGCCTCGCCCGCAATGAAGCCGTAGAAGTACTCNAAGCCGACTCCGCCTGCGGGCCACGCGTCGAAGGGCCCCATCGGCGACGCCAAGTACGGCGCTACCTCGTGGCACTTGCCGAACATGGACGTGGCGTANCCGTTGTACTTCAGNGTCAGNGGCAACGANGCNTTCGTATTGGGAACCAGGGCGTTGTTCCCCGGCGCCGCCGTTGCGAACTCGGTCACCATCCCGAATCCAACGGAGTGGTGGTTGCGCCCGTGAAGGAGCGCCGCNCTCGTCGGAGCACACAGCGCCGTTGTGTGGAACCGGTTGTAGGAAAGGCCGTTCTTGGCAAGGCGGTCGGCGACCGGGGTGTTGATCAATCCACCGAAGGCNGTCGAGGCACCGAAGCCCACGTCGTCCAACAGGATCACCAGGACGTTCGGGGCTCCCTCGGGTGGCCGNAGCNGCTCGATGGGTGGATACGACGTATCCGGATCCTTTGCGTCGAACGTCGTGAGTCCCGGCTTCGGTATGTCCGGAATGGGCAGNACCGTCCGAGGTGCACTTGCAGATGNCAACGTNTGAGTCCCTTCGATAGGTGCCTAAATGCGGGTCTTANCTGCTCTTGTCTTCTTTCGAGTGCTGCAGTTGCGCCTCGAGGTCGTGAATTTGCTTTTGCAGATGCTCNTACTCGTGACTGATGTATTCGCCGACATCGTCTCTCTTGTAGATGACGACCGCGACAACGGCGGCCACGACGGCGACGCCTGCGATGATGCCAAATGCTTTCACTGTCTTCTCCTTCGTCAGGTGGCTGAATCCAGGTTCCTGGGCTGTAGTGTTATCACGGCCGTGTTCGGACAGGTTCCAGGTCACACATACCGAGACCGTGATGGTGAACGACCAGAGCGGGTACCACGGAAGCCACGCGAAGNCGTCGATGACTGCGATGNCTACGACCAGGCTTNCCCACGAGGGAAAANTAGCAACCAGCGACGACCACGGACAGGCATTCTGCGGGACAATCGAGGCGAATATGTGTCACCGGGGGTTGAACTAGCCCCAGGTAGCGTCGGTGACGTACCCGTCGTTGACGTCGAAGGTCAACCGGTCGATGTTGTAGTCCATGGTCACAGCCTGGGGAATTCCATCAAAACTGCCAACGCGCCACTGGTAACCCGCGTTCTCGGTGTACTCCCCCGCCTCCGCGGTCGGCATTTGTTTCTCCAGTAGCTCGGCGCGGAATTGTTTGCGCGCTTTGGCCGCAGACACCTCGCATGCCACGCGGTTGCCATTGGTATCCAACTTCTTGTTGGCCTTGTAGACCTTCTTGTTGACTTCTGCGGGACCAAACCCGTCGGCGCGTGCGCGATTCCCGGCGGAAGTTGATTTGGCGACGCCGCGCGGGTAGTACTTGCGCATCTTCTTGCACGACCGGTAGGAGGTCGACTCGTCGACAAACTCCTCGGAGGCAGCCTGGTCACCAACCTGCGGGTAGTCGGAAGACGCGGATGCAGCGGGCGCAAGGGCGAGCACCAGCCCAACTACCGCAGCACAGGTAACGGGGGCTCTGCGTGCGCGTATCTTCATCTCACAAATATAGCGAGCGCCGTCGCATCACTGTTCAGCGAGCGCTACCGGGGCCGGAAGCGCCAACGCGTCTCCATCGCCCCAGGAAAGACGTAGATTCTCACTTGGTTCCCCGGCGCGATTACTCGGAGGAGTTGCGGTACTGCGAAATACGTCGGCTGACGGACATGGCCGTGGCGACCGCTGGTGCAGAGAGAGTCGCACCTATGACACCGGCCAACGTGGCTCCGATCACCGTCGATCCCAGATTGACGATGGGGTGGATGCGGAGCTTGTCGCTCGTGACTTTCGTCAGCATGAGAGTCTGCACAACGTTTTGAGCCACAAGCACGACAATGAGAATAATAATCGCTTCTCGCACACCAGCAGCCCCGAGTGCGACAAGAACGGCGAAGGCGCCGCTGACTATCGCGCCCAGGTAGGGAATGAAGGACGTCACGAAGGTGACGAGGATGACGGTAAATGCGAGAGGGATGTCCAGGATGAGCATGGCGAGACCGATGATGATCGCCACTGGGGCTGCGGTGATGGCAAGTCCGGCGAAGTAGGAGCGGATCGCTCGGGTGGCGTCATTGATGATGCCCGCTCCAAGGTCCGGCGGGATGTTGCCGAGGTGGCCAGCCACCCAATCGCGAATGATGTGCCAGTCCTTCAGGACGTAGAACAGCAAGAAGACACCGATAAGCACTCCTACGATGAAGGAGAAGACAGAGGACAGCCCTGCTTGGATAAATCCGCCGGCGCCACTTGTTGCTCCTGTGCTCAGGGTTTCGACAGCTTGGTTGACATTGTTAACGGAGATGCCCCGCTCAGCGAGCCACGCTTGGATCATGTCCCACCCGCTGCTGAACTGCTCGACGATGAGATCTCGCTGATCGTAGATTCCCTTGACCGCAAGAAAGATAGAGAGCGCGGTAACGGCGATCAGGCCGACAAGTACCAGCGAGGCGGCCGCGAAGGGTGGCAGCCCGGCATGGGTTAAACGATCGACGACCGGGGAGAAGAGCATGCCGATGACGATGGCGACGACGAGAGGAATGAGCAGGCTGGAGATTTGAGCGAGGCCGAAGTACACCACGACCGTCAAAGCAATGAGGCCTAGAACCAGCCAGGCGGACAAGCCCCAGCGAGCCAACGATGGCGGTACCCGAACGCGCCACCGTTCATCACCGTTTGGTGGCAAGAAGCCCCGGTCGGACATGAAGGCAGCCTAGTGTTTCTCCTCGAGAGCCACTCGGCTGAAATTGCGCATCAAGGAGTCGAGGATGTCGGGTGCATTCGAGAAGTGGCATGCTTACTTGTGCGTGTTGTCGAGCAAGAGGCGGTCGTTACCAGGTGTCCACCCATCAGGACCTGATTCACGTTTCGGGTGGCAGCCTGGTGATGGGTTCTGACGGCTTCTACCCCG
>NZLD01000002.1 GCA_002694095.1 Micrococcales bacterium | reverse complement strand
CGGGGCGGCGCCACAAGCGCTTCGATGCCATGTCAGCTCCTTTGCTCGTCCCTAGGACGGTCCTATGGGGTATTGGGTTCCCAGGAATTGCTCGGCGCGGTGGCTTCCCAGGGACCATGCGACAAATATGGCCGCAATGTGTCAGCTTTCCCGCGTCCACGCGTGAGGGGCCGACGAAGCCTCGAGTCGTGGCTAGGCTGGCGCAGTGGAAAAGGAAAGCGAGTACGAAGAGAAGCACGTCCAGCTGTACGTCGGGAAAGTCGCTTTCGATCCGCACCGGCTGATCTACGCCACCATCATCTTGATGGTGGCGCTGGCCGTATATAACCAGGAAGCTGAGTCGTGGTCCGGCACGCCCTTCATGGACCTCGTGGTCGTCGTCTTCGCGCCACTGCTGGCCCTGTCCCTCGCGCACGCGTTCTCCGACGCGCTCGACGTGCAGATCCGCACCGGTAAGCGCCTATCGGCCAAAGAGCGGCGCCACCTCCTGGGTATCGCCGTGCAGTACGTCGCGGTCGGGGTACCCGTCGTTGCCCTCGGTTTGGTGTGGTTGACCGTGCAGCAAGATCCTCGCGCCGTGGTCCGCGTAGCCGAGGCGCTCGGTGTCGCCAGTTTGTTCTTCTGGGGAGCTTTCGCTGCGCGCCGCTCCGGGCTTCCCCGGGGCAGGCAGTGGCTGTGGGCGACCATCTACGGACTCCTCGGCGTCGGCATCATCCTCATCGAACTCGCCTTCACCCACTGACCCTGTGGGGTTCATCGCGCATTGTCGGTGCGCCGTGGAAGCATCGGCCTATGGATCCCGCCGCCGTTCTCGAGGGCCTCGATGCTGAGCAGCGGGCCGTTGCGGAGAGCCTGTCCGGACCTGTCGCGGTGCTCGCCGGGGCCGGGACCGGCAAGACGCGCGCGATAACCCATCGGATCGCCTACGGCGTTCTCACCGGCGAACACGATCCCGCTCGATCCCTTGCCGTGACGTTCACCAACCGAGCCGCCGGAGAACTCAAGACGCGACTAGGCGACCTCGGCGTCCAGGGCGTGCAGGCCAGGACATTTCACGCCGCCGCTTTGCGTCAACTGCGCTATTTCTGGCCGCGGGTGTCTGACCGAGCATTCCCCGACCTGCTGCCGAGCAAAGCGAGTCTGGTGGCTACGGCGCTGTCGGCGAACAATTTCTCCTCGGACACCTCGATGGTTCGAGACGTCAGCGCCGACATCGAGTGGGCGCGGGTCAACTTCCTGGACCAGCACACTCTGCCGACCGCGACGGTCCAACGAAACCTCAGCCTGGAGCCCGAGCAACTCGCCCGCGTTCTCGCTGACTACGAGCAGGCTAAATCCGACCGAGGCGTGATCGACTTCGAGGACGTCATGATCGTGCTGGTTGGCGCACTGTCGTCCGATGATGCGATCGCCCGAGAGGTGCGGGCGCAGTATCGGTGGCTGACGGTCGATGAGTATCAAGATGTCAACCCCGTCCAGCACGCTCTGATCGGCTTATGGCTGGGTGATCGCGACGACATTTGTGTTGTCGGTGACCCCAGCCAAACGATCTACTCCTTCACCGGTGCGCGCTCGGACTACCTGGTGGATTTCCCGCAAGAGTTCCCCGGCGCCACCACCGTCCGACTGGTGCGCTGCTACCGGTGTTCACCGCAGATCGTCGAACTCGCCAACGGGGTCATTCACGCCGGAGCGTCCTCGGCGAAAGCCGTCACCTTGACGTCACGACGAGACGTCGGCCAGGCCCCGGACGTGGAGGTCTTCGAGGACGATGTCGCCGAAGCCCAGGCCGTCGCCAAGCGCATCAAGGCCAGTATGGAATCCGGTGTTCGACCGCGAGAAATCGCCGTCTTGTATCGCATCAACGCTCAGCAAGTGGAACTCGAAACAGCGTTCGCCGAACTCGGCATTCCTATGACCGTCCGCGGCTCCGAGCGCTACTTCGACAGGCCTGAGGTGCGCGAGGCGATAACGCGACTGCGGGGAGCGGCGCGGGCGGCGGATGCGGACCGTGGTCGCCAGGGCGCTGACGCGGATGTGGCGGCCACGGTCGCCGACGTACTCAGCGCGATGGGCTGGTCGGCGCAACAACCGACAACCACCGGCGCCGTGCGCGAGAAGTGGGAGTCTCTTGCGGCACTGGTGGAGCTGGCGAAGGAAAGTGCAACACCAGATCTCGCGGCCTTTATCGCTTACCTCGACGAGCGAGCCGCGGCACAGTTCGCTCCCGTTGCCGATGGTGTGACCTTGGCGTCGATCCATGCCGCGAAGGGACTGGAGTGGCGCACCGTGCACCTCGTCGGCTGCTGCGACGGGCTAGTTCCCTTGCAGCATGCCGAGACCGCCGATCAACTCGAGGAGGAGCGGCGGCTGCTGTATGTGGCGATCACCCGAGCCGAGCGCGAACTGCACGTGACGTGGGCGCGATCTCGGCAACCGGGAGGGCGTGCGACCCGACAGATGAGTCGCTTCCTCCAGCGCATGGGCTCCACGGACGATGCGGACGCATCATCGGTCCGCCGCGGTGACGGATCGCGCCGGAGCAAGCCTCGATCCAGGCGAGGCCCTGCCGCATGCCGCACATGTGGGAAGGCGCTTGTCACCGCGGGGGAGCGGACCATCGGGCGGTGCCAGACGTGCCCGGCGACGTTCGATGAGACGTTCCTGGAGGAACTGAAGCAGTGGCGGCTCGATCACTCGCGAACCCAAGGGGTCCCCGCCTATGTCGTGTTCACCGACGCGACACTGATCGCCATCGCCGAGCAGCTGCCAGAAAACGCCGAGGCGCTGAGTTCGATCCCGGGTGTGGGCCCGGCCAAGCTCGAGTCCTACGGAGACGAGGTCGTGCAGATGGTGCGAGCCCGCGCCTAACTTCCGGCTGGCGTCGGCTCGGTGAAGTCCGGCACCCAGCGTTCGATCTCACCGCGCACCGGAACCGTCGCGTCGAGCTGACACAAGACCCCGATGCTGCCGAGCCACACCCGATGAATGAGCGCATACGACGGCGGGAGATTGATCTTCAAGCCGATCGCAAAGTCCGGTCCGCGAACGTCGTTGATGCGCGTGAACTGACCGCGCAGCCACGCGCGGTTGAAGTGGAAGAACTCGTGTCGTGCCGGCTCCACGAACGGGTCGAGGTAGTTCAGCAATTGCTCGGGGTCGATGTCGACGTGCGGTAGAACGAAACCTTCGTCGCGCAGTCCCTGCACGACGCTGTCTGCGTCACCGCTTTGCGCGATACGCAGCAGCGTGCCCATGGCCGGCGGCAATCCGTCGGGAAGCACCGAGACAGCCCCGAAGTCGAACACGCACAGTCGGCCGTCGTGCGTCATGCGGAAGTTTCCGGGATGCGGGTCCGCGTGCAGCAGTCCGGCACGAGCGGGGCCGGAGAGCAGGAACCGCTCGTAGAGCAGTCCGATGCGGTCACGCTCCTCAGGGGTTCCGTTGGCGATGATGTCCGACATCGGCCGCCCATCCACCCATTCGGTGATCAGCACGTGTGGTGCCGCGGCGAGAACGTGGGGAACACGGAACTCCGGATCGCCATCGAAGGCGACGGCGAACTGACGCTGGTAGCGCGATTCTCCGAGGTAGTCGAGCTCCTCGATCACGCGTTCCTTCAGTTCTGCGACCAGCGACTTCAAGTCCAGGCCGGGAACCAGGGAGGAGAACATCTTCCCCATCCGCGCCATCTGGTTGAGATCAGCGATCAGCGCCTTGTCGGCTCCCGGGTATTGCACCTTCACGGCGACCTCGCGACCGTCGCGCCACACCGCTTTGTGCACCTGGCCGATGGAGGCGGCGCCCGCGGGAGTGTCATCGAAATCGGCGAATCGGTCTTGCCAGTCGGGACCGAGCGAGTCCGCGAGAATTTCGTGGACGGTTTCGGCCGGCATCGCCGGTGCGGCGTCCTGGAGTTTCGTCAAGGTCGCCCGGTACGGGCCGGCCATCTCCTCGGGGAGGGCCGCCTCGAAGATGCTCATCGCCTGGCCGAGCTTCATCGCCCCGCCCTTGAGTTGACCGAGGACCGCGAAGATCTGCTCGGCGGTGCGTTGCTGGATCTCCGCGGTGACGGCGTCCGCTGGTTTGCCGCCCACCTTCTTCCCGAAACCCCACGCGGTGCGCCCGGCGTATGACGCCGGGAGGGTCGCGATCCGCACGCCGCGGGTCAGCGCATTCTTCGGGATTTCCGGCATCGCACCATTGTCCCCGAGGTCAGTCGATCGTGCGAGCCGCGGGCTCCTCGCCAATAGTGAAGGCGCCACGCGGGGCCAACGGATCGGTGCCCCACCAGCAACCGCAGGCCGGGTGCGGGTGCGTGGGTTCGTCGCGGACAGTGAAATCCGGTGCCTCGAGGAAGATCCGGCGGGTGGGGGAGTCCTGCGGTCGATCGGTCCAGCGCCGCACTACAGCGACAGCGTGCGCGGCTGCGTGCATCGCGAGCAGCGCATCGGCGCCCTGTGTTCGCCTGGACTCGCGTTGGTCATCCGACGTGGGGTGATCGCGTGCCATCCACTGGGAAACGATCTCCGGCCAGTGTGGGTCCCGGTCACGCCGGTGCAAATACCCGCAGCGCAGGCAGGCCGAATGACCGGGCACGACGAGCGGTCCGATGCTGGCGCGACCGCGGTACGCCACGACGGGCAGGTGGGGTCGAGACTGAGCCGCCTGGGACATCCAGGTGAGTACGGATTCCGAGGATTCTGGCAGCGTCACTGCGCACGCGATCGTGATCGACGACGAGTCGGCTTCCTGGTCACTGGGGGCTAGTCGAAAGCCGCTCGCTCCCGCCACCGATGCAACGACGGAAGCGATTGCCGGGTTTCCTTTCACGTTGACTACGGTGCCCATGCGCGACGCCAGCGCCGTGGGCGGGTGATCGTGCCAATGCGCGAGAGACGCGAGCTCGGGTGCGGCGGCGAGCCGCTGCTGGGGAGTGAGCCACCAGCACTCGGTCGAATCGTCCAACGCTCCGACAGACCGCGCGTGCGCGATCAGATCACGGGCGCGATCCGTNCTCCCGGGAANGGCCGCAAGGGCCNCGTCGTCGTGACGAAAACTCCACAAGCGATCTAGCCAATCGNTCTCTGCGGNNGATGCNGNGAANGCAGCCGTATCGGCGATNTGGGCTNGGCGCCCACNGNGTCGAATGATGGGAGTGTCCGAGCGAAGGCTCGGACANGTGTTGCGTGGCATGAGGCAACGGTGCTCGGCATCGACTGTGGANGGCGACGTGCAATCCACAGCCGNCATCGGCTAGNGGTCGGNAATNGTNGGNATGCAGACGATGGTGGTCGTGTTGACGACGGCGGTGANTACGAGCAGAAGTCGACGATGNCGTCGGCGAGAACGCTGGNGCACNTCACCACGTCCTCGANGTCGACNTACTCGTCGGGTGCATGCGCCACGCGCGTGTCACCCGGGCCGTACTGGACGGTCGGAATNCCGCCCATGCCGACCAGCAGACGCAGATCGGANCCGTANGGCCCGCCGTAGGTTTCCGGNGNGTGCCCGGCCNCACGAGTGTGGGTGTCGCGCACGAGAGAGACGATGTNCGCNTNCGGATCTGTTNGGCCTGCGTGGAATTGACCACCCCACCATTCGACCGTCACGGGGTGCTCGCGCAACCACGCATCCGAACGACACACATCGTCGACGGCTGCTTCGAGTTCGGCGCGAGCGTTGTCCGCCGACTCGTCCAGGGCGACGCCGAGCCGGCCCTCCGCGACGAGGAGATCGGGCACCGTGGACGCCCAATCACCTGCGTGCACTGTTCCGATGGACAGTGGATANGCGACCGGCCATCGCTGCATCAACTCGTCGACGGATGCGTTGCGCACNGCCTCCAGATGGGAAAGCGCCGCGAGAACGGGNACAAACTTCTCGACCGCGCTGACACCTTCGGATCGNCGAGATGCGTGAATGGCCGCTCCNTTNACGGTCAGACGGAAAGTCAGNGCGCCGGCGTTCGCCGGCACCAGATCCAGATNNGTGGGCTCGGGNACGATGCATCCGGCGATGGGTGTGCCNNNGAGGTGTTCGAGAGCCGCNTACGTGCCCAGGCCGCCATCCTCTTCACCGCTGACGGGGCAGAGCAACACGTCCCCGCGCAACTGCACGCCCGATCGGCGAACAGCCCGGAGTGCTTCCCATGCGGCGACGAGTCCAGCTTTCATGTCGCAGGCGCCGCGGGCCACGATGGCGTCGCGGCCGTCGCGCTGCACGGTGCGCGGAATGAAGGGATCGCCCGTCCACGCGCCGATGTCTCCCGGAGGGACCACGTCGGTGTGACCGTCGATCAGCAAGGTCCGGCCGCCACCACTGCCGGGGAAACGTGCGACGACACCGAGTGCGCTCTCGCGTTCCACTTCCATTCCGGGAAAGTNCGAACGCGCTGCCGTGGCGTCGACGTCGATGTCCCATGTCGTCACCTCCNACCCCTCGCCGGCCCATCGGTNGGCAAGGTGGCGTTGGGCGTCCACCTCGGCCGGGGTCCCGCCCAGNGAGGGAATGCGNAAGAGTTCGTCNAGGTCGGCNAANAGTCGCTCGCGATCGATGAACGATGCAGCACCGCCCGGCAGTGNTCGCCNGCCCGCGGCGGCGTGATNTCGGGAACCGCCGCTTGGATCTGCGCTGGAATCGCCGCGGGANTGGTCGGGTGAATCGGTGCTNGTGGTGGCCACGGGGNCATTGTTGTCGGGTGCCCNGGGCTGAATGCACGGGTGGGACGAATCGATTCGAAGCCCGTGAGAGNAGGGTTTNNGGGTCACCAAAGGGCATTCTTTGTCCAGATTGTCCGAATATATGTGCGCGGCACGGCGCTTNGAGGCCCCGAGACNGGGNTNGTGCTGCCCTAGGGTGAAAANGCCCCCACGGGGCATCAGGTGGCACCAGCCACCNACCGCTATGGCGGATGATCGGCAAGGAGGGCCCCATGGCCGAGGAATACACAGGCGAGGCGTACTGCGTGAAGTGCAAGGAGAAGCGCNANTTCACCGGTCACGTCGAGGAGAAGAACAGCCGCCGCTTCGCNAAGGGCATCTGNCCGGNNTGCGGCACCAAGGTCACCCGCATCCTGGGCAAGGCCTAGNTCGCCGANNGCGACCTCNGCTCAGNAAGTTCGGTNGCCACGAGNTNTTCTGTAAGGCCCGGACCCCTGGCGACATGCCAGCGGTGTCCGGGCCTTACGCGTGCGGTTACCGTGGGGTTATGAGCACGCCCTTCGGCTTCGGAGCACCGGGTTCCGGTGACAACCCCTTCGACATGAACGCGTTCGGTCAAGCNCTGCAGCAACTTGGCCAAATGATGCAGTCGGCCGGTGCCCCGGGAGCGGACGGCCCGGTNAACTGGACGGTNGTNGAGGATGTCGCCCGCAAGGCCGTCACGTCCGCCGGTGATCCNTCCATTTCCGACGGGCAACGAGAGGCGATCTCTTCCGCGGTGGCCTTGGCGGAGTTGTGGCTGGACGAGGTGACGACTTTCCCCGCNGCGGGAAGCCCGACGCAGGCGTGGTCTCGCTCCGACTGGCTGGTCACCACCGGCCCGGCATGGAAGCGGATCGTGACGCCGATCGCTGAACACGTCACCGGGGCCGTCGCAGGCCTCACTCCGGATGGCACGGACTTGTCACAGATGTCGAGCGATGAGCTCAACGCGGCACTGCCGGCGCANCTGNGNGACATGATGCCCGACGGCATTCCCCCCGATTTCATGCAAATGCTGCAACCGATGATGGGCATGGTGCAGCAACTCGGNGCNGCGGCTTTTGCNATGCAGGTCGGCCAGGCGTTGGCTGCNCTCTCGGANCAGGTGCTGTCTGNCTCCGATATCGGAATCCCACTGACGGAGACTCCCCAGACCGCCGTACTGGCCAACAACGTCGCGTCCTTCTCCGAAGGGCTGGAGGTTTCACCGTCCGATGCCCTGATGTACATCGCGNTGCGCGAGGCCGCGCATCAACGGCTGTTCGTNCACGTNCCGTGGCTGGCAGCCCGGGTGCTCGGAGCGGTAGAGCAGTACGCGCAGTACNTGCGCGTCGANTCCGAGCGCTTGTCCGAAGCNATGGGTGGCGTCGANATCTCCAACCCCGAGGCGNTGCAAGAGGTGCTGGCCGGAGGTTTGCTCGCGCCCGAGGACACACCCGAACAAAAGGCCGCTGTCGCCCGACTCGAAACCTTGTTGGCGTGCATCGAAGGATGGGTGGACGAAGTGGTGTCGCAAGCCAGCGGCGACAGGCTCCCCGCCAGTGCAGCGCTCACNGAAGCGATGCGCCGCCGCCGCGCCGCCGGGGGACCGGCNGAGCGAACCTTTGCTGCCCTCGTGGGAATGGAACTNAGGCCACGGGCCTTNCGCGAAGCGCACACCGTCTTCGCCGCCATCCGTAGCCANCGAGGNGCCGAGGCGCGCGACGCCCTGTGGGCGCACCCGGACTTGTTGCCCACTCCTGACGACCTTGACGATCCGCTCGGCTTTGCCCAAGGTTCTGGCGCTGTTCCCGACACGATCGAGGGGCTTGAGGCTCCCGGCGGCGAGTCCGGAAACGAATCCGGAAACGAATCCGGCGACGGCTCCACCCAGTGACACTGCAGGCCGACGCACGNTCGGCNCTGACGGCNTTCACGCACCAGGATCCGGATCAACGNGCGCTCGCCCNGGAGTACCANGAGTTTCTCGACGCCCACGAGGACGGNGTGTGGCGTTCCTGNCGGGTGGGGCACATCACCGCGAGCGCGTTGGTCGTCGAGGAACAAGGCCGCGGCGTCCTGCTCACGCTGCACCCCAAGGTCGGCCGNTGGTTGCAGCTCGGAGGNCATCTCGAAACCGACGATTCATCGGTGCTCCACGGCGCGGTGCGCGAGGTACGTGAGGAAAGCGGGATCGCCCGCGGTCGTATCAGCAGTGTGCCGGTTCGACTCGATCGGCACGANGTTCCGTGCGGTCGCNATGATGATGGGCGGNTGCTGGCCAGCGTGCATTGGGATATGCAGTTTGTTGTTGTCGTNCCGAACGCGATCCCGCCGGTGATCAGCGACGAGAGCGACGACCTNGCATGGTTTCCCAGCCTCTCGCTGCCGGACGTCGATGCGTCCGTTCAGGCNCTGTGCGANGACGCCATGCGNGCACTGTNCTCNCCCNAGGATCGNNNTTCNGAGCCGATGTGGGTGTCCTTTNGGTGAACGATCACGTCGACATCNGTTAACGAATATTTGTCCACACCCTGGNGGTNGTCGGCGCCTCCTGGAATGCGGTCTCAANGAGCGTCTTCCTCACGTTGTCCACACGCGTATGCACNGATNGTCCACACCTCGTNCCNGCCTTNCCCNCAGNNTTTCCCCAGNTGTGTCCACAGGTTCGGTGAACGATGNGGCGCCAGGGTTTGACGAGGCCCCTCGACCGTCCCTAGCGTCTNNNTGTCGNAGCCCNCGNGATAACGGGTGGACGCACGCAAGGGGAAGGCGCGTGTCCGCTACGCGACCCGGGGGCTTCACATTTGCGTNGCCTGTGCCGGNCGCGAGGGGTACGTTCNTGNGCNCNGAGTTCGNTCGTTTGTCTACGGCAGATGGTCTCCGGCAGACGGTTTCCNTCAGACGGCTTNAGGCGAACGAGCAGCGCACCACCGAGGTGGAGGGAAGNGGAGCGGGCATGANNGANGAGTCTGCTGAGGAATTCAGCACACTCGAGTCCATTCAACGCCGCGTGCTCTGGCTCGCGGTGCGNATGATCGATCACGCCAACAANGAACGCNCCAACGTCGACGGTGTGAAAGTAGGGGGACACCAAGCCTCGAGNGCGTCGGTCGTCAGCATGATGACCGCACTCTTCCTGCATCACCTCAACGGNCACGACCGNGTCGCNGTCAAGCCGCATGCNGCCCCGGTTTTCCANGCCATCCAGTACTTGATGGGAAATCTGGACCGTTCCTACCTGACGACGCTGCGGTCGAAGGGGGGCTTGCAGTCGTATCCNTCCNGGACAAAAGACCCCGACCCGGTCGACTTCTCCACCGGATCTGTCGGGCTNGGGCCCGCGGCCCCATTGTTTGCCGCNGCGACGCGTCGNTACGTCGATGCACACTTCGGGGATCGGCCTCCCGCGCGCTACATCGCCATGGTCGGTGACGCNGAACTCGATGAAGGCAACATCTGGGAGGCNATCGCCGANCCNGCNACCCAGGGTCTGGGCAACGTCATGTGGGTGGTCGACTTCAATCGGCAATCGTTGGATCGAGTGGTTCCGGGGGTGCGCCTCGAGCAATGGACCGGACACTTCNAGTCCGCCGGCTGGCACGTCATCGAACTCAANTACGGCAAGAAACTNCGCCGCGCCTTCGCGATGCCCGGTGGCGATGCGCTCAGGTCATGGATAGANGAGATGTCNAATGAGCAGTATCAGTCGCTCTTCGGACTCGCTCCCNCTGAGGTTCGACAACGCTTNTTGGAAAACGCCCCCGAGGCGGTGCATCAANTCTTCTCCGNNATNGACGACCACCAGATGGCCGATTTGGTCAANGATCTCGGTGGCCATGATCTTGAATCGCTTGCCGANGCTTTCGTCGCCTGCGACAANGAGGGAGATCGACCGAGCGTTGTCTTCGCCTACACNATCAAGGGATGGGGCCTGCCGATNGCGGGCAACCCCCGCAACCACTCGGCGCTTTTGACCCCCGAGCAGATCGATGACTTCCGACGCGCGGTGAANNTGACCGAAGAAGANGANTGGGACCGCTTTGATGCCGGATCTGCAGAAGGCATCGTGTGCAACGAGCGGCGCGAGGTGCTGCACCGACCACCGACGTCAGCGCACCTGGACATCGAGGTTCCCTCCCAGGTGGGNNTCCGTTCCNCGAAACCCATNAGCACTCAAGAGGCGTTCGGCCGCATCATGGTGGAACTAGCGCGCGACGATTCGCTGCGGCCTTACGTGGTCACTACCGCTCCCGACGTCGCGACGAGTACGAACTTGGGTGGCTTCATCAACAAGGTTGGTGTGTTCAGTCCGGTGGAGAAGCGCCTGTGGTCCGAGGACCCGGTGATGAAGTGGGCAGAAGGCCCGCAAGGCCAACACATCGAACTGGGCATCTCGGAGATGAATCTGTTCTTGCTGCTCGGTCAATTGGGGCTTTCGTGGGATCTGTCCGGTCAACCACTCATTCCCATCGGAACNGTGTATGACCCATTCGTCCTNCGCGGCCTGGATGCCTTCATCTATTCGGTGTACTCGGGATCGCGGTTCATCGTTGCNGGAACGCCCAGTGGCGTGACCCTGGCACCTGAGGGTGGNGCGCATCAATCCACCATCACACCNAGCGTGGGGCTGGANCTTCCNAACGTCACGTACATCGAACCCACCTACGGTGCTGCCCTCGATTGGNTGCTGTGTGACGCNGTCNGTCGTATCGCGGCTGGNAACACNGATGNGCAGACCGCCGCGCCGTTCGACGATGGNGCCTACTACTTCCGGCTCACCACCCGACCTATCGANCAGAGCGCCTTCGCNACNGCACGGGAGCGACTCGGCGAGCCGGTGCTTCGNCGTCAGGTTCTGTCCGGTGGGTACCGATTGATCGACGCGTTCACTACCTACGACGATCTCGGGCGTTTTCGGGAGGAAGGNCACTCGGTGCCCGTGGTGCATCTGGCNGCCACGGGGGCGGTCATGCCGGAAGTCCTCGAAGCATCCGGTGAGTTGGCAGAAGAAGGCATTGCTGCGCACGTCATCGACATCACGAGCGCCGATCGCTGGTATCGAGCCTGGCAGCGCACTCTGCGACAAGGAGTACGCACCGCCACCACCCCGAGCGTGCCGGGAGCGCTCAGGGGAGCTTTCCCCGATCGCGCGCCNATCGTCNCCATCCACGATGGTGCGAGCCACTCGCTGGCGTGGCTNGGCTCGGCGATGGGGGTGGCGGCGGTCAGCCTCGGGGTCGACAGTTTCGGGCAGAGTGGAACCGTNCCGGATCTNTACCAACTGTTCGATTTGACTCCAGGATCCATNGTCAACGCCGCTTTGGGTGTGCTCGAAGTGCAGTCGTGACAACACAGTCGGACGGTGCACAGGTCCGANACTCGGGGGTGCGGATCGCAGCCNNGGTGATGCTGGCGTACTCTCGCAAGAANGGCNCCNGCCGTNGATAGCTNGCGNGAGCGACTTTCTTCGAATCGGGCAGGTGTGGGTCAGGCAGANAGGACTACGTGGTGTCGGCTCTTGTGTGGTGGGCGATCCCTCTCGNCNTCACGGCCCTGGCTATCGCCTTCGTCGCGTTGAGATCCCGGNTCGCTGAGCCGGAACCGGANCCGATGGCCGAGCGTCTGCGACTTCGCGAAGCNATGGAACGTTCGTCGCGTCGTGCGAAGCGTTCCTCGCGTCGCTCTCCAGATAACCCGCGCTAGTGGCACGCCGGATACCGGGNCCGCGGGAATGGCGGGAGCACGTTCACGGGATCGGTCCTCGTGCCCGTGTCGCCCTCGTGAGCGCCACATCGCTGGCTGCCTTGGTGACGGTGGCACTGTTGCTGCCGGTGCCGTACGTGAAACTCGCACCCGGGCCCACCTTCAACGTGATCGGCGAATCGGACGGAGAACCCTTCCTGTCGATCACCGGCACGACGACGTACCCGGTCAGTGGAAATCTGGACATGACCACCGTGCGCGAGTCGGGCGGCCCGCGAGGCGGGCTGACGTTCGTCGAAGCGATCGGAGCCTGGTTCAGCACAGCCGATGCAGTGGTGCCCCGCGAACTCATCTACCCGGATGACATCACCGGCGACGAAGTGCGCCAGCGGCAGGCTCGCCTGTTCAGCACCTCCGAGTCCGACGCCATCGGCGCCGCCTTGAACTATCTGGAGATTCCTGCAACCACCGAGGTTGTCCTCACGGCCGTGTTCGACGACGCGCCCGCGGGGCAGAGTCTGCAACCGCGGGACCAGGTGGTGGCCATCGACGGAATAGCAATCGAGCAACCATCAGATGTTGTCGACGCGATCCAAGCCGAACCGATCGGAACGACCTTCGTCTTCGACATCGAACGCGACGGCGAGTTGATCGAGGTCGAGATCACGTCCGAAGAGAATCCCGACCGCCCAGGATCGCCGTATATCGGTGCGATGGTCGGTATTTACTTCACGCCCGATTTCGACATCGACTTCACGCTGCAAGATGTGGGAGGGCCCAGCGCAGGCTTGATGTTCGCAACGGGAATCATCGACAAACTCACCCCCGAAGATCTCACCGGCGGTGGCCACGTTGCCGGAACGGGCACGATCAAGCCCGACGGCAGCGTCGGGCCGATCGGTGGCATTCGCCAAAAGCTCGCGGGGGCTCGCAACGCCGGCGCCGAGTTGTTCGTGATGCCCGAGCGCCACTGCGTTGAGGCCGCAGGTCACATCCCGAACGGCCTGACCGTCGTTCCGGTGGCCACGTTGGATGACACCGTTGATGCAATCCGTTCGTGGGTTGCCGGCGAGCCGACAGTGTCCTGCCCTGCGCAGGACTGATCACCGCTGGTGTCGTAGGTTCCTCTCGTGACGTTCAACTTCCCCACGGGGGGTGCCAGCCCAGAAGCTCCTGAGCGGCGACGCGGAGGCGTCTTGCTGCCAACGATCGGTGTCTTAGCGGCCATCGTCGTGTCGTTCGTACTGTTCACGGGCTTCTACACCGATTGGCTGTGGTTCACCTCCGTCGACAAGCCGCAGGTGTACACGATCTCGATCCTGACCAGGGGTCTACTGTTTCTCGCTTTCGGCATCGTGATGGCCCTGGTTGTGTTGCTCGCGACGTGGATCGCCTACCGAACGCGGCCGGCTTTCGCCGGGACAACCCCGGAGCAAGCCAGCTTGGAGCGTTACCGGGAGGCGATCGAACCGTTCAAGGGACGCTTGCTGTTGGGCTTGACGGTTGTTCTCGGGCTTTTCAGCGGACTGGCGGCTTCTGGCGAGTGGGGGCGCTTCCTGCAGTGGCGCAACGCCACACCCTTCGGGATGAACGACCCGCAATTCGGTCTTGATGTGTCCTTCTACACGTTCGAACTGCCGTTCTTGAGGTTCCTCCTCGGATTCGCCTTCGCCGCAACCTTTATCGCCCTCGCGCTCGGTGTCGTCGTGCACTACCTCTTCGGTGGTCTGCGTCTGCAGCCAAAGGGTGACCGGGCGACGACGGCGGCGCAGGTCCAAATCTCGATCACCGTGGCCATCTTCTTGCTCCTCAAGGCGATCGCGTACTGGCTCGACCGCTACGACCTCGTCATCCAAAGCAGCGATCTTGCGGGCGGATTCACGGGTCTGCAATACACCGACGTCAACGCAAAGCTTCCCGCGTTGAACATCCTGACGTTCGTCGCTCTGCTCGTCGGGCTGCTGTTCCTTCTCAATGCGTTCCGCCGGCAATGGATCATTGCGCTCATCGGCCTCGGGCTGATGGTGCTCACCTCGGTGATTGTGGGTGGCGTCTACCCGCTGATCGTCCAGCAGTTTCAGGTTCGCCCAAGCGAACTGGTCCGCGAACGCCCGTACATCGAACGCAACATCGAGGCCACACGGACCGCGTACAAGATCGACGACGCCGAGATCGAAGAGTACGCCGGATCGGTGTCCCCACCGTCGGTAGAGATCGTCGAAGCCAGCGCCGGAACCATCAACAACATCCGCTTGCTCGACCCTGCGGTCGTTTCCCCCACGTACAACCAGTTGCAGCAGATTCGTGGCTACTACTCCTTCAACTCTCGACTCGATGTCGACCGCTACGACCTGCCGGGCGGACAGCGTGGAGCCGTGGTAGCGGCCCGTGAGATCAACCTCGCCGGTATCCCCGATGGCCAGCGAAATTGGACGAACGAGGTCGCCGTGTTCACCCACGGCTACGGTTTCGTCTCGGCCTACGACAACACTGCGGAGTCCGACGGGACGCCCGACTTCTTCGCTAGTGACATCCCGCCGATCGGCGAACTCGACCTCGAGCAACCGCGCATCTACTTCGGCGAGTTCTCGCCGCCGTACTCCATCGTCGGTGCGCCCGAGGGAACCCCACCGGTGGAACTCGATTACCCGGATGACGCGAGCCCATCGGGGCAGACCAACACCACCTATCAGGGCTCCGGTGGCGTGGACATGGGAACGCTGTTCGGCCGTTTGCTCTTCGCGACCAAATTTCAAGACACCAACATCCTGCTCTCGGATTTGGTGAATTCCGAGTCGCAGATCATGTGGGACCGGGATCCATTGACCCGAGTGGGGAAGGTCGCTCCGTGGCTCACCCTGGATCAGGATCCGTATCCCGTCGTGGTCGACGGCAGGATCAAGTGGATCGTCGACGGGTACACCCTGTCCAACGATTTCCCCTACTCCAGTCGCGTGTCTCTCGCTGAAGCAACGGCAGACTCCATCAGTGGCGCGAACTTCGCTGCGGGCCTGATAGCCCGCGACCGGGTCAACTACATGCGCAACTCAGTGAAAGCCGTCGTCGATGCCTTCGAAGGGACCGTCAGCTTGTATGCGTGGGACGAATCCGATCCCGTGCTGAGGACGTGGCGAAAGGCATTCCCGGACGTCGTCGAACCGCGTGCAGAAATGCCGGACGACATCATCGAGCACGTGCGGTACCCACAGGATTTGTTCAAGGTTCAGCGCACGGTCATGACGCGCTACCACGTCACCGACGCCTCGACGTTCTACAACGGCACCGACGTGTGGATCGTGCCGTTCGATCCGACCGTCACGCCCGCGCAGGTCTTCCAGCCGCCCTACTACTTGACGCTGCAGATGCCGGGTGAAGTATCGCCAGCGTTCTCCTTAACCACAACGTTCGCTCCGCAACGACGCCAAACCCTCGCGGCATTCATGGCGGTGAACTCTGCGCCGGGGGAGGACTACGGAACGATCCGAGTTCTGCAACTACCGTCGAACACGACCACACCCGGACCGCAACAGGTGCAGAACAACTTCGAGTCCGACCCGACGGTCTCCTCGCAGTTATCACTCCTGCGCCGAGGCGGGTCGGAGATCGAGTTTGGCAACCTGCTGTCTTTGCCGTTTAACGACGGGCTGTTGTACGTCGAACCGGTGTATCTGCGGGCAGCCGCAGAGGGCTACCCGCTGCTTCGCAAGGTCCTCGTGGGGTACGGAGCCAACGTCGCGCTGGACGACACGTTGACTGGCGCTCTGCGTCAGGTCTTGGGCTCCTCACCGGTGGCCGAGCCCGAACCGGACCCGATTCCCGAAGAGGGATTGAATCCGCAACCCACCCCGGAACCGACGGTGCCGCCATCCACCGGTGACCCGGTAACGGATTTGGCGATCGCCATCGACGACGCTCAGCGCGCCTATCAAGACGGGCAGGATGCGCTCGCCGACGGAGACTTCGCCGCCTACGGAGAGGCACAAGACCGACTGGCAGAGGCCCTCGCACGAGCTGCCCAGGCAGAGGCTCAGATCACCGGTGGCGGCGCGGCCGCACCGCCCGACGGCGGTGGCGAAGAAGCAGTCGATGAGGGTGTCCCCGACGAAACGGTCACCTGACCCGATCGGTGGCGCGTGCTGTCAGTCGCGTATCCTGTTCTTCGCACAGCAACAAGCAGCGCGGGGTGGAGCAGTTCGGTAGCTCGCTGGGCTCATAACCCAGAGGTCGCAGGTTCAAATCCTGCCCCCGCTACGAGAAGAAGGCCTGGGTCCTGTGAGGGAACCCAGGCCTTCGTGTGTGGGTCACGGCCTCGGCTGGGGACGGCGTGGGGGTTGACCCGTTCCGCGATTNGGGCCGCCACTCTTCGTGAAGCTCGTCGCTAGGTCTCCCCGNAAAGCTCGCGGAACGACGGGGTAGTCGGTGGTGAGGATGTAGCAGTACGTACCCCGAGGGAACTCGGGCGTCTTCTGGAAGCGACCGTTGGCGGCGTCGAGATCTCCGGATCCGGCGATGTACTCGAAGTCCTCGACGAAGTCGCCGTTGTATGAGCCGCCCGGACCACTGGGGCGGGTACCGGACTTCAGTCGATACGAGGATCCGAGGCGAGTGAGACCACTGCTGGTATCTCGTGGCTCTCGATAGCCACGGTTCAGGTAGATGGGGAAACCATCCCCCGCCCAACCGACCAATGGTGAATGTCCTTTCCTCGACACGCTGTCGGCCAGCCCCTCGGGGATACCGTGATAGTGATACGCGCCGGAGGGTTGTACGTGGGCCTCGTTGTCATCAAGTCCTAGATCTATGCTGTTGGCGAGGGCGTTGTAGCTCCAGCCCGAATTTCGGTCATCGTCGTAGAACTCAGCGGCGAGTGGGTCGAAGAGAACGCCGTTGACGGCAATACCGAACGGTTGCGGAATCACATACGGGGCGACTCTCGTGTTGGTCGTGGGATTCGTGGGTAGAGAGAAGTCATAGGACTGTGGGGATATCGCGTTGGGGTTCTTGGAGTTCGGGAATTGACCCGTCGAATGGTTCGGCATCCCGTTGGATCGAATCCGACGGACTCCNTTGGCGACGGTCACGGTGACGACGCACCCGGTGGTCGAGTCCTGGAAGGAGTAGTCCCCCGTGACATCAGCCACGAAGCTTGGTGCTGCGTTGGACGGGCTGGCCTTGAGGATGAGTCCGGTCGTGCCCGCGGCGGTGAAGGCGATAGTGGATCCGAGGGAGCCGAGGAGAAAACCCCGACGGCTGACGAGNTCGTTCTGTGTCGTGTCANTCATGCGGACGATGTTGCCGCGTCAGAGCCACTTTCGGAACCGCGCTAACACGATCCTGACAAGACCCGAACGGTCAACTTGCGGTCGCGGCTGTGGAGANAAGANGAGACGTCAATTTACGAGGGGGCGTGCAGNATCTCNTCGGCGTCTCGTCGTACCTCGTCGGGACTGGTCTGAGGTCCGTAGCGCTTGACGGTCGTTCCGTCTGGCCACACCAGGAACTTGGTGAAGTTCCACTTGATGGCTGATCCAAGAAGGCCGTCGGTCCGGTCCTTCAGGAAAGAGAACACCGGATGGGTCTTTGAGCCGTTGACGTCGATCTTCGTCGAGAGCGGGAAAGACACCCCGTAGTTGACCTCGCAGAATTCCTTGATCTGATCGTCATCGCCCGGCTCCTGGTTGGCGAATTGGTCGCAGGGGAAGCCGATGACAACGAGGCCTTCGGGTCCAAACTCGGAGTAGATCTCTTGCAGACCCCGATATTGAGGGGTGAGGCCGCACTTGCTCGCGGTGTTCACGATCAGCATCGGCTGTCCTCGGAATTGCTCCAAGGGCACCTCCTCACCGGTATTCGAGGTGAAACTGAGGTCGTAGATCGAATCCGTCATTCCCCCATTGTCCTCTACCGCCAGCGTCTACTCTCATGGGCGTGGTCGCTGCGAAGGCACTCGTCCTCGATGTGAACGAGACGCTGTTCTCCCTCGAGACCCTGGATGCGTTGTTCGCCAACTGGGGAGTGCCGGACGGTCGAGAACTGTGGTTCGCGCGCACACTACGGAATGGATTCGCATTGACGTGTGCCGGCACCTACCGGACCTTTCCCGAGGTTGCCGGTAGCGCCCTGATCTCCCTGGCACCCGAACGCCTGGGAGACGAACAGGTCCGAGAGCTTTTCGACGCATTTGGGCAGTTGATGCCGCATCCGGAAGTTGCAGATGCGTTATCCCGCGCCCGATCAGCCGGCATCGACATGGTGACCCTGAGCGTCGGTAACGCNTCGAACGTCGAGCNNTTGTTTCAGCGCGCGGGTATGGCAGACCTGGTCACCCGGTACCTGTCCTGTGAGGATGTCCAGCGCTGGAAGCCGTCCCCCGAGCCTTATCTCCTTGCATGTCGTGCACTCGAGACCGATCCCGCAGCCACATGGATGGTGGCGGCCCACGCGTGGGATCTCGCCGGTGCTCGCGGTGTCGGCATGAAGACCGCGTGGCTCTCGCGGCTGGAAGGGAACTTCGATGTGAACTTCGGAGCCCCTGACGTGAGCGGACGCGACATGGGTGAAGTCATCGACCGTCTCGTCGCGGACTAGCGTTCGAGGATGCATCGCGACAGCGCCTCCGTCGTCATCGTCGGATCGGGAATGGGGGGCGGAAGCCTCGCGTGGGGTCTGGCGCAGCGGGGGATAGACGTCCTGGTTGTCGAGCGGGGTGGGTTCCTGCCGCGTGAGCCGCAGAACTGGTCACCGGAAGCGGTCTTCGTGCAGCGTCGGTACAAGCCAACCGAAAAGTGGCTCGACGACGAGGAGCGGGAGTTCGCGCCCGGCGTGCATTACGTGGTGGGTGGCAACACCAAGGTCTATGGATCCAGTCTCCCGCGGCTTCGAGTAGCCGATTTCGAACAAACCCAATACCCGTCGGGCACGAGTCCGGCGTGGCCGTTCGCGTACGCGGATCTCGAGCCGTACTACCAAGCGATAGAAGAACTGTTCAACGTGCATGGAACAACGGGAGAGGATCCGTCCGAGCCGTGGCGCAGTGCGCCCTACCCGTACCCGGCGTTGGAGCACGAGCCGTATGTCGCCGAAACGATGCGGCGACTCCGCGCACAAGGACTGCACCCGTCGAGTACTGCGATGGGTGTCGATCTGCGTCCGGGGGGATCGTGCATTCGGTGCAGCACGTGTGATGGGTTCCCCTGTCGCCTCGGGGCGAAGTCCGACGCCGAGACCTGCGCTCTGGAGCCTGCGCGCGCGACCGGCCACGTGCGCATCCTCACCGAGGCTAAGGTCGAACGGATCGTTGCGGGCCGTACGGCGGTGACGGCTATCGAAGGAACGGTGCATGGCGAACCGTTCAGCATCGAGGCGGGAGCNTTCGTTNTCTCTGCGGGGGCCGCCAATAGTGCCGCCCTGCTACTGANGTCCGCGAACGATCATCACCCNGCCGGGCTNGGNAATTCCACGGGGCTGGTGGGTCGNAACTACATGGTCCACAGCAATACGCACATCGCGGCGGTCGATCCGCGCCGAACAAACGACGTCGTCTTTCAAAAGACTATGGCGATCAACGACTTCTATCGGGACCTNGGAGACGGCATNCCCGGTGGCACCATNCAACTNATTGGCAAAGTGCAAGGGTCGATGATGAANACTCANGCGACCAANGTTCCGCTCACGGTCCTCAATCAGATGGCGAAGCGAAGCCTGGAGTGCCTGGTCATGAGCGAAGACCTGCCGAGCCCCCACAATCGAGTGACCGTCGACTCCCGCGGCCGCATCCATGTCTCGTGGCGGCGAACGAACTACGACCGGCACGANTTGCTGCTGGCGCGCGCGAAGAAGATCCTGCGANNCGCGGGNTACGTGGGCATCTTCGAGCAACGCTTCGATATNGCCCTNAACTCNCACATGTGCGGGACGGCCGTGGCGGGATTGGATCCNACGACCAGNGTCCTCGANCCGTGGTGNCGNTCGCACGAGATCGCGAACCTGTTCGTCGTCGACTCGTCGTTCTTCCCNTCNAGNGGCGCGCAGAACCCGGCNCTGACGATCGGAGCTCAGGCGTTGCGCGTGGCAGCCGAGGTCGATTGGGCGGCCGCGGCCTAGGGTGCGGCGACAACCGGNNGACANACGCGAGATGAGCAGATGATGGGCGGCACGAGGATGGGGCTTCGGNTCGTGACGGCGAATGTCAATGGAATCCGTGCGACGGCNCGCCGCGGTGGNCTGCAGTGGCTCGCGCGCACTCGCGCGGACGCGTTGTGTTTGCAGGAGGTNCGGGCNACCCGAGCNCAGGTCGANGANGCNTTGGCCGATTCCCCGTTGTCCTCGTGGCACNTGGCGNTGTCNGAAGCACCGGNGAAGGGTCGTGCCGGNGTGGCGGTCCTCACTCCCGGGGAGCCGTTGGCGGTTCGAGACACGTTTCGACAGCAGGCGGTCAACGGTCAGGGCCGTTGGATCGANGTGGACCTCGACACCGAGACCGGCCCGGTCACCGTCGCCAGCGTGTATGTGCATTCGGGNGAGGCCGGAACNGTGAAACAGGAGGCCAAGTACGCGTTNTTGGANGGCATGGANGCTCGCTTGCGCGCCTTNGCCCGNCGCGCGAGNCGCAANGGCGTCGACGCGTTGGTGTGTGGCGATTTCAACATCGCGCACCACGAGGTGGACATCAAGAACTGGAAGGGAAATCTCACCAGCGCTGGATTCCTACCNGACGAGCGCCGTTATCTCGATCGGTGGTTCGCAGGACCCTGGACCGATCTTGGCCGCTCATGCGGAGGGCAGGGGCCCGGTCCCTACACCTGGTGGTCGTGGCGCGGGCAGGCATTCGACAACGATGCTGGCTGGCGNATCGATTACCAGGTGGCGACGCCGGCTCTGGCGGCCCGAGCACGTTCAGCGTCGGTGGGGCGCGCGAANAGTTACGACGCTCGGTGGAGTGACCACGCCGCTCTCACGGTCGACTTCGACTAGCGGCGGGGATTCGACTAGCGGCGGGGAGTAGTGCCCGCGACAAAGGCCGGAGGAATCCGCCCGGCCGATCGCGGGGTAACCGCCGATCGGCCAAGCGGAGAACTCGNGNCTGAGGCGTCGTCTAGAGAGCGCGGGAGAAGATCGCGTCGATCTCGGCGAGATCCGACGGAGTCAGGGCGTTACGCCGCTCGCGATCCCAGTCGCGGTAGATCTGCTTGCGCTGGGTGGTTGCCTCGTCNTGGCGGANGCCGCNGAGGAGGGNNTGGACGATNGATCCGAGGTGCTTCATGGAGGATCGCTCCTTTTCTGTTGTCGTNTCGAGGGTCTCTCGATTNGNTCTNNATTNTGTCGNANNAATGTCTCAATCGCCAGGCNAGCCCCTTGCTTGTGCCGAAATTCACATGCTCGACTCGCGATCGGTCCAACGGCTGCAATCAACGGAAGNTCGGTNNGNCNATATACCCCAGGGGGTATTAGGATANGGTGTCAATTGCATNNNAGCAGCAAGGATGGGACGCATGAGTGAGCCGAACGCCGTCCAGGTCGTCATCGTCGATACCCCGGGNTTGGGNGATCGCGGNTACATCGTCCACGACGGTCTCCATGCCATGGTCATCGATCCGCAACGCGANACCGATCGCATCGACGAGNTCATCATCGNNCNCGGNCTCACGGTGACCCATGTCGCCGAAACGCACATCCATAACGACTACGTNACCGGCGGGTATCNCCTGGCCGCAGCCCACCAGGCGAGGTACGTCGTGCCCTCGGGNGTCGACCTGGCATTCCTCGNTCANCCGAACGTCGANGTCGTCGGCGATGGCTCCACCTTCGGGGTTGGTGAACTCGAGGTCGCGGTCGTCCATACCCCCGGCCACACCCCGCATCACATCTCTTTCGCCGTGTCCCGAGACGGCNGTTCGGGTGACGGACTNCCCGGAATGGTGTTCACCGGNGGGTCGCTGCTGTACGGCACGGTTGGCCGCCCCGACCTTGTGTCGNCAGAGGCGACGNTGCAACAGGCGGCCGATCAATGGCACTCGGCGCACAAANTCGTCGACCAACTCGACGGCCAAACCCGGATCTATCCGACCCACGGGTTCGGCTCATTCTGCTCGTCGATTCAGACGACCGGCACAGAGTCCTCCCTTGAGCAGGAGCGTCAGACCAACCCAGCCCTGACCCAAACGGAGTCCGACTTCGTGGACATGGTTCTCGCNGGACTCGACGTCTTTCCCGCCTACTACGCACANATGGGTCCTGCCAACGCGGCGGGTCCCACCGGCGTCGATCTGTCNGCTCCCGAANTGGCAGACGNNGCCGAGTTGCGACGACGCATCGAGGCCGGGGAGTGGGTGGTGGATCTGCGATCGCGCGCGGTGTTCATGCCGGCGCACGTGCCCGGNTCCATCAACGTCGACCTNAGCGGCTCGTTCGTCAACTATCTCGGCTGGATGATTCCGTGGGGAACACCGCTCACACTTATCGGTGACACGCGTGAACAGGTGGCGACCGCGCAACGCGAAATCGTCCGGATCGGCATCGACCGGCCGGTGCGNCAGGCCGTGGGTGATGTNACTTCCTGGATGNCGGAAGGACAATCTCCGGCATCTATTCGACGGATAGANTTTGCNACCCTCGCGGCAGAGTGGCAGCCCGGCTCNAGCGACATCGTCCTCGATACCCGCCAGATCCTCGAGTGGGAGTCGGGCCACATCAANGACGCCACCTTCATGCCCTTCTACGACGTNNCCGCACNCATNNACGAGATTCCACGGCAGGGCACGGTGTANGTCCATTGCGGATCGGGTTACCGGGCATCGGTTGTCGTCTCGCTGATGCGCAATCTCGGCTGGGAGAACGTCGTCCACGTNGACGACGCCTTCGGCAAGGCNGCGGCCGCAGGNCTGGAAATCGTCAGCGAGGAGGCTCCTGAGCGCGAGCCCGGATGGACCTGGACCGCNTCGCGGGCCGGCGTGCGCACCTTCACNCCNGGTGCAGTGTCNGAAGGCGTGAGCGCCTGACGGCGGCGACGGNNGATCGGCCTTTTGTGTTCGAAACGTTTCGCTGACNATCACCCGGATCCACNGAGAGACGTGCACCTTCGGGTAACTCGCGCCAACGAAAGCCCGGTCGCGCCGAATGTGCCACGATGGGCGAGGTCGCGGTTGTTTNGGGAGTTGTCTCCGCGGTCGATTCGAGCATCGAAGGAGGCCTGGTGAGACAGCGCACGAGCCGTCGCGTGACNTTCTCGCCGAAGGTATTCATCCCGCTCACCCATTTGTGTCGAGACCGTTGCGGNTATTGCACGTTCGCGCAATCCCCGCGACACCTCCCGGCCCCGTACCTGACGTTGGATCAGGTCGAAGCGATCGCGACCCAGGGTGCACTCGCCGGATGCCACGAAGCTCTGTTCACCCTCGGCGAGTACCCCGAAGANCGTTACNCCCAGGCGGCTGCCTGGCTNGATGAGCACGGATACGCATCGACGGTGGANTACCTGGTNGCTGCCTGTCGACACGTACTCGAGACGACGGGTTTGCTCCCGCACGCGAATGCGGGCGCACTCTCCAAAGATGACCTCGCGCGGTTGCGCACGGTGGCGCCGAGCCAGGGAATGATGATCGAATCCCTNAATCCGAACCTCGCCGCGCATCGAGGAGCCCCCGATAAGGATCCGCAGCGCCGCTTGGCGACGTTGGAGTGGGCCGGGGAGTTGTCCATCCCGTTCACCACAGGGATCTTGATCGGCTTCGGGGAGTCNCGCGAGGACCGGATCGAGNNTCTCGAAGCGATCGCGTCGAGCCATGGACGTCACGGCCACGTGCAGGAAGTCATCGTTCAGAACTTCGTCCCCAAGGACGGGACGGCCATGCGTGATGCGCCCGCATGTTCGATNGACGACCTTGTCGATGCGATNCAACTAGCGGGATCCATCCTGCCCGNCGACATNCACATACAAGCACCACCNAACCTCGTCGACGACATCGGAGCGCTTCTNGACGCGGGCATCGACGANTTCGGAGGAGTCTCACCNGTAACGGCGGACCACGTGAACCCTGAACGCCCGTGGCCGGCTCTGGATGCTCTGGGTGACGCGACAGCGTCGCGCGGACTCGAGTTGGCACCNCGGCTCACCATCTATCCGGAGTTCGCGCGCNACCGGCATCGTTGGTTGGACGAAGGTCTGCACTTCGCCGTTTTGGATCGAAGCGACGCCGAGTGTTTGGCCCGCGACGACCCCGGGTCGGTGTTCCCGGAGACCTATGCCGACGCCGTCAACGTCGGAACGGGTGCCGAGGTGGTTCAGATCGGACGCCGGTCCAGCGCCTGGTACTCGGGAGCGGACCGGACACCGACCACGCTCATTCCGCACCACGTTTCCATTGGCGGTGCCGTCCGCGAAGTGCTCGACGGTGTTTGTTCGGGGCAGCGGGTCGAAGCTGACCAACTCGCGATCTTGTTTGCGGCCCGGGGTCGCGAGGTGCCGGCGATAGCCGAACTCGCGGACGAGCTGAGGGCGAACGCCAATGGCGACACGGTCACCTTCGTCCGTAACCGCAACATCAACTACACGAATGTCTGCACATACAAGTGCACCTTCTGTGGCTTCTCCAAGGGTCCGCTGTCGTTGAACCTGCGTGGACGCCCGTACCTTCTCGATGATGAGGAAATCGTTGCCCGAGTTTNGGAGGCAGCNTCCCGNGGNGCAACCGAGGTGTGTCTNCAAGGNGGAATTCACCCGGACTTCGANGGNGATTACTACGTGCGGGTGACGAAGTTGGTGAAGGAAGCCGTCCCNACCATGCACGTGCACGGATTCACGGCGCTNGAAGTNCTGGAAGGCTCGCGCCGACTCGGTGAGCCCCTCGAGTCNTACCTNTCGCGGATGAAGGAAGCAGGACTNGCATCGCTGCCGGGGACGGCCGCGGAGATCCTGCACGATGACGTGCGNGCGATCTTGTGTCCGGACAAGGTGACGACGGACGAGTGGNTGATGGTCCACGAAACGGCGCATTCGCTCGGGTTGCGGTCGAACGTCACGATCATGTTCGGAAGCGTCGAACACCCCGAACACTGGATTNCCCACATCCTGGCAACGCGAGATCTCAACGACCGCACGGGTGGTTTCACGGAATTCATCCCGCTGCCCTTCGTNCACATGGCGTCGCCGGTNTACTTGAAACGCGCNGCNCGTCGCGGGCCGACGTGGCGAGAAGTTGTCTTGATGCACGCNATNGGACGGATNGCCTACNGCGGCTCCATCGACAACGTGCAGGCCTCCTGGGTCAAGTTGGGTATNCCCGGAGTGCTGCAGNTGCTGCAGGGGGGAGTNAACGACGTCGGTGGCACCTTGATGGATGAGAANATTTCCCGTGCCGCGGGTGCNACTCANGGGCAAGGGCTCGACCCAGAGGACNTNCGNGCGCCGTTGCAGCAGGTCGGTCGTCGCTTGATCGAACGCACGACGTTGTATNNNCCGACACTCGATGTTCAGGAGGTTGCGGGATGAAGATCCGNTCGATCCACACAGGAATTCACGAAACGCACCGGGAGGCNGGCGCGGACATCAGCCCNNCGACGGTNGTGGCGACCAGTGCNGTCNTTGTCGAGAATCCGCTCGCCGGNCGGGGCCGCGTCGANGACCTCGACGAACTNGAAGCGCTCGGGGCNGAATCCGCNNAACTCCTCATCGACAAATGCATCGCCGCACTGCAGTCGGTNGGTCTCACCGGAGCCGACGTGCGNGGCTACGGCAAGGGCGCCATCGTCGGTGTNGACGGNGACAGAGAACACAGTGCNGCCATCTTGCACCCGCGTTTCGGTGCNCCNGTGCGGGCAGCGATCGGGGGAGGGGCCGACATCATCCCTGGCACGAAGAAGTTGGGCGGCCCCGGNGCNCCCATCACGATGCCTATAGGGAANAAGGACGACCGATGGGTGTTCGACGACATGGACGCTGTCGACATCGCCATNCCCGATGCGCCCCACGCGGACGAGATCGTCATCGCTCTGGCATTGTCCTGCGGAGGGCGTCCCGGCGCCCGCGTTCGCAAACCCTAAGCGGCAGGAGTAGNAACGGTGTTCAAGGCAATGATNTTGTTGACNAAGCGATCGGACATGTCCNCNNAGGAGTTNGCGNACTGGTGGCTGGAGGAACACGCACCCCGTGCGCGCGAGNTACCCAAGGTGCGCGAAATTCGCTTCAANCTNGTNGCTGATGCNGAGGANGTGGATGGCGTCGCGGAGTTGTGGTTNGACTCACGCGAGGATTTCGAGGCGGCCTACGCGACGGACATCGGCAAGGCGGTAGCCCAAGACTCGCTCGACCACGTGTCGGCGCGGGTGCGCCTNCTGGTCGAGGAGAACCAGATNCTGACGTCGTGACCAAGACGCCCACNCACNACTTCCGCACGCCCGTCACTGCCCCCGGCCCGNTGGGGCAAACGATGGTGCGTTCNATGGGCGCCATTCGACGCAATCCGCTGAGTTATCTGAACGAGGTGTGGCGGCAACACGGCGACGTCGTTCAGTTCCCCATCCCGCGGCCCCCGACCTATCTGGTCAATAGGCCCGAAGGTGTACGCCGCGTGCTCGTCGACAACGCTCGCAACTACGGCAAGTCGACCATCCAGTACCGCGCGTTGTCGTTGGTCACGGGGGATGGGCTCCTGACATCGGACGGCCCGACGTGGCGCGCCCAACGACGAGTACTGCAACCGGCCTTTCACCACGATGCGTTGGCCGACCTCGGTTCGCACGTCGCNGAGGCGACCGCGCGGATCGCGCGCGAATGGCAAGGNATAGNNGAANGCACGGTGATCGACGCCGANGCCTTCATGATGAACGCAGCGCTCGAAGTCGTCGCCGGATCGCTGATGAGTACGGACCTCACCGGCCAATCAGCAGAGATCGCCGCTGCGACTCTGGAGGCCCTCGATGTTGTNATCGCNCGGGCCCGCGTTCCGATAACGCCACCATCGTGGCTTCCCACNCCNGCCAATCGCGTNCTNAAGCGGTCGGTCGCCCGGNTGGACGCAGCGGTGTCGACGATGATGTCCGCGCGGTCGAGTGATCCGGGAGCAGACCTCCTNGGAATGCTNCTNTCGGTTCGTGACGAAAACGACCAANNGCTNAGCGTCGAAGANATCCGNGATCAATTGGTCACCTTCATCGTNGCCGGCCACGAAACCGTNGCGAGCGCNTTGGGGTGGGCCTGGGGTCTGCTGGCTGAGCACCCGACGGTTGCCGATGCGGTGGCGAGCGAGGCCGANGCTGTGGCTCCATCGCGGACTATCGCCTANAGCGANTTCCCCCACCTGACGTACTCCCGTGCCGTCGTGGAAGAGACCTTGCGCCTGTACCCCCCGGCGTGGTTGATCACCCGNTCNGCCGGATCCAGNGATCGCATCGACGGAGTCGAGATCCCGGCGGGCGCNNTGATCATCGTGAGNCCGTGGCTGCTGCACCGTCACCCGGATCTGTGGGACAACCCCGAAGTCTTCGATCCATCNAGGTTCGCCTCGGACGTTCCCCGCTTCNCNCACATTCCATTCGGCGCGGGACCGCGCCTGTGTATCGGCCGNGANTTCTCGTACGTGGAAGCGGTGATGGTGATCTCNGAGNTAGNCCGNCGGTTCCGGNTGGAGTTCCCCGAAGGTCAGAGTCTTCCNCCGGGNGAGCCGCTGGTGACTATTCGCCCNAGCGGTGGCATGCCCCTGCANGTGCACCCGCGGTGACGAGTGACATTCCTGTCGGGTGCTCGGCAGGCCAATAGTTCNACGTCAGGAGCGCATNAGGTCGAGCACTGCATCGTGCAGGTGCCCGTTGGTGGTCACNGTCGAGAANTCGACCGTGGGGTCGTCCCATCGCACCGCATCGCCNGTGAAGGTTGTCGCGCGNGCGCCACTTTCCTCGATGATNGGCACCAGCGCTGCCACGTCGTGCACCTTCAACTNCGGCTCCGCGGCGATATCGATGGCGCCNTCGGCCACCAACATGTGCGACCAGAAGTCGCCGTAACCGCGTTGACGCCACGTAGCGTCTAGNAGNCTGTNNANNACTCCNNGATCCCACCCGATGCCATCGGAGAAGCCGAACGAGGCGTCNCCGAGCTGTGACACCCGACTCGCGGACAGCGGACCNCGCGCGTGGTCNTGCGATGACGAGACGTGCTGTGACGANGNGAANGCTCCAGAGCCNCGGGTGGCCCACCAACGNCTACCGAGCGCCGGNGCNGACACGACGCCGGTGGTGATCTNATCGCCCTCACGAACGGCGATCAGCGTCGCCCAGATGGGAACACCGCGCACGTAGGACTTCGTGCCGTCGATGGGATCGATGATCCACTCCCGCNTNGAGTCCAGCCTGTCCGCCCGCGCACCGAACTCCTCGCCGAGGACGGCATCCGCGGGGCGATCGCGTTCCAGGATNGTTCGCAACTCCGCCTCCACNGCTCGNTCTGCGTCACTGACCGGGGTCATGTCCGGCTTGGTCTCCACGACGAGATCGCTCGCCAGAAAGCGGTCCATGGCGATNGCGTCGGCCGCGTCAGCCAANGACAAGGCCAANGAGAGATCGTCCATGGGTGGGCAATCTAGGGCACGCATCCCGGTACCGGATTCGCGAGGTTGCGAGATCCGCGACTTTCGGGTCACCCCCTCCGCGAGCCAATACCATGGAAACGTGACCAATCCGCTGGACACGGTCTTCGGGCTTCCCACCCACAGCCTCGTCGTCCATGCCGTCGTGGTGCTNCTNCCTCTCGCTGCTCTCGGGGCGATCGCGGTTGTCCTTCGGCGATCGTGGGTGCATCGNNTCGGCCTNGCCACGACNATTGTTGNTGCCGTCGCTGTNGCGGCGTCGTGGGTGAGTCGATTCAGCGGNAGCCANCTTGCCTCACGCGTCGGTTATCCCGATCCGCACTACGACTACGGGCAGGTGCTCCCGGTCATCGCGACCGTNTTCNTCNTCTTGTGGACNATNTACTGGCTGTTCGCGCGCGGCGTGCCGGGAAATCGAACNCGGCCGTGGTGGCTGCTNGNTNTNGGNGGGCTTGTGGTGCTCGCCAGNGNGGTGCTNGTGTGGTTCACNATCCTCACCGGCCACTCAGGCTCGGCGTCGGTGTGGGAGGCGATCATCGAGAACACCTCGCCGGGNCAGTTCGTCGAGCCCTAGTTGCGACTCTCGCCCTCCGCCCGGCTGCGCAGGACCCGTCGNAGNGAGCTCACCCGCGCTGGGTTCACGTCGGGATCGGTGTCCAGGGCGCAGTGCTCCTCNTCGTGCNAGCATCCCCGCGGGCAGTTGTCCGACGCGGCGCGTAGATCCGGAAAGGCATGGATGACGCGGTCAAGATCGACATGTGCGAGTCCGAAGGAACGGATTCCAGGAGTGTCGATGATCAAGCCGTGATCGGTGAACGGCAGCGCCACGACACTTGTCGACGTGTGTCGTCCCTTTCCGGTCACCTCGTTCACGCCCCCCGTGGTCCGCTCGGCATCCGGCACCAGTGCGTTCACCAGGGTCGATTTGCCCACNCCCGAGTGACCNATNAGCACCGTCCGGTGNCCGGCGAACAGGCCGCGAATGTGNGTCGTGACCTCNTTGTTCGCGACTTCCACGACGGGAAGACCGAGCGGCTCGTAGAGCGCNGTCAACTCNGTCGCGGGGGCCAGGTCTGTCTTGGTGACGATNAGTAGGGGAGAGATGCCGGCGTCGAAAGCCGCGATNAGNGCTCGATCGATCAAGCCGGTACGCGGCTGCGGGTTNGTGCTCGCGACAACGACGGCGAGTTGATCCGCGTTGGCNACGATNACGCGCTCGACCGGGTCAGCATCGTCNGCAGTGCGACGGAGCGTTGTCTCGCGGGGCAGGCGACGNACGATGCGCGCGAANTTTTCCCGACCGTCTCGATGAACNACNGTCGAGTCATCCATACCGACGACGTCGATGAGGTCGCCNACGACGATTCCCTTACGGCCCAACTCCCGGGCCTTCACCGCNTAGTGNCGGTCACCGGAGGCGTCGATGANGGTGAAGCGNCCTCTGTCGACGGTNACGACCGTTGCCGATTGNGCCTGGGAGTGGTCGGGTCGGTCCTTGGTGCGAGGCCGACTCTTGGAGCGACCGGGACGAACGCGAACGTCGTCTTCGTCGAGCCGCTCGTTGCGATTCACCGCTGATCCGTCACGTGATGACCGCGGACCACAGGTTGGCGAAATCCGGNAGNGTCTTGGCAGTGGTGTCGATGTTCTCTACGTCNATTCCNNCCACCCGGGNGCCGATGATGGCGGCGGTGGTGGCCATGCGGTGGTCGTCGTANGTGNGAAAAGTNCCCGCGCGGAGGGTGGACGGCTCGATNCGCAGGCCGTNGCTCGTTTGGGTGATNGAGCCGCCCAATCCNGNNATTTCGGTTTCCAANGCGGCNAGNCGGTCGGTCTCGTGGCCNCGNATNTGGCCGATGCCCCGCAACGTGCTGGCCGAGCGAGCGAAGACGGCAATCGCAGCCATCGTNGNGGCGGTCTCNCCGATGGCCGAGAGGTCGACGTCTATCCCGCGGATCCCCTCGNTCTCCGATGGCCCCTCCACGATNAGTCCCGNGGNATCTCGCNTCACCCGCGCGCCGAAGGCACCNAGCACCTCGAGGACCTCGGTGGCGGGCTGGAATGACTCCTGTGGCCAATCNCGAACATGCATGCGACCACCGGTGACGATCGCTGCCGCGATGAAGGGNAGTGCGTTGGAAAGATCCGGCTCGATCGTCCAATCGTGGGCGCGAATNTCCTGGGGATCGACATGCCANGTGAATCGGGAGTGACCAACGACCGGTGCATCCGCACTCTGGCGAACCTNGACGCCGTGACTGCCCAACATGCGCACNGTCATGTCGATGTGCGGAGTGCTNGGCACGGCCGGCCCCACGTGATGAATCGTGGCACCGGCGTCGAAGCGGGCGGCCGACAGCAGCANAGCNGTAACGAATTGGCTGGAGCGAGAAGNGTCGACGACCACCTCTCCGCCGGGAATCGCACCTCGACCATGGACGAGGAAGGGAAGCGTGCCTGTGCCGGCGTCGTCGACCTCCATGCCCACATCACGCATCGCTTCNATCAACGTTGCCATCGGACGCCGGCGAGCNGCGCGNTCACCNTCGAACATCACGTCGCCGTGAGTGAGTCCGGCGACNGGNGGCAGAAATCGCATAACCGTGCCGGCCAGGCCGACATCGATCGATCGAGCGTCGACGGATCCGAGGAAGTGAGGAACCACCTCAAGGGACATGTTTGCGCGGGAATCTGCGTCGAGAACAGAAATCTCCACGCCCAGCGACCTCAAGGCATCGATCATCAATTCCGTATCTCGTGAGCGCAGCGCGTGCCTGATCGTGCTGGGGCCGTCACTGAGTGCCGCGAGGATGAGCGCCCGGTTCGTCATGGATTTTGATCCCGGAACCTGCACAGCAGCATCGACAGCGGTGTGTGCCAACGGAGCATGCCACCATTGGCTAGGGGCGGTCGCGTCGTCGGTGCTCGTCACGACTTCAGGGTAGTCCGCACGTTGCGGGGGGAAACTCGTGCAGGGCGACAGGTGCCGCTCAGGCGTCCTTGATCGGTTTGCCGTCGGCACCGCGCTTGATCGGCTTGCCACCGCGCGTCACCATCGGTGGCGGAAGACGGAGCCGTCGAAGTTGCAGCGTTCGCATCACCGCGTAAAGCTTCAGCCCGCGACGATCTGACTTGTCGGGGAATTCCTTCTTGGCCCGAATATTCATTTGGATGAGAAGGATGGCTGTGTCGATGACAATCAGAGCGGTCAGGGCGAAGAACGCCAGGGAGACGAATGACTGGATCGCAGGATTTTGAACGAATCCCAAGAGCAGGACGGCGATGGCGATGAAAATGAAGTATTCGGCGACGGTGAAACGAGCATCGACGAAGTCGCGGACGAATCGACGGTTCGCACCGCGATCCCGCGCCGGCATATAGCGCTCGTCGCCCACCATCATTCCTGCGCGCTGGCGAGAGCGCGCCTCACGCTCCGCCTCCCGGGAGGCCTTCTTGCCCTCTTTGGTTGTGCGCCCCCGGCTCGATGCACGAAGACCCTGCTTGCGAGCCGCCTCGGCTTCCTTGCGTGAGGGTGTGGCGCGACCCTTGGGTGCACGCGGGTCGTTGGGGTCGGGCTGCGGCTCAGTGCTCGGTGTGGGCTCCGCCCCGCCCCAGAACTTCGGAAAACCAGCCATGATGCAGTCAGCCTAATGCGCGGAACGCCACCTGCGGGGGCGGGGACAGCCACTATCGATGTTCCCGCTTAGGCTGTTGTCAGTCACGCGTACTTGCTGGCGTGCACGACGAAGGAGGGACCCATGGGTCTGTGGCAGCGCTTCACCTTAATCTTCAAGTCGAAGGCATCGAAGGCACTCGACCGTGCCGAAGATCCCCGCGAAACCCTTGACTACTCCTACGAGAAGCAATTGGAGCTGCTGCAGAAGGTCCGACGGGGCGTGGCGGACGTCGCCACGAGCCGCAAGCGCATCGAACTGCAACTTCAGGGCCTGTCGCAGAAGGAAAGCACGCTAGAAGAGCAAGCCCGAGCCGCGCTGGCGCAGGGTCGTGAGGATCTCGCCCGCGAAGCCTTAACTCGCCGTAGCGGGTTGCATCAGCAGATCGCTGACCTCCAGGGTCAGTTGGCACAGTTGCAGCAGCAAGAAGAGAAACTCACCGTCGCCGCACAGCAGCTGCAGTCCAAGGTCGAGTCGTTCCGGACCCGTAAAGAGACCATCAAGGCGACCTACTCGGCTGCCGAAGCGACCACCAAGATCAACGAGGCCTTCGCCGGTATCTCAGACGAGCTCGGCGACGTCGGCATGGCCGTCCAGCGCGCCGAAGACAAGACTGCCGAAATGCAAGCGCGGGCGGGTGCCATTGACGAATTGATGGCAACCGGAGCCCTCGAGGACCCGATGGGCATGGGTAAGGACTCGATCACCGCCGAACTCGAGCAGATGGCCAGCCAAGCGGAGGTCGAATCCACACTGGCGGCGATGAAGAACGAACTCGGTTCGGCAGAGAGCAAGCCGGAGATCGAGAACTAAGTCACGAGCGCTATCAAAGTTCGGTTCGCACCAGCGGTTGCGAAGAGAGGGGTCCTTCGCTGTGGCGCGCACGCGATACGGCACTGACCGGGGTTTGACGACTCGCATGTTCGGGACCCTGTTCGGCCTCGGGCTGTTGTACGTCGTGCTCGCAGCCGCCCTGTATGCCCTGGGCTTCAGTGCGATCCTCATCCTGGGGCTCAGCGGCGCACTGTTATTCGGGCAATGGTGGTTCTCGGACACCTTGTCCATGAAGGCGATGCGGGCCGTCGAAGTGACCCCGGAGCAGGCTCCGCAGCTGCACGCCGTTGTTGACCGACTGTGCGCGATGGCGGATATGCCAAAGCCCCGTGTGGGGATCGCCGATAGCGAGGCGCCGAATGCTTTCGCCACGGGACGGTCTCCGAACAGATCGGTTGTCGTGGTGACCACGGGTCTGCTCCGTCGCCTGAATCGTGACGAGCTTGAAGGAGTGCTAGCGCACGAGCTCTCCCATGTCGCGCACCGAGACGTCACGGTGATGACGGTGGCGTCCTTCACCGCGATATTGGCAGGCTTCATGGTGCGCAGCGCCATGTGGGGATCGATGATGCGCGGCCGACGTGATCAGAACACCGCCTTGGTCTTCATCGGCGTGATGGTGGTCAGCGTCATCGTGTACTTCGTCTCCTATCTCCTGATCAACGCGCTGTCGAGATACCGAGAGTTGGGAGCGGACCGAGGGGCTGCCCTCTTGACGGGTCAACCCAGCGCCCTCGCCAGCGCGTTGACCAAGATCTCGGGAGATATGGCGACCATCCCCACCCGGGATATCCGACAGATGGAGGCGGTGAGCGCCTTCGCTTTCGCTCCGGCCGTCGCGGGAAAGCGCGAATTCACGCTCGAGCAGTGGTTCTCCACCCATCCACCTCTGGAAAAGCGTCTGGCGCAGCTGGCAAGCATCGCCAGGGAGCTCGGGCAGCGGTAATGGCGGCGCACTGATGGGCCTTCTGGACGCAGTCTTCGGTCGCCGCAAGCCGGTTGGGCCCAACCTCGACTCCCTGTTCGCGGTGCCGTCCGCGGCGATCACCGTGCAGGCCGCACTCGATTTCACCCCGACGGGCCGCGCGGCCGTAGCCTTCCGAGCTCCCGAGGGACGCGCCTTCGCGGAGATAGAAGCCGATGTGCGTGCCTTGCTCGATGCCGACGCGGGCCCGCCGGTTGATATCGCCGAAGACCGCTTCGGCTACGACTGGGTGGTTCTCGCNACGGATCCGGTCGATGTCGTGACCGCTGTCACCGACGCGCATGCGGTGAATNTCTCCTTGGTCGAGGCAGGNTTCGGCCCTCANTTGNTGTGCTCCCTNGTGTCTTTCCGTGGGCCGGACGNCCAGCANCTNGCCCTCGTGTACTTNTTCAAGGCGGGCACNTTNTATCCNTTCGCNCCCACCCAGGGCAGCNACGAGCAGCGCAACAACGTGCTGGAGCTTCAGGTNCGNGACCTGCTCGAGGGTGAGCTGCCGATGGAGAANAACCTNGGACGNTGGTTTGCNGTGTGGAACGCNCCCGGCCTGTNANCGTGNTTGTANAGGTNTCAGTGNNGCTNGTCGCGAGNCGCTAGTCGCGCGCGGGAGTGGGACCGGGAAGGGCAAGCATTCGATCGAGCGCNACCTTCGCCCAATGCTCGGTATCAGAATCGACATCGATCTGGTTGACGACGTGGCCNGCCGCCAGACTNTCCAGNGCCCACACCAANTGGGGTAGGTCGATGCGGTTCATTGTTGAGCAGAAGCACACGGTCTTATCGAGATAGACGATTTCCTTATCCGGATTGTTCAGCGCCAAGCGCTTGACCAAGTTCAACTCGGTGCCCACGGCCCACTTCGATCCNGCCGGNGCATTGTCGATNGCGGNGATGATCTTNTCNGTNGATCCNACCTGATCGGCTTTGGCCACGACCGAGTAGTCNCACTCGGGGTGCACGATCACNGTCACTCCCGGNACGCGNTCGCGGACATCGTCNACGCATTCNGCGGTGAATCGTCCATGCACCGAGCANTGNCCNCGCCACAANATCACGCGGGCATCCTCGATTTCAGTATCGCTCAGGCCACCGTNGTCNTTCCGAGGGTCGTAGACCACGCAATCATCAAGAGATAAGCCGAGATCACGCACCGCAGTGTTGCGACCGAGGTGTTGATCGGGGAGAAAGAGAACCNTGTCTCCCTGCTCGAACGCCCAGGACAAACTCCGCTCGGCGTTGCTCGAGGTGCATACCGAGCCGTGGTGCTTTCCGGTGAAGGCCTTGATGGCGGCACTGGAGTTCATNTAGGTGATGGGAATNGTTCNGTCGGCNACNCCCGNTCGCTCGAGGGTTCGCCAGCAGTCCTCGACCTGACTGATTTCCGCCATGTCTGCCATGGAGCAGCCAGCCGCCATGTCCGGAAGGATGACNTTCTGGTCATCGCTGGTCAGAATGTCGGCGCTCTCTGCCATGAAATGCACGCCGCAGAAAACAATGAACTCCGCCTCTGGTCGTGCGGCGGCTTGCTGGGAGAGCTTGAANGAATCCCCGGTGACATCGGCGAATTGAATGACCTCGTCACGTTGATAGTGATGNCCCAGGATGAAGAGCCGNTCGCCGAGTNCCTGCTTGGCTGCCAGGGCACGCGCGACAAGATCGGGGTCGGACGGCGCGGGGAGATCCCCGGGGCACTCGACCCCTCGTTCGCTATCCGGATCTGCCTGCTGACCGAGCAGGAGCAAGGCCAGCGGNGTCNGCTCCGGTTCGACGAACGTGCCTGCCATGGGAAGAGTCTGCCAAACCGGGCGCGCCCGCAGGCAGGGCGGCTGGCCCCTCGTCGTGGNTCATGCAATAGTGGGNATAANGCGGCGTCGCGNGNGGTTNTCACCCCTGGAGGCGCACGAAACAGTTNCACGAAGAAGGACGANTACATGAGCGACGTGATGGACACCGAGACGGCCGACGGCATCGTGCTGACNGACGAAGCTGCCAGCAAGGTGAAAACCCTCCTGGAGGCNGAAGGTCGAGACGACCTGACCCTGCGGATCGCCGTGCAACCCGGGGGCTGTTCGGGCCTTCGCTACCAACTCTTCTTCGACGACCGCAACCTCGATGGNGACGTCCTGAAGGACTTCGGCGGCGTCGGTGTGGTCACCGACCGAATGAGCGCCCCGTATCTCAGTGGCGCGACGATCGACTTCGTCGACACGATCGAGAAGCAGGGCTTCACCATCGACAACCCCAATGCNCAAGGNTCGTGCGCCTGCGGNGATTCCTTCCACTAAGGCGTTCCTCGCTATTGGTCCGGNTGCGGCCNNCCACACAGGCNGCNCGTTCGCAAAACCGANCNTGTGAAAAGCGGCCATNNGAGTGGCGGCTAATCGTCGCCATCACAGGTAGGGTCCGTGCTCGTGGCCATNTTGATCACCGGATCCATTGCAACCGACCACCTGATGAGCTTCCCCGGGAAGTTCTCGGACTCGCTGGTGGCCGACAAGATCGACAAAGTCTCGCTGTCATTCCTCGTGGAGGAATTGCAGATTCGACGAGGTGGCGTCGCGCCCAACATCGCCTTTGGTATGGGGTGCTTGGGTCTCAGCCCGGTACTCGTCGGTGCCGTCGGCCCTGACTTCGCCGACTACGAGTCTTGGCTGCAGCGTCATGGCGTTGATACGCGCGGTGTGCACGTGTCTGACTCGCACCACACGGCGAGATTCGTGTGTACGACGGACACCGAGCAGAACCAAATCGCGTCGTTTTATCCCGGGGCCATGTCCGAAGCGCGCAACATTGAGTTGAAGCCCATTGTCGATCAGGTCGGGGGCGCGGATGTGGTGCTGATCGGGGCGAACGACCCGGAGGGAATGCGCCGTCACACCGACGAATGCCGCTTCCGCGGGTATCCCTTCGCCGCTGACCCGTCCCAGCAGCTCGCCCGGATGGACGGTGACGACATCAAGCCCCTGATCGAGGGAGCGGAGTACCTGTTCACGAACGAGTACGAGGCGGCTCTGATCGAACAGAAGACCGGTTGGACGGCCGCTGACCTGGCCGCCATTGTGAATGTTCGCATCATCACCCTCGGCCCAGACGGCGCCCGCATTGAGCGACGTGGCTGCGACCCTGTTCTCGTTGGCGTTCCGGAAGAGGAGAGCAAGGCCGACCCGACCGGAGTGGGAGATGCGTTCCGTGCCGGGTTCCTCGCCGGCCAATCGTGGGGTCTTTCTGACGAGAGGTCAGCCCAGGTCGGGTCCCTGGTCGCCACCTACGTGATCGAGACGATCGGCACCCAGGAATACCAACTCGCGGAGCAACACTTTCTGCAGCGACTAGCCACGGCGTACGGCGACGACGCTGCCGCCGAGATCAACCAGCACGTGTCCTGCCCCCGCCCCTAGCGCACCCTGGTTGCGCGTCCGGTCGGCCGATATGTCCGAGCCTCTGCCACCCGCCGAGTGGGGATTGGTCGACCTCTCCGTCGCCGANCCCGGGGAAGACCTGGTAGCAATCGGTGGNGGGCTNGNCCCCNGCACGCTTGTGTCGGCCTACCGGCAGGGCTTGTTTCCGATGCACGTCGCCGTCNCCGGTCATGGCAGCGGTGGGAGCGAGGCGCTCGGCTGGTGGTCACCCGATCCGCGGGGTGTGCTCTACCCGGCATCTCTGNAGGTGTCNCGGTCGTTGGCGTCATCCGTGCGGCGNATGGANACGTCCGTGGATCAGTNCTTCGTAGACGTNGTTCGCTCATGCGCGGACCCGNACCGACCACATGGCTGGATCACCGAAGAATTCGTCGACGCCTACGCAGAACTGCACCGACGTGGCTATGCGCATTCGATCGAGGTGTGGCAGGACGGTGAACTTGTCGGCGGCTTGTACGGCGTCGAAGTGGGTGGATTGTTCGCGGGGGAATCGATGTTTCACCGACGACGCGACGCGTCCAAGGTCGCACTCGTCGCACTGGTAGAGATCCTGCGTGCCTGCCCGGGCGAACGGTTGATTGACGTGCAGTGGCGCACCGATCATCTGGCGAGTCTGGGTGCGGTCGAGATCACCCGCGCGGAGTACCTCGCGAAACTGGCCACCGTGGTGAACGAAAAACCGTGTCTGGGCGGCGACGCCACGGCCGATCGCTACTAGCCGCGCGCGGCCGCGATGATNAGGGGCGCCTCGTGNAGGAAGGCGTCGATTGACGCGTCGGTGCATCCGTAGGGCAAGGACACGCGCAGGCTTCCCGACTTGGTCGGATCGAAAACACCCATCGCTTCGAGAACGTGGCTGGGCATCCGGGTGTCGGCCGTGCACGCGGATCCACTGGCGACCGCNATGCTCNGCTTGTCCAACTCGGTGACGACGATTTCGCCGACGACNCCNTCGGCGACGAGAGTGACGATGTGGGGGAGTCGGTCCACGGGATCNCCGACAACCNNAACCCNCGGCCATGTTTCCGCGGCAGNTCGAATGCGATNGATCATGGCGGTGTGGTGCGCNGCTTGTGCTTCCCAGTGGGGCTCGACGNATTCCGCCGCGGTCGCGGCTGCTGCCACGGCCGCGACGTCGGGGAAGCCACCGACCCATCCGCGGTCGGGAGCCTCGTCCGGTCGCCATCGAACGTCNGGTGAGACNACCAGCACCGCGCNCCCCGGGGGCCCACCCCAGTCACGAGGAACGGCGACNAGGACNTCCCAGGCGTCGCCGACGGACCGATGGCCGGCTACCTGGATGGCTTCGCTGACCATCGGAATCCCCGCCTGCCGACACAGAGCGTGAACTTCCGGCACCGGCTGCACGGTNCCGACTTCGGCATTGGCTTGCTGAACGCAGACCAGAGCCGCGCCATCACNNATCGCGGCGGAGAGTGCTTCGGTGTCGATGCGGCCGAACGCATCGACCGGGATGGTGACGGTTTCGACGCCGGGGCAGGCGCGGGTAGCGAAGGTCACGGCCATGGATTCGGTCGCNCCAACGAGGATGCGCGCNGGNGCTCCGGCGGAGAGTCGGGCCTGGTAGAGCCCCATCACGGCCGCCCGCAACACATCGGNACCGGAGCTTCCGACGAAACAGGAGGCCACTGGCACTCCCAGAAAGCNGGCGATCGCCGNGCGCGCGGTATCGAGAACCAGCCCTGCNCGACGGCCGTGGTGGTGCAGNCGAGCCGGGTCGGACCAGCCNTGCTCGAGGGCTGCGACCAGGGCCTGGGTTGCGANCGGAAGTACGGGCTGNCCNGCGACGGCATCNAGGTAACCGGCCAGCGGTGCAGGNCCAGGGTCCGGCCAGATTGTGCGTGTCTCNGCGGCGGNGACCGGCGCCTGCGGATCGGACATAGCCGCACGCTAGCGGGAGTGGTGGATGTCACCCTCNATCCGCNNATTTCTCCCTCTCCCCGGGGGGTTNGNGGGTGCTCGGTGCGCTAGTCTTCGTAGGGGNTTTCCCCCTGGAANGAGACTCGGGTTGGCGCTNNAAAAGAAGGGTGATTCGTGAANCACGACGTGGCTGCCCGTCTGCGTGCGAANACCGAGCGATCCNGGTCGAGCCGGGCTNTCATCGGNACCGCNGCNCTCGCGCTCACGGGTCTGGCTCTCACCGGATGTACCGCCAACGAGGCGTTCTTCTTCGACCTTCCGGAGCCGGCGTCGGTGGAGGCGCCCATCATCCAGAACCTGTGGAATGGATCGTGGATCGCTGCATGGGCCGTTGGCATCGTCACNTGGGGGCTGATGATCTGGGCCGCTATCGCGTACCGGCGTCGGCANGCNAACGAGGTACCGGAGCAAACCAAGTACAACCTCCCGCTCGAGGCGCTCTACACGATCGTCCCGCTCATCATGATCCTCGGNCTTTTCTGGTTCACGGCTCGGGACCAAAGTGAGATCTTGACCCTCGACAANGANCAGCAGCAGACGGTCGGNGTCGTGGGCTTCCGCTGGTCATGGGCCTTCAACTATGTCGATCANGACACCTACGACGTCGGNGTTCCCTACGGCGANGGTTCACCCGGTGAGCCACCGACCCTGTACCTGCCGGTNGACGAGAAGATCCGCTTNGAGTTGAACTCNCCGGANGTCATNCANTCCTTNTGGGTNCCGTCCTTCCTGTTCAAGATGGACGTNGTNCCCGGNAANACCAANGCCTTCGAGTTGACCCCGGACAAGATCGGCACGTACGCCGGCAANTGCGCGGANNTGTGCGGCGTCGACCANGCCCGGATGCTGTTCCAGGTGAAGGTGGTTGAGCGAGACGAGTTCGACGCCAAGATGNGNGANCTGCGCGNNAAGGGNCAAACAGGGAAGCTCGACAGCGATCGCATCAACAGCGATGGACAACGCCCCGAGGAGCGCAGGCTATGACTCTTCTGAACGAGCCCCCCGTCACGAGCACGACGACCGAAGCGCCGGTCTATACNCCGCGCCGGCCGAGTATTGGCAAGGCGATCGTCAACTGGGCGACATCGACCGACCACAAGACCATCGGCTACATGTACATCTTCACNTCNATGATCTGGTTCTTCATCGCTGGACTGATGGCGCTGGTCATCCGAGCNGAACTCGCCCTGCCCGGGCTGCAAATGATCTCCCTNGAGCAGTACAACCAGTTGTTCACCATGCACGGCACCATCATGCTGCTGTTGTTTGCNACGCCGCTGTTCATCGGATTCGGCAACGTGATCATGCCGCTGCAGATCGGCTCTCCGGANGTCGCCTTCCCCCGGTTGAACATGTTCGGNTACTGGCTGTTCCTNTTCGGCGGCCTCATCGTCGCCGCCGGCTTCCTGACCCCCGGCGGGGCCGCCGCCTTCGGCTGGTTCGCCTACGCGCCGCTGAGCAACGCTGTCTTCTCCCCGAGCGCGGGCGCGGACCTGTGGTTCATCGGCTTGGCGGTCGGCGGCCTCGGCACCATCTTGGGTGGGGTCAACTTCGTCACGACGATCATGACCATGCGAGCACCGGGCATGACCATGTTCCGGATGCCCATCTTTACGTGGACGATCTTCATCACCTCAGTGCTTGTCCTCGTGGCTTTCCCAGTTCTTGCCGCTGCTCTCGTGGTGATGTTCATCGACAGAACCTTCGGCTCGGTCGTCTTCCTGCCCGAAAACGGCGGGGCCATCTTGTGGCAACACTTGTTCTGGTTCTTCGGTCACCCCGAGGTGTACATCATCGCGCTGCCGTTCTTCGGCATCGCGAGCGAGATCATCCCGGTCTTCTCTCGTAAACCCGTCTTCGGCTACAAGGGCTTGATCTTCGCCACCATGGCAATCGGAGCTCTCAGCTTTGCAGTGTGGGCGCACCACATGTACGTCACGGGTTCGGTATATCTGCCGTTCTTCGCCTTGATGACAATGCTGATCGCCGTACCGACGGGCGTGAAGTTCTTTAACTGGATCGGCACCATGTGGCGGGGCTCTATCTCCTTCGACACGCCCATGCTGTGGACGATGGGCTTCATGGTCACCTTCCTGTTCGGAGGCCTGACCGGAATTATCTTGTCGGCACCACCGCTGGACTTCCACGTATCCGATAGCTACTTCGTTGTCGCTCACTTCCACTACGTCGTCTTCGGAACCGTGGTCTTCCTCATGTTTGCGGGTCTGTACTTCTGGTGGCCCAAGATGACCGGCAAGATGCTGAACGAGCGTCTGGGCAAAATTCACTTCTGGCTGCTGTTCATCGGATTCCAGGTCACGTTCCTGGTTCAGCATTGGCTCGGAGTGCAGGGTATGCCACGCCGGTACGGGGACTACCTACCGGTCGACGGCTTCACCACGTTGAACATCGTTTCGACCGTTGGTGCAGCGATCCTCGGCATCTCGACTCTGTTCTTCATCTGGAATGTCTTGACGACCATGAAGAACGCCCCGAAGGTCACCGTCGACGATCCGTGGGGATGGGGAGGCTCGCTGGAATGGGCAACAAGTTGTCCGCCACCGCGGCACAACTTCACGTCGCTGCCCCGCATTCGATCTGAGCGCCCCGCATTCGATCTGCACCACCCGGAGTTGGCACCGCCCAGTGCACGGTCACAACCTCAAATCAGCACGAGCGCCAGCCAATCCGGTGGAGGCCACTTGTGAAGATCGAAGGCTGGACATTCGCACTCGGATTCCTCTTCTTCTGGGCGATCAGCGGTGCCTACTGGTACCTGAGTCGCGATGAGGTGGGCACCACCCTTCTCGTCTTGACTGGGGCACTCGCCTTTCTCGTCGCCTTCTACGTCCTCTACACCGCCAAGCGCGTGTACCCCCGGCCCGAAGACCGCTCCGATGGCGAAATTGATGAAGCCGATCCGGAGTACGGATTCTTCAGCCCCCATTCGTGGTGGCCGCTCGTGGTGGCCCTGGGGGCAGCAACGATTGCCATGGGTTTGGTCTTCGCCGTATGGGTCATTGTTCTCGGTGGTGCCGTGCTGCTGCTGGGCATCGTGGGATGGCTCTTTGAGTACTACCGGGGCGAGTTCGCTCGCTAGGCCTGCCCGGCGGCGCGCCTACGCTCAGCGCGCAGTGGTGAGCGAGTCCTGCCGCCGGGGGCCTTGCGCCAATTCCGGGGGAATACGGCATAATTCGGTCGTTTTCTAAAGAGAGTGTATGAGAGGGCTGAGGTGACTAATGTCCGGTGTCGTTGACTTCGTTGCGGGCAACCCCCTCTTGTCCCTGATTCTGCTGGGCGTTCTCCTTTTCGTTATTTTTGACCTGCTTGTGAGCCGTCGCAAGCGGCGAGCCAAGCGCGTGTCCTTAGAGCAGGGTCTGGTGAGAAGCGATACTCCGCTCACCACATCCGATGTAGACCGTGACGCTGACCACGATTCGGAAGAAACGTCCGAGCAGCTATTACCGATTCTTCCCACGACAGTTCCTAGCGGCGATAACGGTGCTGAATCCAACGATCTGGCACCGCGTGAGGAGAATCCGATGGGGCCAGGGCACGACGAGCCTGTGTCCATGGACTCAGAGACAGGCCCTGAGCAAGTGACAGTGGAGCCGCGGCCCAAGCGGATCACCGTGAACGATCTTGTCGAGCAATCTTCACCCGAGGAAGCTCGAGCACACGTTCTTCGAATTGTCAAACAACGTCGAAGCCCGAACAAACGTGACACCGCACCGGTGAATGCAGGAGAAGACCCCGAGGCCGAAGAGACACCTGCTGAGGTGCAGAACCAAAGTCAAGACGATTCTCTCCAAGATGAGGTATACGACACCAGCGTCAATGCCGTGAGCGAAAGCAGTCCGGAGTTTCAAGCACTGAAGGAAAAGGTCCGAAACTTCTATGTGGAACTGAAGGCGAAAGAAGAACAACTGGCAGAGGACCGCGCCGACCTTGAGCAAGCGAAATCGGCATTTGCTAGGGAGCGCTTACTTACGTCCCAAAGGGATGACGACTCGTCGTCCGTATTGAATGCACTGGGTGAACAACACGAAGTGATTGGACGTGAACAGCGTGAACTGAGCACGGAGCGCGCTGCATTGCGCGAACTACGCGCTGAACTTGAAGGGACACGCTCTGCGCTGGAGGATGAGCGCGTCCAGATTGTAAGGGACCAGGCCAATATTGAGTCGCTGCGAGAGCAACTTGAAGATTTGCGAGACGAAATGGAGACGGCTCGTGAGAAGTTGTTGACCGATGCGGCCGAAATGGATCTTCTGGAGAAAAAGCTGCTGAAGGACAGAATTGCTCTGGAGCAGCAAGTGGAAACTAGCCGGCAGAAGCTCAGTGATCTTGAAGGCAGGGAAGCCTCGCTTCTCGCCCAACAGGACCAGATGAAATCTCGAGAACAAGAGATTGATCAGCGTGAGAAGTCAGCGACTCAAGTGGTCCGGGACTTGGATGAGAGGCAAGAAGCCGCAAGTGAATTTGAAGAGAGACTTTCTGAACGTGAGGCAGCNNNGTCGCNTCGGGATGACGACTTANCCCAACGGCTNGACGANTTGCGTCGTCGAGAGGTTCTACTTGAGGAGCAGCAGGANGGACTCAANGAAGAACAGCTCTNGGCCAAGAGTCGGGAAGAGGAATTGAGCCGNCTTGCGAATGATCTCCAAGTNCGCGAACAATCANTAGAGGANTGGAAGAACAATGTTGAGGCGCAGGCGGCCGANTTGAATACTGCGCGGGCTGAATTNGAGCAGACGCGCGTTGTCTGGCTGCANGANAAGGAGAGCCGCGAACATGAGCTTTCCAGCGNCNAGAATGCAGCCCNACAAGCGAAACACGAGGCNNCGATCCTGCANGATGAGCTNGCCAAAGAGCGAGATCTATTGCAGNNAACCNGATCTTCTCTCGATAATGAGCGTGCCCGATTGGTTGAGGCGCGGTCGNTGACNGAGGCAAGTNACCGGGAGACCGCGGTGGACCGAGACGAATTGGCCNCAGTGAAGNTAGAGCTTCAATCTGTACGCCTNGAGTTGGANGAAGCACGNGAGCGCCTCGTCAACGAGACACGGAGGCGCTCTGAGGCAGAAGAGGGTCGTCGCGCGGCCAAGGATGCTCTCACCAGTCGTGAGGGCCGCTCGGCATATCTCGACGCCAGCGACCCACGGTATGCCCGTCTTCTTGACCGCAAATGGGACCTNTGGTCNANCNGCGAGCGNTNATNNTAGAGGGAAAATCCTGACATTTGTGGCGACACGCGGGCTGCTGTCNTTAGTATTGAGACCTCAAGAAATGGAGTATTCGTGTCGATAACGCCTNNANGCNCNGGGGNTTCCNTGACCCCTGCGCAAATTCTCGAGCAACTGCAAAACCGCGTGCAGGAATTNGAGCGGGAACTTGCGGACGCCAAAGCCGCAGTTCACGACAACAGGCGACTTCAGGACCTCAGTCCTGATGAGCTTTCGCTCGTTGCTGTCGGAGCGGCTGGNGACATCATCAAGGCCGCACAAACGCAGGCAGCGGAGATTCGGCGCGAGATNGAGGAGCAACAAAGNCACTCGAGTGAGAAGATTCAGGCCGCTCTCGCGCGCGCCCAAGACCGCGCAACGGAACTCGTCACAGAGGCTGAGACTGCGAGTTCAGAAACAACATCTAAAGCGCATGCGGCCGCGGAAGAAATCTTGGAGCGCGTGCGAACAGAGGCTGATGCCATGGCGGCTTCTGCTCNAGTCGAGGCCGAGCGCNTTCGAGAGGANGCTAGAAGGATTTCAGACTCCTTNGTCCTNGAGGCGCAAACCCGTTTGGANGTNGCGCTTCGNTCTGCTGATGAAGCNATCAGTGCTGCTAATGATGAAGGACGGCAGATTGTTGACGCCGCTCGGTCAATGGCAGATTCCTTACGNGATGANGCGCGAACCGAAGCCCGAGGNTCGCTCAGTAGCTCTCTCGANGAGCTNCGTGTTCAGGAAAATGACATGACAAGCCTCCTGCNCGAGACCAGCACAATGCGCAAGGCGATTGACGGAGCNCTCCAGACAATCCTCACNGCGATGGACACGGCNGCAGCAGAATCGGCNCGCGTGGAAGCATCNAATCGCTCTTTCCTTGCATCCATGACNCAGATGCGTTCGGAACTTGAGCGACGCCTNGGGCCACCATCGCAATCAAGTTAGCGAGCNACAGCACAGATGAANGAGGTTCGTACAAAGGGGCTCGCACGCATNGNTGTCATCCTGATTTCACTACCAATGCTTTNGCTGGGTTCTGGTACGGCNTGGGCCGGTGGAGGACCCCTCCCNAGCGAGCCGNCGCCGACCNTGGCGCCATCGGAACCANCCACCACCGCACCAGACCCCACCACCGCACCAGACCCCACCACCGCACCAGACCCCACCACCGCACCAGACCCCACCACCGCACCAGACCCCACCACC
>NZLD01000001.1 GCA_002694095.1 Micrococcales bacterium | reverse complement strand
ATGTCATTTGACGTCGAAGCGGCGACGGCCGCCTATGTTGATGGCTTGGGCGAGGAAGCACTGGCGCAAGCCGCCGCCTATACCTCCGGTAACCAATGGTTGATGCTATGGGGCCTGCTGATCAGCGCGATCGTTACCCTAATCATTGTCCGTACCGGCCTCCTCACTAAAACCGCAGACAAACTCTCCAAACGCGGATTTTTTATACGGGTATTCAGTATCTCAGCCGTGTATCTGGTGGTGTCGGAGTTGCTGGAATTGCCCTGGTCGGTGTTCGCGGGCTGGTGGCGCGAGACCGAGTACGGTCGCACCAGTCAACCGCTAATGGATTTTCTCGGCCAGGGCCTGCTGGCACTGGCGATCTCCGTGCTGCTGTTCGGCATTTTTCTGGTGGCGATCTATGCGTTTATCCAGAAAGCTAAAAAACTGTGGTGGCTCTGGGGCGGCGCCTTCAGCGGCGTATTTGTTGCCTTTTTGATGGTGGTTGGCCCAACCTACATTGCACCGCTATTCAATGATTATCAGCCAGTACCCCCCGGTGAGGTGCGCGACGCGATCGAAGCTATGGCAATCGATGCTGGCATTCCGACCGATAGGGTCTTCATGTACGACGGCTCGCGACAGTCCAATAACTTCACCGCCAACGTGGCGGGCATTGGTGACGCCGCGCGGATCGCTATTTCAGACGTCGCACTCGACGAAGCCACCTTGGATGAGGTGAAAGCGGTTACTGGTCATGAGATCGGGCACTACAAGCTGGGCCACGTATGGGACGGTGTGTTCCTCACCATTGTCATCGTCATGGCGAGCTTTTTCATTGCCGACAAGGCATTTAATCCCGTCGCGCGACTCTTTGGCGCGCGGGAAGACATCGGCGATCCCAGCACACTGCCGGTGCTGCTGTTTCTGGTCGGCGTAATCACCATGTTCACCCAGCCAGTGTCGAACACGCTGTCGCGCATGAACGAGACCGAGGCGGACCACTACTCCTATGAGATGGTGAACTTGCCCGACGGCATGGCGAGCGCGCTGGTAAAGACCGCTGAGTACCGAAACCCGCGGCCGGGGACGCTGGAGGAGTGGCTGTTCTATACGCATCCTTCGGTGGAACGGCGGGTGCGGGCTGCGATGGAGTGGAAGGCCAACCACCCGGAGGGCTGATCACCTAAGCGCCTGTTTACTAGGACAGTCACAAAAAACCCGCCTCGATGGCGGGTTTTTTATGCGGTAGCTCCAGCATTTGTATAAGGTGCACTACAGAAGCAAATGACTTGGCGACAAGGAGAAACCCATCGAGACATCATCACCGGCGCAGCCAGAGGCTAAAGTGGCCAAGCCCAGCCTAAGGCATCGCTATGTGCAGCTCCTTTTGCTGATTGTAGGCAGCGGCGTGATTTATCCGGCGGTGTACATGCGCCAGAATTTCGAGGGATCGATGCTAGAGACCTTCGATATCACCCGCGCGCAACTGGCTGAGTGCCACTCGATCTTGGGGGTCATTTTCTTTTTAACCTATCTACCCAGTGGGTGGCTGTCAGACAAACTGCCCACCCGCTGGTTGATCAGCGTCTCGATGGCCGGGACGGGGGTTTTCGCACTCTGGCTCAGCACGGCCCCCGACTTTGCGCAGATCAAATGGATTTTCATCGGCTGGGGCGTGACCAGTGGACTGACGCTATGGGGCGCGCTGATCAAAGGCACCTCTCTCCTTGCACCACACGACCAACAGGGTCGATTTTTTGGTTTACTGGAGAGTGGTCGCGGGTTGGTTGAGGCGTTGTTGGCGAGCATTGGGCTCGCTGTTTTTGCCTACTTCTTGAATCGTGTCGGGGCGGGCACGAGCGCATCTCTTACCGCGGTGATTGTGTTCTACGGCCTGGTTGCGATTGGCTTGGCGCCCATTGTCTTTTTNGCNCTCAGAACNTCNACGATGGAAGCCCCGCCTGATCCCCATCGACGCGGCATGTCAGGATTTNCCCGGGANATGAAAGAACTCTTCACCAACCAAAAAATCTGGCTGGCGGCCCTCGTCATCCTGATCGGTTATCAAATCTTCTGGGTGACCTACTCTCTGGCNGGACTGCTGGAATCCATCTTCCAGTTGAGTGCTGTCACGGTGGGNGCCATCACGGTGGGCAGATTGTGGATGCGACCGCTGGGCGGCGTGCTGGCAGGNTTTATTGGAGACTACTTTAAGGTCATCCCCTTCCTCGGCATCCTCATGCTGATTGCCGGGGGTCTGTTGGCGCTCCTCCCCTCCTTACCTGCCACCGTCGGCGTGATGGTGTTATTCCCCATGGTGCTGTTGATAGCGCTCTTCACCTATGGGGTACGGGGTATTTTCTGGGCAACCCTTGATGAGTGCGATGTATCGGCCAGCACCCGGGGGCTTGCGGTCGGTCTGATCAGTTTGCTCGCGTACACCCCGGATATCTATGTGCCGATGGTGCAATCCTGGGCCCTCGCCAACTGGAGTGGCCAGCAAGGTTTTCAGGTGTACTACGGCCTGTTTGGCGCAAGCAGCCTTGTAGGCTTTGTCGCTGCAAGNCGGCTGACTCGCCTCGGTAAAGACATTCACTAGCCCACCCGGTTGGCAGGTTTAGCCAACCCTTTNGCGCATCCGGCCAATTCATTTCAATGCCACTCCCCGATACTGGGTTCATATGTCTGCAGTGTTAATCTTCGCCCTGAAAAGATTGTGACTCGTGGCCGACCATCGCACAGCTAACAATTCATACGTGAGCAAAAGCGCTGAAAAGCCGACTCGCAGAGCAACCCGGAGAACAAGTATGCCTATCGAGAAAAAACTCTTTCGCAGCGGCCCCTACGCCGATCTGTTTAGTCAAGGCGTTCAGGTGGGCAACACTCTGTACATGGCCGGACAAGTTGCCATGGATGAGGCAGGTGGCATACCTGAGGATCTGGTTGAGCAAATGAAGCTCGCCTACCAGAATGTAGCGGCGGTGCTGGCTGAGTTTGGTGCCGACATGGACAACATTGTCGATGAGACCTGGTTCGTGACCGATGTGAACGACTGCATGGCGCAAGTCGAGGCGCTATTTACCGAGCGCCACATGATNTACGGCAAGGCGCCGGAGGTCAGTCAGACACTCGTACANGTGGGCGCACTNGTCGACCCCTCGCTCAAAATCGAAATCAAGTGCGTGGCCGTATTGGGCTAACGCGGAGGCACTACCATGCCCGACATTCGACANTTCTCACTCGATACCGACGCNCAGACCGTTGCCGATGCNGTCAAGGAAGATGGCGCCATCATTATCGATGAGGTATTGAGCCNAGAGTTCATCGCGCAGCTGAGAGCGGAGACCGATCCTTACATGGAGGGCTCTAATCTCGGTTTTGACGATTTTGCAGGCTTTAAAACCACGCGCACAGGTGGACTGATGGTGCGCTCACAAAAATGTCGGGAGCTGATTGCGCATCCAGATATTCTCGCGCCCTGCAAACTCTTTCTGGAGCCCTACTGCCANACAGTGCAGCTGCACCTGACCCAGATCATTCGCATTGGGCCCGGTGAAACAGCGCAGCTGATTCACCGTGACCGGTGGGCCTGGGGCTCCCACCTCGCCCACGTAGAACCNCAGTTCAACACAATTTGGGCAATCACCGACTTCACCTCCGAGAACGGCGCNACACAGGTAGTGCCCGGTAGCACCCAGTGGCCCGATGATGTGCAGATCGAGCCAGAGCAAGTCACGCAGGCGGAAATGCGCGCAGGCTCAGTCCTAGTGTATTCAGGATCGGTGTTTCACGGCGGCGGCGAGAACCGCAGTGACGCCGATCGCATCGGTATCAACATCACCTATACGCTGGGCTGGTTNCGCCAGGAAGAGAACCAGTATTTAACCTGTCCGCCCGAGATCGCCANAGACCTNGACCAGCCGCTTCAGGAGCTCATTGGCTACTCTATGGGTCAGTACGCGCTAGGCTATTANACCCCGCCGGGCAAACCCGGAGAGCACCCCGAGATCGTGCCGCCGCAGTATGCGCTGGGCCATGAANTCGAGGGGGGCATGCTGGGTACATCAGCTGAGCTGGAGGCGCTGCAGGAAGACATTAGCGGTAAGCCCTAGCGGCGGTGGATTACTACACGCATTAGCTTGCCAGATTGCGGCAGAAGGGGACAAATTCGGGGTAGCACGAGCGAATAAAGCGCTCAAATGCTTTGCGGGCGCCTAACCAAACCAACAAGGTAGCGACTTACCTCGCATACATCATAGAGAGCACGATCAATAAATGCGTAAACTAGGGGCTGGATGTTCAGAACGTGCTACCGATGGATTGCCCTGTCAGCACCTATTCCTTCATCGAACGCCTCACCGAGTGCGGTCTGTATGGTTTCAGCCTCACGCAGGTTCTGCTCTTGGTGGGCCTTGGGATCGTCGGGGCGGCCTATGCGATCTGGGAGCACCGCAAACAAGTTCGTGAAGAACGAGATGAAAAATCAGACCGGATGTAACCCTCCCCGCTCATTGGAACATCAATGAACGAATCATAAAAAACCCGGCAGCTGCCGGGTTTTTGTTACCGCACTAGGCTTACTGCATCGTCAGAACATTGACGGTGAGATCATCGGCTGACCCACAGGCGGCTTCCATCTTGGCAAATTGTGCCTGCCAAGTGGCGTCGGCCTCTTGCCAAGCAAGTGCCTTTTCCATCGATTCAGCAGAGGAATGCACATCGACTGACACTACCGCGCCATCTGCATGGATTGCCGGTGCCGCCGAATAAGGATGGGGCGAGGCATCACGCTCATAAGCAATCATCTCTTTGACCAGCGAGAGTGCCTCATCGGCATCGGCGCAGGGCCAGTGGTAGACAATCACGACCTGACCAGGCTTGGCGGCCAGACTGGGGCCTTCCCCTCTTTCATGATGGCCCGCTGCTGCCGTCGCGGATATCAGCAGGGTTATGAGCGCAAACGCTGTCGTTTTAATCACTGTCATCGGTGTTCTCCTTGGGTGGCGGGGCCCACACGCAGGCAGCCCCGGCCAGGTTTTATTGTGGATCCTGATACTCGTAGTAACCATCGGTCGGGATCATGACATGCGCACCCGGCGTGCCCGGAAACATCACATAGGGCGCGCCGGTATTGAAGTCATCGCTCATGCCATCCAGCGAAGAGGGGTCGCGGGGCAACAGCATCAAATGCGGGCCCGACT